>JAFUCC010000021.1 GCA_017459925.1 Eggerthellaceae bacterium
ACTGCGTGGACTTACAGGCGTTAGGGCGTAAAGAAACGCGGGAAATGAGCGAGCGAAAAGGCGAATCGGGCTACACATCTCCAAAACAATGCCATTTTCGCATCGCCGACAATCAAACGGCCAGGTCAGAAATCGTCGATGTCTCATGACAAGCCAAATCGCTTACACTATCCGTACATGACAGCGAGAACGCGGAGTGAGCCCATGGAGCTAAAGGTCCTGAAGCAAGAGCTGAGCGTGTGCAAGGTGCGCGAGGTGCCGGCGGCCGTATACGGCACTGAGCTTTACTTCATCGGCAAGACCGACGAGGAGCTTTCGCTTGTATGCGAAACGAGCGTAACGCCGGACGATGCCATCGCCCGTGAAGACGGCTGGCGCGGGTTCCGCATTGAAGGCGTGCTCGATTTCTCGCTGACGGGCATCTTGTCGCGCATCTCTGGTGTGCTGGCTGACGTCGAAATCGGCATCTTCGCCGTGTCGACGTACAACACCGACTACGTTCTCGTGAAAGCCGAGAACCTCGAGGCTGCCATGGCGGCGCTTGGCGCGGCAGGTTACGTAGTAAAGAACTAGCGAAAGGTTACGCTGCCGCCGATGCCGATGCCGATGCGGAAACGGACGAAGAGGAATCGTCAGCGGCGGTGGGTGCGGCAACCGGGCCGGATGCGCACGACGCGCATCCGTTGATTCCCGCGAACACGAGTACTCCGACGAGCAGCAGCGCCAGCAGCACGTACTTCAGGATCTCGAGAACCTTCTTCCAGATGGACGATTTACTGTCATCGGGCTGGTCGTCAACAGCCGCCGGCGGTTGGTCCCCGGCTCCCAGGTCCATGACCTGCACGATGGGCGGCATCTCGGGAAGCGGGAAGTCGGTCTGGCTGGGCGGCACCGCCGTCAGGCTGGTTGCGAGCATGGCCGCAATGGCCACCTTGCCGGCGTTTTCCTTAAGCGAATCGGGCACCTTGCCGGGGCCTTCGCCCTCAGCGTGCGTTTTGGGGCTTTCGTCGGCCTTGCTCTCAGCAACAGCCTTGGGAGCCACCTCGGCTTCGTCGACTCGTAAGCTCTGTTCTTTATCGTCCATCGCGGGTCTCGATTCTTAGTGTTGACGATAGGGCGTGTTGCTCACACGAACGCCGTGCAGGTTGAGGTCCATCGAGGCGATGTCGTTGCCGGCGCCGATAATGATGTTCTCGAAAAAGGCGCGGATGAATGCCGGGTTTTCCTCGATGCCATCCCTGATGGACGAATACGATGCGCGCACTAGTGCGTCGCGGAACCATGTGCTGTTATCGCGGAACAAGTCGTTTCCGGGCGCAATGCCGAATTGCGCGAGGTAAATCTGCGCGAACGTGGCGATGGTGCGCGTATTGCCCTCGCGGAATGGGTGAACCTGCCAGATGCTTGCGATGAAGTCGGCGAAGTGGCGAATCTCGCCCAAAGCGCGAATGTCGTCATAGCGGAACGCGCGCTCTTGGTCGAAGTCGTAGGCGAGCAAATCGGAGATCATCTCCCAATCGCCATAGGCGACCGTTCTGCCACCCAGAACCGGCTCTGCCTTCGCAATGTTCTCGGTGCGCCAGTTTCCAGCCCACTGGACGTCGGGAAGTTGTCCGTCGAAGAGCAGCTTGTGAATTCGCCTGAGCGCTTCGGGTGCGAGCTTGAAGGTCGAGGTTTCGGCCCCAGACAGCATGCCGACAATTCGCCCGGCGACGATGTCCGCTTCCGCTTGGCGAGACTGCTCGCCCTCGTAATGGGATTCGAGTTCCTGCTTCAGCTCGGACGTTCCATATTCGCCGGAAATGTACGACGCCGCAGCCTCCTGGGCGAATGCGGACACCGTTAAGCCGTCGACGGCCTGAAGCCCGCTCGCGGTGTCCCACGTGCGCTGCCGATATGCGCGGTCCTTGTTGTCCGCTATGACGTCGTAAGGACGCTCCTCGTCGTACAAGGCACTTCCTCCTCAATCGGCTTCCTGCGTCATTATACTAGCTCAAAGGGGATACTCCCCAGTGGGCTAGCTTGATTGGGCGTGTGTTAAGCTCCATAATTCCAGGAAGCACCGTTTTATGGGTTTCGACTTGAGGGGGTCGGGCTATGGAAAACGGCGAGAGCAGGTTCGCCACGTGCGTCTTCTGCGATGGGAGCTGCCCTTTGTCGGCGGCATGCGACGAAGGCGAGCTTAACCTGAGTCCCTTGAACCCCGCCATTCCGGCGCTGTGCTCGAAGGCCGTGCGCTGGCGCGATTACGTCGACCATCCTGACCGCATCGTGCGCCCGCGGAAGAACGTCGGCACGAAGCGGAACCCCGTTTGGGAAGACATCTCCTGGGACCAGGCGCTCGACGAGATCGCCGAGAAGCTGACGCGCGTCGTCGAGCAATACGGCCCCGAAGCGGTTGCCGCATCCGAAATGCCGTTGAACATCGGCATCGGCGGCGTTACGCGCCGCTTCCTGAACCACCTCGGCTCGCCGAACTACATCACGCCGTTGCTGCTCTGCATGGGCAACACCGCGCAGGTCCACCGCGCCGTGTACGGCTGGTTCACGGGCCCGAATTGGGACGCCGCCGACCTCGTCGTGTATTTCGGGCAAGATCGCGGACCCGAGCGCTGGCCCGTCGAGTTCCACAAGCTGAACGCTGCGCTTGCACGCGGGGCGCGCCTCATCGAGGTCGACCCGCGCACGACCGAAACCGCCAAGCGCGCAGACGAGCGCATCGCCCTGCGCTACGGCACGGATGCCGCCCTGCTCCTCGGGTGGATCAACGTCATCATCTCCGAAGGCTTGTATGACCGCGAGTTCGTCGAGGCCCAGACCACCGGCTTCGACGAGCTGGCCTGCTGGGTGGCGCAGTACACGCCCGAGAAGGTCGCTTCCATTTGCGGCATCGAGCCCGAGCAGGTCGTCCGCACCGCCCGCATGTACGCCCAAGCGGAAAACGCCATCATCCCGTGGGGCGTGGTGGGCGACATGTCCGTCAATTCCACCGCCATGCTGCAGTGCCAGTGCATCCTGCGCGCCATCTGCGGGTTCCTGAACAAGTCCGAGATGGTCTTCGGCCCCGGCATCGGCGCCTTGTCCAACACCGACATCGCCGACTTCCCGGCGCTTTCCCCCGAGCAGAGGGCGAAGCAGATCGGCATCGACGCGTACCCGCTCATGAGCTTCAAGGCTATGGAGCTGTACCGGCCCGCGTTCGAGCGCATCGGCCTTTCGCAGCCGTCCGACATCATGTGCTGCAGCGCGACGGCAACGCCGAACCTCGTGTTCAAGGCGATGGCGGGGAAGGGGCCCTATCCTGTGAAGGCCTTCTTCGCCGTCGGCAACAACACGGTGATGAGCTACGCGGACCAAGGCCAGGTCATCGAGGGTTTGCTCAACCAGGATCTCGTCGTGGTGTTCGACCACTGGATGACACCCACTGCGCAGCTCGCCGACTACGTGCTGCCGGGCGATACGTGGCTCGAGCGCGACTTCATGGGGCCCGTCTTCGACGTCGCCCCGGCAACGACGTTCGGCCATGCGTTCATCGAGCCCCGTGGGGAAGTCCGCGGCTGGTACGACGTGCTGAAGGGCCTGGCAGACCGCATGGGCATGGGCGAAGCGTTCCCGTGGAACACGAAGCGCGACCTGTACGACCACATCCTGTCGCCTTTGGGCGCGCCCTTCGACGAGGCGAGCGTGCGGCCGGCAATTGGCAAAGAGGCTGTAGCCCACGGCTCGTTCCTGACGCCGTCCGGCAAGGTCGAGCTGCTCCCGAGCGTGTTCGAGTCGCTGGGAATCGACCCGCGTCCCGCATACGTCGAGCATTGCGAGCCGGGCGTCGACGAAAGCGCGTACCCGTTCATCATCTTCGCCGGCGCGCGTGACGCGAAGTCCTACAACACGAACCATCACCAGATTGCACATCTGCGCGAGCTCGAACCGGAGCCGTTGCTGTTCATCAACCCCGTCGATGCCGACGAACTCGGGGTCGAAGAAGGCGCATGGGTGCGCGTGAGCACCACGGTGGGCTCGGTCGAGCTTGTCGCTCATATCGACGCCGTGCAGCCCGAGGGAACGCTCCGCGTGCCCCATGGCTGGTGGAAGCCCGAAACCGCCCAGGGTTTGGAAAACGGCCTGTCAGGTGCGCAGCTGCACAACGACGGCTTGCTCTTCTCGGGCGAGGCGTGGAACCTCGACCCCGTGCAAGGCCTGCCCAACCTCCGCGGCGGCATTCGCGCGAAGGTCACCGTTTAGCAGCGAGGAGGGCGGCGGTGCCGCCGAGGATGAAGCGGTCGATGGCGGCTTTGGTTTCCTGCCAGCCGGCGGCGCTTTCGCGCGACGTGCGGGCGGCGGTGAAGCAGCCTGCCAGCTGGAAAGCGCACAGGGCGCGCGCCTGGTCGGGTGTGTAGCCCGCGCCGGTCAGGATGCCGTAGAGGTCGTGCCCTTCCAGGTTGCTGCCCTGACTAAGAAACGCGTTGAGGAACCGGTCCTCATCGATGGCGGGGGCGAACGGCCCGCCGTCGCGCAGGCGCATGCAGAACGGCTCGCCCTTCGGCTTCATCTCGCTTGTGCAGGCGACCTGGTCCATCATGGGGGACAGGTCGGCCGCGAACTCGTCCACGATGCTGTCGTACACGTCAGCCGGGTTGCCGAAGTGCTCGTAGAAGGTCGAGCGGCTGACATGAGCCTCGCGGGCAAGCTCCGACACCGTGATGTCGGCCAGTGCCTTCTTCGCAAGCAAAGCCAATAGCGCAGATCGCACTGCGCCTTCGGTGTTCGTGTCGTATTTCCATTCGCGCATGGAGCCTCCTCGTCCGTTTGCCGCATTGTCGCATTTCGGACAAATTCGGACAACCTGTTCGGAATATGAGAACGAAGCCTTTCAGGGCTGTGACGCTTGCTACGCTTCATGGCGGCAAAGCTATTGGAAAGGACGAAGCCATGATCATCTGGGAAGTGCCCTTGCTCGAGTTCCTCGGCGAGCCCGATGCCCGGTTCGCGGTGCCGCGTTACCAACGCGCCTATTCGTGGGAAGCCGACCAGTGCGACGAACTCTGGCGCGACCTGTTCCGCGCCGCCCGTGCGCGCCGTTCGCATTTCGCGGGTGCGCTCATATACGCTAACGAGCGCGAAGGGGCAGCCGCGGAGCGCTCGGTCGTCGACGGCCAGCAGCGCCTGACGACCGTTTCGCTCATCATCGCTGCCATGGCTGACTACCTGCGCGAGCGTGGGGAAAGCCTGTTCGGCATGGGCGCCGACGACCTGAAGGTCGCCTACCTGCGTGCGGGTGATGCCCCGAAGCTTGAGCTTTCGCATGCCGATAACGATACGCTTGCGGCCATCGCGCTCGACCGGCCACTTCCCGCCAACCCATCAAAGCGCGTGTGCGAGAACCTCGCATGCTTCGCTGCCCATATGCGCGAAGAGAACTTCGACGCCGCCGAGTTGTGGCAGGGCCTCAACGCGCTCACCGTCATAGCCATCGCGCTCGACCGCCGCGAGAAGGCGCCCGAGGTGTTCGAGAGCCTGAACTCGAAAGGCGTGCCGCTCGTGACGGCCGACCTCGTGCGCAACTACTTGCTGCTCGCCGAAAGCCACCGCGAGCAGGCGCGCCTGTACGAGACGTGCTGGCAGCCCATCCAGGGTGTGTTCGGGGACGACCCTGGTTCCATCAGGCTGAACAACGCCATCATGGGCTGGCTCGCGGTGCGGTTCAGAAAAATCCGCAAGCTCGGCGACGCCCAGGCGTTCAGCACGTTCAAGAGCTTCTGCGAAGACGAGTACGAAGGAACGGTCGACGCATTGCTCGACGAGCTGTACGCGTTTTGCATGGTGTGGGCCGAGAACTACCGCTACCACTCGGTGAAGAAGTACAAGTCCGCCGACTGGGCGAAGCTCGGCCGCAAGACGCGCGTGTCCGACCGTCCGCTCGCCAAGCTCGACAATCCCGAAAGCCTCGAGTACTACCAACGCCACTTCGGCGTCGATCCCCAGTGGTAGGGAATGAGTAGCAGGACGTTCCTCCTACTCAGTTTTGCAAAAATGAGTAGGTGGAACGTCCTGCTACTCATTCCTAAAACCCATTCATGGATAGGAGCCAGCCATGCAGATAACCCAACAACCGATCCTCGAAGTGCTCGTCGCCGAGAAGACCCGCTATGTCATCCCCGTGTTCCAGCGCGTGTATTCGTGGACTTCGCGGCAATGCGAAGAGCTGTGGGACGACATCATGCGCGCCGGGAAGGCGGGCGAGGAGCATTTCATGGGCATGGTGCTGTTCATGCACGACCCCGAAGCGCATGGCGGTTTCACGCAGGTCGACGTCATCGATGGCCAGCAGCGCATGACCACCATGATGCTGCTCCTTTCCGCCGTGTGCCCGGGCGAGTTCGCGCTTGCTCCGCTTGTCCTGTCGGAAATGGACCGAGCCACGCTCGAAGCGCTCGTTGCCGGCGACGGCCTTCCCGAAGAACCTGCCGAGCGCCTCGTCGACAACTACCTGCTGTTCGCGAAGAAAGCCGAAGAGCCCGGGTTCGATGCGGGATCGTTCCGCAAGGGCCTTGGGCACCTCGTGGTCGCCAGCGTCATGCTCGGCGCCGAGGATAGCCCGCAGCTCGTGTTCGAGAGCCTGAACTCGAAGGGTATGGCGCTCACGACCGCCGACCGCGTGCGCAACCTCGTCGTCGCCTCCACGCTCGGCGATGGGCAGCAGCGCCCGTACGAGCAGCGTTGGCTTCCGCTCGAGGAGCAGGCAGCGCAGGCAGACGCGCCCACGACAGTGACGGACATCCTGCACGCATGGCTCGTCGAACGGTACCGCTCGGTGCGCATCTTCGACCCGGGCGACATCTATGGGCTGTTCAAGATGCGTTTGCGCGACGAGTTCGACGGTTCGCTCGACCGCGCGCTCGCCTCTGTCGCTGAGTTTAGCGAGCGCTACCTCTCCGATGCGGAGTACCGCGCGGAAGTCGACGAGTCGGCTGCCGAATGGGCGGCAGGTAAGCCCGAGAAGTCCGTTTCCGAATACAAGCTGTTCGGGGATTGAGTTCCGCAAGCTTTCGCGTGAAGGAAAGGCAAGCTTGCGCAACCGTTTAGCCGCGAGGAGATGCGCGGGTGAACGTGGCGCGGATGAACGCTTCGCCTTCTTGCAAGCGGGCGTCGAGACGTTCCTTGTCGGCGACTGAATCTGCGAAGCAGGCGCGCTCGTCGAGCGTGCCTTGACCGTGCAGCACGCCAACCGCGCCGGCATCGCTGCCGATGGCGATGAGGCAGCTGGAATCGAGCGCCATTGCGATTACGTTGCGGGACGCTTCCCATATGCGCGCGAGCACGTCCTCGTCGAACAACCCGCGCCCCATGAGGTTGCGCACGACTGTCGCCGTCGGCACCAGGCAGGTTCGCGACTCTGCCAAAGCGGCGATGCATTCGGCGTCGATGTAGTTGCCGTGCTCGATGCTGTCGACGCCCGCTTCCAGGGCGTCGAGCACTGCCTGCTTGCCGTTCGTGTGCGACATGACCGCGAGCCCTTGCTCGTGGGCGATGTGCGCCATCTCGCGCACTTCGTCGGCAGCGAGGTCGGCGTGCGTGATGCGGCCGAACTCGTTGAAATCCATGATGCCCGTCGTCATGATCTTGATGAAATCGGCGCCACGAGCTGCTGCTTCGTCGACCAATGCGGCATATTCGCGCATATCGGAAAACGCACGGCCCACAATCGAACCATAATGCCCTTTCTTGTGAATGGCGAAGATGGGGGTGCGGTAATCGATGCCGTACTCAGGCGCGATGCGTGCTGCCGCTTCCGACACGCCGTACGCATCGCCGCCGTCGCGGATGAAATCGATGCCCAGCGAACGGTACGCTTCGAAGCATGCGCGGATGTGGGCTTCGTCGGGGGCGTTCGCATGGCGCGCCATCGCGCGGGCATAGTCCACGCCGTCCATGGCGATGTGCGCGTGGCATTCTCCGAACATAGCGTGCCTCCCAGTGCGTCAACCTTGCCTGGTCAGTTTGACACATTGCGGAGCAAAACGACAGAGACGCATCACAATGATGCATAGCATGCAACGAAATGCTCGTTAAAGCGGCTATTCACTCTGATTTCGCCGTATATACTCTAACGTGAGCACGCTTCATACTGATGCGTTGAACCTACAAGGAGGTCGATTTCCCATGATGACGCCCCGCGAGAACTACCTGGCATACCTGAACCACGAGCCCGTCGACTGGATTCCCACGTTCGCCGTCGACTTCACCATCACGGGAAGTTTCCGCGAGACTTGGGAGAACGGCCCGATCGAGGGCGGTTACGACGCGTTCGGCAACAAGTGGGTGAACACGAGCGAGGCCATCGGCCAAGCGGCGCTCGACCCCGAGGTTCTGCCGCTCGACAACGTGTGCGATTGGGAAGACAAGGTGAAGTTCCCCGACCTCGACGCCATCGATTGGGAGAAGTTCGCCGAGCAGGAGTTGGCGCTGTGCAACCGCGAGGAGAAGGTCATCGAGTACCACACTTGGAACTCGGTCTTCCTGCGCCTGACCCACCTGCTCACCTTCGAGGAGGCGCTCTGCGCGTTCTACGAGGAACCCGAGGCCACCAAGGCGCTGTGCGAGGCCATCGCCGATTACAAGATCGCGTTGCTCGAGCGCGTGGCGAAGTGGATCAAGCCCGATGCCTACGTGCACTACGACGACGTGGCCACCGAGAAATCGCTGTTCATGGCGCCCGAGGTGTACCGCGAGTTCATCAAACCCGCCCATACGCGCATGAACGATGCCGCCAAGGCGCTCGGCATGATTCCCGAAATCCACGTGTGCGGCTACTGCACCGACATCATTCCCGACCTCATCGACGAGGGGTCTGCAGCATGGCAGTCCGCCCAGCCGAGCAACGACCTGCACGCGATTTTGCAGCAGTACGGCGACAAGCTGTCGGTCATGGGCGGTTACGACACCCAGGGCATGCCCGGCCGCGAGGACACGACCGACGAGATCATCGCCACGGAGGTGCACCGCTGCCTCGACGAGTACGGCAAGTACGGCCACTCGTACGGCTTCCAGGGCTTCCGTCTCGGCAACATGCGCGACCCCCGCATCATCGGCGGTGCCGCCGCGTATGCCCAGGAACTGGCGGCGAAGAAGCAGGCGTAATTACCGTGAATGAGCAGCAGGACGTTCCTGTTACTCATTTTCGCAGGGCGCTCCAAACTCCGTCTCGCTTACTGAGAATGAGTAACAGGAACGTCCTGCTGCTCATTCCTGCGACTCATTCACATTCCCAGCAGCTTCGCAGAAAGCAGCAGGTGCAGGATCTCGTCGGGGTCGTCAAGGTTGACGGGTGCGATTTCCTGCATGTGCGCCATGCGCCGCGTGAACGACGTGCGGTGGATGTACAGCTCGCCGGCGGTGTGCGTCGTGTTCTGGCTGTTGCGCAAAAAGCAGACGAGCGTGCGCGCGTATTCCGTCTCGTGAGAAGCGTCGTAAGCCGCGAGCGCCGTTAGGGCGGGGTGGCAGAGCTGCTCGGCTTTGAATTCCTCGGTGTCCTTGGCCAAAAGGTACTGGTACGCGTAGTCGCTGAACCGGTAATACCAGTGATGCGGGTCGTGGCGCTGCCCGATTTCCAGGGCTCGCACCGCCTCGCGATAGTAGTCGTGCGCGTCTGTCAGCTGCGCGAACACGTCGCTGAGCCCGGCCTTGCACGCATAATCGCGCATGATGGAAACCAACGCCTCGACGAGCCGCTCGATCTGCTGGTCGCGCGTTTCGTATGCCCAGGCAGAACGCGACAGGTTCACCAGCCATACGATCTCGCGGTCGACGGGAAACGCGCAGCTCGCCGCCATGGTCCGTTCCAGCAGGCCGCACAGGTACAGCGAGATCGTGTCCCAGTGCACGCCCTCGAAGAACACGAGCTTCACGGCCATGAAATCGTCGCGCTCGCGCCAGCCGAACGCGCTGAGCACGCCTGTCATCTCGCTCGGGGCGGTCTGCTTGCCTTCGAGCAGCAGGGCGCTCACCAGTTCGTGAAGCGCGTCGTTCTGCGATGACACGACATCGACGTTGCCGGCGTAGTGTAGGTACAGGTCGTCGAGGTAACGGTGGTACAGCGCGACGAGCTGCTCTTGGCCCGGGTGCAGGCGGTTCGTGCCTTCGGGAAGCGAGATGACGAGGCGAGCGAGGTACTCGCCGTCGTCGAACGTGTTCACGCCATAGAAGATGCGGTTCTGCGTGTTCTCGTAGTAAAACGGCTCGTGCCGCTCGGCGGCCTTCAGGTAGTCCAAGTCCTCGACCAAGTCGACGGCGAGCTCGGAGGGCATTTGCCCGGCGATGCGCAGTCCCGCCTCCCGGGGTGCGTCGTCGCGCTTCCAGTAGTCTTCTGACGAAGCCAGCACGATGAGGTTGCGGTCGAAGTACGCGATGGGGCAGCCGATCATGTCCCAGCCGAGGCGGATGAACTCGGCAAGGGGGACGCGCTGCAGCAACGCGTCTTTCAGCTTCGATTCCCATAAATCGAGCTCACGCAAGGCGGAAAACGCCGCTTCAATCAGCGGGCGCTCGGGATGCTTCTGCTTCGCGCTACGCGCCGATTCGCCGGATTCGTCGGCGATCGCCAACAACGCATAGCCAGTGTTGCGCTTGGGCGGGGTGGGGGCTTTTTCGTCCTCGCAGACGTACAGGACGCCGGCCTCGTGTTTGCCCTTGCGGTTTTCCCGCACAGTCGAAACAGGGCAATCGTCGTTGCCGAGCACGCATGCGTTCAAGCCCTGCTTCTGCAGGACGAACTCGATCATCGATGCGGTGACGTTCATATGTTTAGGTTAGCACGCTTCTTCTGTTTGCACGCGCTAATAGCCCAAAGGGGAGTATCCCCTTTGGGCTATTTCCGGCGTTTGGCAAAAGGCGGGTACACGAAATATGCCACGACCAGCGTTGCCACGAGGAAGACGAGCACGCCGACGAGCGTGAACGTGAACCCGAAGTTGTCGTTCGTGATGCCCCAGAGGATGGAGGCGACGCCGATTCCGATGTCCATGAGCATGAAGTACAACCCGTTGGCCGCACCCCAGCGATCAGCCGGCGAGTTCTTCACGGCCACGGTCTGGTTCACGGGAAGCGCCACGCCCAGGCAGAGCCCGTAGAAGATGCCGGCCGCGTAGAACACGATGTCGCGGACGGTGCCGTCCATGACCGAAAGCGACGTCGCGAGCAACATCGAAAAGCAGATGAACCCTGCTGCGACGGCCAGGGCGAGCAGCTTGATGGGGAGGATGCGGTCCATGAACGCCTTGGAGGATAGGCGGATTGCGATCATCGAGATGGCGGACAGCGTGTAGAACAGGCCTGCGTTGCCCACACCCATCGTCGACCCGAGCAAGCCCACGAAGAAGATGCCGAACCCGTATGCGGGCGACAGCACCAAGATGGGAATGCCCCCTGCCAGCGCTTCGCGCACGAACAGCGCGCGCAGCCTGCTTTCCTTCGGCTTGTCGGCTTCGCCAGGCTGGCCGGTGTTCGTGGCTTTCTTCTCGGCGTTGATGCGGTAGGTTGCCGTTTCGGGGAGGATTTCAGGATGGCGTTCGTAACGGCAGAGCAGGCACAGCACGATGACGATTCCCGCGGCGATGGCGAACCCGCGGAACAGGGTGGAAGGCGGGTCGATTCCGACGAGCGCGATGGCGAGCGCAGGTCCGATGGACATGGCGAGCGCCTGGCCCAGCCCGTAATACCCGATGCCCTCGCCGAGCCGCTCGACCGGCAGCACGTCTGCCGCCGCCGTCGCCGCGGCGGTCGTGGTGGCCGAGAAGCCGAGGCCCTGCAGCGTGCGCCAGATAAGCAGCGTGTCGAGGTCGCCGCACACAGCAGCCCCGATCATGCCCGCGAGCATGACGATGCCGCCCGATATCATGACGATGAACCTGCCGCGCGTGTCGGCCAGCGGGCCGGCCACGAGCCTTCCCACGATGGCGGCGGCCGAGAACACGGCTGCGCTGAACCCGGCGAGCGTCGCCGTGCCGCCCAGCCGGTCGACGTACACCGACGTGCCGGCGTTGAGCCCTTGCCCCGAAATGAAGCTGAACAGCGCTATGCCGATGATGATTATGAACACCGCGGAGAAAAGCCGCGGCTGACCTTCTGCTTTGCCGTCTTCCACTTCTGCCACGAGTCTCGCCTTCCACGTGAAGCTGTGCAAACGTTGGGGAAAATGATACACATTAGCCAAAGCCGCCTCAATGGCTTTTGGCACAACGTTTCTCGGATTCGATTGCGATTGCCGAATAATCAATTACCTCGGAGGTAATTGATTATTGCTGCCCCTACAGCACGATGCCGAACTTCTCCTCGAGCAGGCGCGTGACCTCGTCCTCGCTTTCCAGCTCACGCACGGTCTTCTCGCCGCCGCGGAACTCGGTGTAGGTCATGTTGCGCAGGTCGTAGGCGCCGTCTTCGGTCTTGATGTTGGCCATGCGGTTAAGCCTGAACACCGATTCGGGGAATTGCGCCTGGTAGAACGACAGCGGGATGAAGTCTTCCTCGCCGACGCGCAGGGCGCACACGCTCAGCACGATGCGCTCTTCCTCCTTGCTGCCCGTGTAGCCGACGTCCCACCAGCTGTGGGCGGAGCGGTGCAGGGTGAAGGTGTGCCCGTCTTCGGTGCGGGTGGCGCCGTCTTCCACAAGCGGCGCGAACGGTGCCATGGGCCCGCCGAAGCCGACATCGGCAAGGTATGTCTTGCCGTCGATGGTAACGAAGTTCGCGCGGTGCGAGATGAGCGGGTAGGGAATCGGGCGCAGCAGCACGCGCGCCATACAGGGGCGCACATCGAAGCCAAGCGCCTTCAGCAACGCTCCGAACGCCGCGTTCATCTCGAAGCAGTAGCCGCCGCGCTTGCGGACGACGATCTTGTCGAACAGGTCGGCTATGGCTAGCGACGGGTTCAATCCTTTCGCGTACACGTCGAGGTTGTCGAACGGAACGTGGGTCTGGTGCGCGTAGATGAGCTCGTCGAGGAACTCGGGCGACGGCTCCTTCACCTGGTCGATTCCGATGCGCGCGAGGTATGCTTCAACATCCGGCAGCGGCTGGTACAGCTCTTCGCTCATGGTTCCCCCTCTTTTTCTGCTGAACCAAAGAGGAGACTCCCTTTTGGTTCACTATGATTCCATTGTAGCGTCAGAGCATGCCGCTGTAAGATGGAGCGGCAAGTTAGTTCAGTTTTGGGAAGGATGCACAATGGCCGTCGATTCGCGTTCGCCCCGCAAGGGCACTCAGAGCGCCGCCGGCTACGTGTACGTGCTGATTTCCGCGATCTGCTTTGCCCTTGCTGGCGTGCTGATAAAATCGATTGACTGGAACGCTCTTTCCATCAGCGGCGCGCGCAGCATCCTGGCGGCTGGCGTGCTGTACGCGTTCTTGCGGGTGCAGGGCAAGCGCTTGGTCTTGAACGGGCCCACGGCCATCGGCGCGCTCATCAACTTCGCCATGCTGCAGACGTTCGTCATCTCGAACAAGCTGACGACCGCGGCGAACGCCATCGTGCTTCAGTTCACCATGCCCGTGTGGCTCATTCTCATCATGTGGGTGTTCATGCACGAGCGGCCGCGCCGCGCCGCCATCGCCGCATGCGCCGTCATCGTCGCGGGCATCGTGTGCTTCTTTTTCGACGACCTCACGCCCGACGGCCTGCTGGGCAACGTCATCGCCATCGTGTCGGGTATCGCATATGCGGGCGTGTTCTTGCTCAAGCGCATGCCGGGTTGCGATTTCGAGAGCGCGGCTTTTTTGTCGTTTTTGGCGTGTGCGGTATGCGGCGTGCCCACGTTGCTGCAGGAAACCGATTTCGCGGTAACGACGCTGCTTGCCGTCGTGGTGCTCGGCGTGGTGCAAGTCGGGTGCGCGTACATCTTCCTGTCGATGGGCCTCGACCGCGTGAGCCCGGTTGCCGCGGCGCTCCTGTCGACCATCGAGCCGATTTTGAACCCGATTATCGTGGCGATCGTCATCGGCGAGACGATCGGCCCGCTGTCGCTGTTCGGCGCAGTGCTCGTCATCGGGGGAGCGACGGTCTACAACGTGTACGATGCGAAAACGGGTTAGCCGTCGCGTTCGCCGGTCATTCGAACGCTCGGCACGCTGGGGTCGGAAACGCGCCTGAATCGCCCGTTCATGTCTGCAGGCTTCGTGGTGTGGTTGAAATGCTTATGTTTTTGCGTTTAGAATCATAGGCAACAGACAGCGTATAAGGCTGAAACAGGAGGAAGTCATGCGCAAGACGAAGGTTTTCGAAGGCAAGAAGCACGTGTACGACACCAAGACGGCCGAGGCTATCGGTCATCGCGCCTATAGCTACTACGGCGATCCGGCCGGCTACGAGGAGACGCTTTACAAGACCAAGGGCGGCCTGTTCTTCCTCTGGGGCCTCGGCGGCGCTGACAGCCCCTATGGCCAGGGCGAGGATATCCGCCCCATCAGCGAGCGCGAAGCGAAGGCTTGGCAGAAGAAGAAGTAGTAGCGTAGCTTCTGCTAATCGAGTTTCATGTCGCCATCGGCGATGAGGCCGGCTTTGCGCATGGCGAAGGCCACGGCCCAGCTGATGAGCGCGGGAAGCACCACGCAGACAAGCGCCATACCCAGCCATTCGATGGGCCCTGGCACTATACCGTCAGCAATCCAACCGCTGTACAGGCCGATGGGGCCCACGAGTCCGCATGTGCCCATGCCCGACGCGATGGCCGGGCCGTTTTGCTGCATGGCGAACACGCAGGTGGCTATGGGCCCGCAAATGGCCGACGCCACGATCGGGGGAACCCAAATAGCCGGTTTGCGCATGATGTTTCCCATCTGGAGCATCGACGTGCCGATGCCCTGCGATACGACGCCGCCCCAACCGTTGTCGCGGAAGCTGATGACCGCGAAGCCGACCATCTGAGCGCAGCAGCCGGCAAGCGCTGCGCCGCCTGCAAGCCCCGTCAGACCCAGAGCCGCGCAAATCGCCGCCGACGATATGGGAAGCGTGAGGGCAATGCCGACGACGACCGACACGAGGATGCCCATGAGGAAGGGCTGCAGTTCTGTCGCCCACATGATGAAGCTGCCGATCGCCGTGGCCACGGCGCCGATGGCGGGACCGGCGGCCATAGCCAAAGCGCACCCCAAGCCCACCGTGACAGCGGGTGTGACCAGGATGTCGACGCGCGTTTCCTTCGAGACGGCCTTTCCCAGCTCGGCGGCCACGATGGCCACCACCAGAACGGCAAGCGGCCCGCCGGCGCCGCCTGCAGAGTTCGCGGCATAGCCGACGACCACGAGCGAGTACAGCACGAGCGGCGGGCTCTTCAGCGCATATCCGATTGCCACCGCCATGGCGGGTCCTGCGACTGCGGTCGCGAACGCGCCGATGTCGTTGAAGGCCGCGAGTCCCGTCAGGTTGCCGATGGTGTTGAAGATCGTGCCGATGAGCAGCGATGCGAACAGGCCTTGCGCCATCGCCGACAGCGCGTCGATCGCATACCGTTGGAAGCTTATCTCGATGTCTTTGCGCTCAAGGAAGCCTTTGACGCCCTGCTTCTGCTGGGTGCTGTCCGTTGAATCCATCGCGTTCTCCCGCCGTATCGCCGCATTGTTTTGTCACATTCTAATGCGGCCGGCGTTCGGCGGTGAGTGTGTTTCGGAGACGGCGCCAACAAGGCTGGTGGTGTGGCCGCCATCTCTGTTCTGCTGACGCTCGGTCAGGAATTTCAAGGCTTTTTGCACAAAATTGGCTCTATTAGGTGAATTGGAGCCGTAATAACCGAACAATAGCCAGGGCACTTTAAGCATTGTCCCTGGTCGCGCTTTCCACGATGGCGCAGGATATGCTAAAACACTTTCACAATTCACCTAATAGAGCCAATTTTGTGCAATTATTACCCAATTCGCTGACGCAGCAAGGTAACAACGGCGATAAAAGCGAACACGAGCGCAACTGGCGGGTACACCCAGAGGAATGCTGATGAAGTGCCGGCTATCTCGAAGATGCCGCGCAAGCAGCTTGCGACGGTTAAGCAGGCGATCACAAGCGCCCAGGCTTGGCGCGTCAGGCGCGGAACCGGCTGCGCTTTCGCAAGATGCCCCACGAGGGCGGGCAACGCTCCGCCGATGAGCGGAATCGCGAACATGAACGTCATGAAGGGGCTGTACACGCCGTGGCTGAACTGTGCGTAGATGAACGCGAACAGCGCGCATCCTGCAGCTGCTATTAGATAGCGCTTCGCAATTTTCAGATGCGTGGCGCCGACGGTTGTTTGCCGGCGCCTTTCGAAGGCTCTAACCGAAGTAGACAATGTCGCTCACCTTCCGTTCTCCGTCGCGGTTGCCGCTCGTGGGGTTGTTGAGCACCTCGCCCTGGAAGTACATGGTCGTCGATCCGCCACCGTCCAGGTTGTAGGCGAACGTTGCGCCGTTGTCGATGAGCACCTGCGCCAGTTCGTACAGCGAAAGCCCCTCGTTGTCGCCGGTCCTGCCATCTGACACCACGACAACGTAGTGAAGCGGGCTTACCATGCCGATTGCCGTTCGTGGGTTGCTGCTCATGGATTGGCCGACCTCCTCGTTTGCCGTCACGGCGATCTGGCCGTCGCTCACGAGGACGGGGCCGAACGAGAGCACCTGCCATGCGCCCGCATCCTTGAGCTGCTGGGCGGTAGTCGAGTCTTGCGATGCTGCCGCCATGGTTCCGTCGCCGTACACCACGAGCGCATCGGTTCCGTCGGCCGCCGTGTCGCGGTACAGCACGCCGTTGCGCAGCACGTAGCCGTAATCGCGGAACCCGTAGTAGTCGCCGTTAATCGCAAGGACCGCATCGGCCTGCTCGGCCATGTTCGACGTCGTGTCCTTTAGGTTGCGTCCGAACGAGTTCTGGGCCAGCGCGGTCTTTAAGTAGGCTGCGCTCGACACCTGCACGTCGGCGACGTAGATATCGGTGTCGTACGCGCGGACCTTCGACACCGTTATCGTCATGTTGTCATCGGAGTAGGCTCCGATTTGCGTGCCGGCATCCGATTCGGTGATTGCGGCAGCGCTTCCGCTTTCTTGCACGGTGACGATGCTGGAATAGTCAGCTGCCATGGCGGTTTGCTGCACGCGAGCGATGGCGAACGTGTCAAGCAACACGAGCACGGTGAACAGCGCCAAGATTCCCGACGCAGCGTACACCCATGCGTTGCTATGCCGCTTTGATCGGCTTGCGTGCTGCTCCTTTCGCATAGTCGCCCCCTTTCACGATAATCGCCTGCGAACGGCGCGTTTTCTTGAACACCCAGTTGCGCTGGATGAAGTAACTTGCGAAGAAGAGCGTTCCATCGACGAGCACCTTCACGCCGACGAGCGGCAAGGGCATCCACGACAGCAGCGTGACCAAAAGGGCGCTTGCCATCATCTGCGCCACGAACAGGACGCCGTAGCGCATCGCCTGTTTGCGAACGGCCCCGTTTTGACTGCCGGCATCCGAGAAGCTCCATGCGCGGTTCAGCGTGAAGTTCAGCGCGCCCGAGGCCACGCGGGCGATGACGGTTGCCAGGGTCACGAGCACCGCTGTGCCGAGGTTGAACACCGACGAGATGAGCGCGAACAAGGCCAGGTCGACCAGCGAGCACGAAAGCGAGCTTCCCGCGAATCGCAGGAACTGTTTGTAAATGCGAACCGAGTCGCGCACGGGCGAGAAATGGGATCCTGCGTTGCCATTCTCGTATACGGTATCGATCGGTACCATGGCAAGCGGCATGTCTTCCTTGGCGACTGCCGTGAGGAAGTTCATCTCGTATTCGTAGCGCGCTCCGTCGACGGACAAGGCGAACGGGATGAGCGATGTGGGGAAGGCCCTCAGCCCGGTTTGCGTGTCGGGGCAGCTTATCCCCGTGTCGAACTTGAAATACGCCGAGCTGAACGCGTTGCCGATGCGGCTTTTCGCGGGCACGTTCTTGCCTTGCAGGTCGCGAACGCCCAAGACGACGTGGTCGTGGTGTCCGTCCGCGACGCGGCACACTCGCTCGACGTCGGCAGGGAGGTGCTGGCCATCGCCGTCGACGGTCACGACGTGCGTGGCTTCGGGGAACAGGTTGCGCACGGCCGCGAACGCCGTTTTCAGCGCCGCGCCCTTGCCGAGGTTCGTGCCGTGATGCAATACGCGCACGCCACCTTGCTCGAGCGCTTCGAACAGGGCATCGCAGCTTGCATCGCTTCCGTCGTCCACGACGATGAAGCGGTTGAAGCCCCGATCCTTCAGTTGATCGACGAGCGCGAGGATGCGCTCGTCCGGGTCGATTGTGGGAATGATCACTACGGTGTTCATGACATCCGACCTCCTTTCCGGTCGGGAACGGTCGTTGTCATGAACCCATTGTGGAAGCCAAGCCTTTAATCAGCCTGAAAGGAAGGTGACGAATGAGTAGCGGGAATGAGTAGCAGGACGTTCCTCCTACTCATTTTCGCAGGGCGTTTCGGCTTCGGCTACGTCTTTTGAAAATGAGTAGGAGGAACGTCCTGCTACTCATTACTCTTCCGGGATGGATATCGCGAAGTGAACGCACAGGTTCGGGTGCCCTTTCACGGGCATCCAGCCGCGGATGCGGTCGGGCATGACGTTGTCGTACTGCGCCTCGCCGGTTTCGAACATCTTCGCATGCTTGCATCCGCGGTGAATTGCGGGGTCGCCCATTTTCACGCACACGGCCCCCGGTACGAATCCGCGCTCTTCGGCGAAGGGGTTGGCCGCCACGACGTTATGCTGGTCGTCGATGAGCCGTGCCATTCCAGGGAACTCGTCCCACATGGTATGGAAAGCTTCCACCAATTCATCGTCGGCCATCGCTGGCGTCCTTTCTTCAGTTTCGCGAAATACGCTACAGCCAGCTTAGCACTGTCTCAGAGGCGCATCCGAGGAGGTTGCGGCCGCGAATGTTCGGGCAAACATATCAGTCGAGCTTACTGCCGGTTCCGCTCGGGGATAGAATGGCTCAGTGAGGCAGACGGAAGGATAAGCATGACTGAATGGGAGAAGCTGCAGGCGGGGCTTGTGTACAACGACTTTTCGGAGGCGCTCTTCAGCATGCGCGTGCAGGCGAAGAAACTCTTCCGCGCGTACAACGCCACAGACGACGACCAGGTCGTCCTGCGCCGAGAGCTGCTTGAGAAGCTGCTCGGCCATGTGGGCAAGAACGTGTGGATCGAACCCGACTTCCGTTGTGAGTACGGGCGCAACATCTCCATCGGTGACCGCACCTACCTTAACTTCGGCGCCATCATCCTCGACTGTGCCCCGGTGAGCATCGGGAGCGACGTGCTCGTGGGGCCAAACCTGGGCATCTACGCGGTCAACCACTCCCTCGTGGCCGACGAGCGCATCGCCGGAGCTTGCGTCGGTGCGCCGGTTGTCATCGGTGACCGCGCATGGCTCGGGGGCGATGTGAAGGTCATGGCTGGCGTGACCATTGGCGAGGAGGCCGTCATCGGCGCCGGGTCGGTGGTGACTCACGACGTGCCGGCAGGCGTTGTTGCCGCCGGCAATCCCTGCCGTGTCATCCGCGAGATCACAGAAGCCGACCGTTTAGGGTTTCTCGATACAAGGAGATGAGGCGGGTTTCGTTGGCGATTCAAATAACCCTCGCCAGTTAGGAGGACCATTGTGAAGGATTTCATGTTCGACCCGCCGCTTTCCGAGGGCGTGATTGTACGTCGCAAGAGCCAGTTCACCATGACCGTGCTCTTCGACGGGGAAGAGCAGGCGTTCCACTGTCCGACGACCGGGCGCATCGGCAACCTCGATGTTGCAGGGCGGCCGTGCCTGGTATCGCTTGCGAAGGGCGAGGGCCGCAAGGCGGCAGGCACCGTGGAGGCCGTGTCGCTCGCGCGTCCTGAGGATGCGGGCAAGCAGTGGATCGGCATCAACCAGAATGCAGCAAACCGCTACGTCGAGCATTTCCTGCGCAATGGCGGCTTCGCGGACATCGTCGGCGCGGGGCACGAGGACGATGTGCGCCGTGAGGTCTTTTTGGGCGAGAGCAAGCTCGACTTCCTCGTGGGTGACGTGTTCCTCGAGGTGAAGACTCCGCTGCAGCACCTGCAGGTCAACGTGCCCGAATGGGTGAAGACCAAGAAAGTGACGCCCTTCAGTTCCACTGGGCGCATGCAGCGCCATGTGGGCGAGCTCGCCAAATCGCTCGCCGACCACCAGCGCGCCATCTTCCTGACATGTTTCATCTACGACAATCCCGGTTTCGAGGTTGTGGAGAAGTCGACCAACTACGACGAGGTGAAGCGCGACATGGACGCCGCCCAAGTCAAGGACGTCGAGATCTGGCAGGCGAACTTCCGCCTCACTCCCGAGAAAGTAGCGCTCGACCGCTACTTCCGCATCAGCGTGTGAAACAGGTACCTGGTACCTGTTTCACCGCCCTCGTACAGGTCGCACGCGGGTGAGTGGGCGTTAATGACGCCGATGGCCTGCAGGTACGAGTAGACTACCGTGGTGCCCACGAACTTCATGCCGCGCCGCTTGAGGTCTTTCGAAATCTCATCCGAAAGCGGCGAGCTCGTTTCGGCGTGGAAGTCGATGTGCAGCACCTCGTTGTTCGTGAAGCCCCAGATGTACGCGTCGAAACTGCCGAACTTTCGCTGTGTCTGCAGGAAGGCCTGCGCGTTGGTGACGCTCGAGCGCACCTTCAGCTTGTTGCGGATGATGCCGGCGTCTGCCAGCAGGCGCGCGATGTCGTCCTCGCCGTATGCCGCCACGCGCTCGGGGTCGAAGCCCTCGTAGGCGCGACGGAACGCTTCGCGCTTGTTCAGCACGCATTCCCACGACAGCCCCGCCTGGAAGCATTCCAGCTCCAGCAGCTCGAAGAGCGCCCGGTCGTCGTGCAAGGGCTTGCCCCACTCATCGTCGTGGTAGGCGATGTAGAGCGGATTATTGAGGTTGACGTACTCGCAGCGGTTCATCCCAAGCTGTCTCCTGCCGTCTCGCGCGGGCGGGTTACTCGTCGATTCGAGTGAATGATGGGCTTATTCTACTGCGCAGCACGCACTGGAAGGTGCGACATGACAGCGAAACAGGTACCTGGTACCTGTTTCGCTCGTGCCAGGAAAACGAGGAAGTGCGTTCCAATCTCGGGAATCTCGAGTCGAAACGACATGTTGAAGGCTATGTGTACGAAAGCCGTCGGGTGCCAGCGGTCACGTGCAACAAATCGTGGGAAAAGTACGAGGGAATCCGTGGGCAAGCGCACATTCCCTCGTCAAAATGCCATTTTCGCGTGAGATTGCCAAATGAGTCCGCCACGACCTGCGATTCATGAAGTGGCCCGAAGAGGGGGTATCCCTTCGGGCCACTGCGCGTGGTTTGCGTTACGCGGCGAGGAGCTCGAAGGCGTACTGCGTGGCCCCTTCCACGATTGGCGCCATGTACGCGCCGATGACAGCGGGATCGAGCGAGTTCGGGTAGCGGAACCCGAAGAAGCAGTAGCCCTTGTGGTACTTGCCGTACGTGTCGAGGCAGCGCCTGATTTCGGCCTGTATGTCCGCGGGGTCAGCGCCCTCTTGCGCAACTGCGCCATTCGAGTCGAATCCGCCGACGAAACCGATGCGGTCGCCGTAGTTCACGATGAGGCTCTCGATGTCGTTGCTGACCTGAACCGAGCTCCATGCTGCCCAGCCGCAGTCGATGAAGTCCTCGACCAAGGCCTCAGCATGGCCGCAGCAGTGGTAGATCGGGATGATGCCGCGGTCGAGGCATGCCTGCGCGAAGCGCTTGTGGTGGGGCTTGATGAGCTCGCGGTACGTTTCGGGCGACATGAAGAGGTCTTTCTCGGTGGCAATGTCGTCGAAGTACGTGATGGTGTTGGGGTGGTAGGCGTCGATGATGTAGTCGAGTGCCGCGACCTTGTAGTCGGTGATGGCCGTGAACAGCTCGTTGGTCGCCTCGAGTTCCATTACCATTGAGATGAGCGCCTCCTCGAAGCCCATCAGCGCGGCCAGGCGCTCGAACACGCCGTTGCCGAAGCCGAAGTCGACGGTCTCGAAGTCGCGGTTCGGCTCGCCGATCATCTGGCATTCCATCGCATAGCTGGCTTTCCAGTCGAATTCAGCAGGATTCGGAATGGTCACCTGCTCGCGCCATTCGCATATGTCGTCGAGCGGGATGAAGGTCACGTCGGGCACGCCTGCACCGCCGCCCGATGAGGGGTATTCCCACCTGTTGCCGAACCCGTCCATATGATCCCCGAACTGCGCGCCCTTCTCGATCGCCGGGCCGTTGATGGCACCGAAGCCCATGACCTTGTTGCCCACGAAGCTGTTGGGGATAAGCGTCGTGGGTTTGTGGTTCAGGAAGTTCAGGTAGTTGGACTTGAAATCGAATTGCGGTTGCTCAGCCATGATGCGCTCCGTTCTGTAGCGGTTTGCCGTTGCCGTTAACGCGATCTCGTTGGGTCTTGCTGGAAAGGCATGCCCTTTGCCTTGGCGCGATTGTGTCGAAAGAACAAATTCATACATGTTCGTCGCTGAGCATTCTTCCAGTAAAACCCCGCGTTGCTGCAGATAATACAGAGGTCGATACGCTATTTGTATATCCATCGCAAACGATTATCATGAAGCACAACGAATCAAATTTAGCCAGAATGGACAAATACCATGAAGCTCAGCATGTCAATGATAGAAGCGTATCTGGAAAAGTACCGCGTGCAGAGCGAGATTCAATCCGATGCGCGAAGCATCAAGGGGATGCGCTTCCTCGCAGGCCGGCAAGATAAGCTTTCGACTGAGTACGTTCACATCGGCGCTGCTGCCGGTTTCATCCGCGACCCGCGCTATGCCGACGCGGTCATCCTCGCGAGCGGGCGAAGCCACATCCTGTGCCAGGGCCCGACCCAAGAGGAGCTGCTGAACGAGGTGCTTTCCGCATTCGATTTCTATGGTGACATCGAGCATCGCCTCATGGAAGCAGCCGCGCAACGGGTCACGGTAGCCGAGATGGCCGAAATCGCCGGCGAGATGCTGCGCGACCCGCTTCTCGTATTCGGGCTGGACGGCTCTTATCTGGGCGGGTCGCATTTAGACAGCGTGCCAGACGCCCATGCGCGCCGCGCAATTTCCTCCAGGCGCGGTTTCGTGGAAGACATCATGGGGTCGAAGATAGTCGACGAAGCCGGCAATCCCGTGCACGACCTGACGGCTCGTCCGCAAGTCACCCACGGTCCGCGCGGTGAAACGGCGGTATGCGCGTACCTGGTGATCGACCGCGAGCCCATAGGCTTCGTAATGTGCTTCCCCGAAAGCGAAAGCCACGTCAAGCTCGCCTTGTGCGTCGAATCCTTCCTTCTGGATTATTTCCCCCAGGCATATGAATTCGTCGACCTCTCGTCTCCTCATCAGTCGGTGCGGTACGCAGTCCAGTCCCTGTTGAAGGGCGAGGATGTAACCGAGGAGACGCGCCGAAGGCTGTTGGAGACTTTGGGCAACCCCGACAAATACCAGGTGTTGCTCGTGCGCAGCCTGTCAGTGCGCAACCGGACCCAAAGCGCGCTTCTCGCCCGCGAAGTGATGGCCTCGTCGATTCCGTGCGTGGCCGCCGACATGGACGACATGACTGCGATCATCGTTGCGGAAGAGCGAACCTGGTTGCTCGTAAGCCGTTCGCTGCCGCTTTCCAAAGCGCCCCATGCGGCAATCGGGGTCTCCATGCCCGCCGCCGATTTCGGGCAGGCGCCCGTCGCATATCGCCAGGCTAAATTTGCCTGCGATTCCACCGACCAACCCGAGGTCCGTTACTGCCGCGACTTGGCGTTCCCGTTTCTGTTAAACGCCCTTCGCAGCGACCCGTCGGCGGGTGATTTGCTGCATCCTGCGCTCATGGTGCTCGAATCATACGATGCCGGCAAGCATTCGGATTTGCTTACAACGCTTAAAGCCTACGTGGCTTCGGGGTTCAATCAAGTGGAAACCGCAAAACGGCTGCACGTGCACCTCAACACGTTGAAGTACCGGCTCAAGCGCATCAGCGAGCTTACCGGCTTGGATTGGGGCAACGCACGGGAAATGCTCTACCTTCAGCTGTCCATCGAGCTGTGCGAGCCGCGTTAGGGCTCCATTGCGCTCGGATAGCTACCGCCCTTTCACTATCTATGCTTCGAAAAGGCGTTGTCTCTTTACACGAAACTCGCGCCGCCAAGAAAACGGGGAAGTGCGTACCGCCCTCGAGAATCACGAGCTGAAACGACATGTTGAGGGCTTTGTGTACGATTGCCGTCGGGTGCCAGCGGTCGCATGCAACAAATCGTGGGAAAAGTACGAGGGAATCCGCGGGCGAGCGCGCATTCCCTCGTCAAAATGCCATTTTCGCGTGAGATTTACGAAAGCCGCGGGCGGCAAGCCTCCATGGCGGCGATCTCGTCTTCGCTCAGTTCGGGGTAGTGGGGGTCGCAATCTTCGAGCGCCTTCAGGATGGCTTCGCTCGCCAGGTAACGGGCGACGAACTTCTGGTCGGCGGGGATCACGTACCACGGGTTGTCCTTGGTCGCGGTTGCGCCGATCGTCTCCTCGAAGGCGTCCATGTACTGCGGCCACAAATCGCTCTCGTCGAGGTCGCCAGCCGAGAACTTCCAGTTCTTCTCGGGCGTGTCCATGCGCGCGAGGAAGCGCTTCTTCTGCTCTTCGGGACTCAGGTTCAAGAACAGCTTCACCAGGCGGTAGCCGTTCTGGAACAGGTGGTCCTCGAAGTTCACGATCTGCTGGTAGCGCTGGGCGAAGAAGTCCTTCTCGTCCATTTCCAGGCAGCGGGCCGGCATGTTGTAGCCATGCCAGAGGCCGTGCACGCGCACGACCAGCACGTCCTCGTAGTGACTGCGATTGAACAGCCCGATGTTGCCGCGCTTCGGCAGGTGGCAGTACGCGCGCCACAGGTAATCGTGGGCGAGCTCTTCCTTGCTCGGCTGCTTGAAGCTGTACGTTTCGATGCTCTGCGGGTTCAGGCCGCTCATGACGTGCTTGATCGTGCCGTCCTTGCCGGCGGCGTCCATCGCTTGAATCATGACGATGACGCCCTCTTTGCCCTGCGCGTACAGCATGTCCTGCAGCTGCGCCATGCGCTCCTTGTTGGCGGCCATCAACGCTTCCACCTCTTCGCGCTTCGCCTTCTCGACACCGGCGTTGGTGGGGTATTTCAAGAGCTTGAACTTGGAAGATCCGTCGTACAGGCAATCCTTGAGCTTGATCATGGCTGCACCTTTCAACGAGTCGATATGATGACCTCATTGTACATGCAGGGTTACCGCATGATGGCGAAGAAGACTGCGGTTGTTCGCAGCGCCTTTCGCTGCGGTACAATCGCGTGCATGACTGCTAACATCATCGACTTCGAACATGCGAAGGCCCATTCGGGCGACCACATGGTGCGCGGGACGGCCGCCTATGGCATGGTGCGCGCGTTCGCCGTTTCTGCGCGCGGCATCGTGCAGGCCGCCCGCGACAATCACGGCACCGCACCCGTTGTGACGGCGGCGCTCGGACGCCTGATGATGGGCGCCCTCATGATGGGCATGATGTTCAAGGAACCCGACGAGCTTATCACGCTCATCGTGAAGGGCGATGGCCCCATCCGCGCGATGACCGTAACGGCGAACTGCGAGGGGCAGGTGAAGGGCTTTCCGGCCGAGCCTCACGTGTGGCTGCCCCTGCGTGCAGACGGGAAGCTCGATGTCGGCCGCGCGGTGGGGAAGGGAACGCTTTCCGCCGTTCGCGACCTGCCGGGAACCGAGCCGTATTCCAGCAGGGTCGAGCTCGTGTCGGGCGAGATCGCCGAAGACCTGACGAACTATTTCGCGATCAGCGACCAGGTTCCCACGTCGGTCGGTCTGGGCGTGCTCGTCGGCCGCGAGTCAAACGTGGAGTGCGCTGGCGGGTTCATCGTGCAGCTCATGCCCGATTGCATCGACGAAGTCGCCGAAACCATCGAGCACAACCTGGCATCCATGACGTCGGTGACCGACGTGCTGAAGGAAGGCGCGTTGCCGAACGACTTGCTCGAGCGGGTGCTCGACGGTCTTGGTTACCAAGAGCTCGAGTCGATGCCAGTTGAGTTTCACTGCGGCTGCGACGAAGAGCGCGCGGCGCGTGCCACGATGGCCCTCGGCGCGGAAGAGCTTGCCGACATGGTCGCCAAGGACGAAACGGCCGAGGTGTTCTGCCACTTCTGCGGCCGGCGTCACTACCTGTCGCCCGATCAGCTGAAGGCCATGCTCGATTCCGCCGAGTAGGCGGCGTTCGCTAAGCGCCTACTTCTTCAACGATTCCTTGTAGCCTTCGCCCCAGGCCCACATGGCGTCGAGGACGGGCTTCAGGGTCTTGCCCGTTTCGGTGAGCGAGTACTCCACGCGCGGGGGAACCTCGGCATACACCTCGCGGTGTACGAGGCCCGTATCTTCCATCGTGCGCAGGTTGCTCGTAAGCACCTTCTGCGACACCTTGCCGATGGAGCGTTGCAGTTCCTTGAAGCGCATGGTGCCGTACAGGTTGAGGTCGCGCAGGATGAGTACCTGCCACTTGTTCCCGATGAGCGAAAGCGTGGTTTCCACGGGGCAGGCGGGAAGTTCTTCGAGTGTCGGTGCAGCCATGTTCACAATTCCTTTACATTACGGCGCGCTGTTCGAGCGCAATAGTTACCAAAAGGAACCTACAGCACTTTATAGTGCCTACTTACCAGAGTAAACCACTATTTCATAAAGTGCAAGCTGTAAGGAAACAAGGCGGCGGGCGAAGGGCCTGCCAAAAAGAAAAGGAGAAAGCATCATGGCGAAGATCGCAGTTGTGGCAGCAAACGGCAGGACCGGAAAGCTCATCGTCGAGGAGCTCGTGAACAGGGGTGCGGACGTGACCGCCATTGCCCGCTCCGACAACAAGACTGTTGCGAGCACGTTCATCCAGAAGGACATCATGGACCTGACGGCAGAGGACCTGGCCGGCTTCGATGCCGTGATCGACGCGTTCGGCGCGTGGGAGCCCGAGGGCCTGCCCAATCACGTGAAGACCTCGCAGCATCTGTGCGACATCCTGTCCGGCACCGACGTGCGCCTGCTCGTCGTGGGCGGTGCAGGCAGCCTGTACGTGAACCCCGAGCACACCATGCAGGTGTGGGAAGGCCCGGATTTCCCCGAGGTGTTCAAGGCTTTGGCGAAGGCCCAGGTCGACGAGCTGGCTGAGCTGCGCAAGCGCGACGACGTGAAGTGGACGTTCGTCAGCCCCGCAGGCGACTTCCAAGCCGACGGCGAGCGCACCGGTGCCTACATCCTGGCGGGCGAGGAGCTTACGCTCAACGACCGAGGCGAGTCCATCATCAGCTACGCCGACTACGCCATCGCCATGGCCGACGAGGCGCTCGAGGGCGACCATATCCAGCAGCGCATCTCGGTCGTGCGCAAGTAGCAATGCGCCGAATGAGTAGCAGGACGTTCCTGCTACTCATTTACAGTAAGCAGAGCCGTAGGCAGGGGACTTAACAGAAATGAGTAGCAGGAACGTCCTGCTACTCATTCTTAGGTCGACACGCTCTTGCAGTAAGATGGGGGAGGCGTCAGGCGGCGCCTTCCCGTTATGAGGGGGGATGCATGGAAGAACGGTTCGAGTTCGGCGTTCGCGCCGATGGGGCGGTGGAAGACGAGTTCGCGGCGGGCGAAGTGTTCGACATGAGCGCAATTCCGGCCGATGACGAGGTCGATGCGGCATGGTGCCTGCGTTTTCTGCGGGCGATCCGCGACGTGTCGTTCGCGACGGTCGATGCCGATGGCAAGCCCAGCGTGCGCATCATCGACGTCATGATGGCGACAACCGACCGGCTGTACTTCCTGGCGCCGCGCGGCAAGGCGTTCCATGACGACGTCATGCGTGAGCGCTATGTGGCCATCGTCGGCCAGACGCCCGATTACCGCACGTGCCGTTTGCGCGCATCGAATGCGGAACCTGCGCGCAGGCCTGCCCCGAGCAGTGCATCACGCCGGGCACACCGTATGTCATCAACCAACCCCACTGCCTGCGCTGCGGCATCTGCTACGAGCAGTGCCCCGCCCAGGCCATCGTGAAGCGCTAATCCAGCGCGGCGAGCTCGGCTTCGAGCGCCGCGATCTTCGCTTCGGCTGCTGCCTGCTGCTTGGCGGCCTGCTCTTTGATTTCCTCGATGGCGCGGGGGATGCGCTCGCGGTAGTAGTCCGTGTCGATATCCCAGGGGCCGTCGACGGGTGGCCATGCGGGGTCGGCCATCTTGGCGGGGCGCACCTCTTCGATTGCGGGCGCCGTGCGGCCATCTCGCACGTGCGTGGCGTCGGTCTTGTTCTGAATCTCATCGGGAACATGATGATACGGGCCGAAGATCTTGCGGTATAGCTTCACGTGCTTGTGCACGGGCATCGTGCCCTCGGCGCATTTCTTCGTGTATTCCATCTGCCAGCGCTGCATGGCGGTGCCGCACATCAGGATGGCGCGCTTCAAAGCAAAACGCGTGGCGGGATCTTTGCTGCCGTAATACTTCCAATGGCAGATGAAACGGGTCTTGTTTCCCTTGAGCGGCACGAAGTACCAGCCCCAGATGAAGTTCATGTCGTCAACTGTGCCGCCGGCGATGGCGTAGGCGCCGCGCGCCCGAGGCGGGTGCTTGATATCGGAAAAGCTGAGGATGTACTTGTCGGCGACCACGTCCGCAGCTTCGCAGCCCATGCTCGAGCGGTCCCATTCCATGAAGTCGCCAGGCATGAACGAGTCGGGCATTTGCCATTCCTCGCAAATCTCGTACCTGTTGAAGATGGACATGCGGCCGAATACGCGTTCGAGCAACTCGGAGCTGAGGGAGCCGGATTTCGTGCCGCCCCATTGGTAAATCCACGGATACACCTCTTCAACAGGCGCGTCGATGGTGATGGCGGCGGTAACCGTTTCCACGAGCGATTGGTCGAAGCGCTCCATCAGCTCGTCGCCGGGGTAGGTGAGCGCCTGCTCGGCGGGCGTGGCATAGCATTTCTTGCCCCATTCGTATACAGCTTGGCATCCGCCGATCACGGCGCCCACGCCGGCAGCTGCGGTGCCTGCGACCTTTGCAGTTGTCAACGCAGCTGAGAGGATCCCGTTTTTACCAGACATGGCCAGTCCTTTCCAAAAGGGTTTTCGCATTGTGCCCATTATCGCGCACCCAATCGCGTTGGGAAAAGGATGGCCCGCTTTTTGGCGGGCCATCTTGAATGCGCTGTCAATTTGCAAGTAACAGAAATGAGTAACAGGACGTTCCTGCTACTCATTTCTGTTAAGCCCCAGATTATGGTTCTGTTTACCGTAAATGAGTAACAGGAACGTCCTGCTACTCATTTCTGTTACTTGCAGCAGGCGTTCACCCATTCGATGAAGTTGTCGGTGCTCGATCCGGTGCGCTCGGCCATGGTGTGGCCCTGACCCCAGACGGTGGCGAAGTCGACGTCTTCCACGCGTTTGTCGGCCGCCAGTGCAAGCGCCAGGTTAATTTCGGTCGTCGAGGCGGTGTCGCCCTGGGTGATGCCGGTGCGGATGCGCCAGTGCGGTGCGGGCGTCGACGTCCCGGCGGCTTCGTACGCATCTGACAGATAGCAGATCGGATCGTACAGCTCTTGGCGGAAGTCGCTCGACTTGCCCTGCGCGTCCGTGAACTCGCGGTCCTCCTTGTAAGCGGAGGGGTAGTCGGCGTCCCAGTCGGAAAGCTTCGCGTACGCATCGGCGTTGCCGGTGAGCAACGTGGCCATGACCGCGTCGAAATGCAGGCCCTCCGTGCTTTCGTCGCCGAACACCTGGTTCTCGGCTTGGCTGCGGTCGAGCGCGTCGAAGGCCCCGACATCTTTGGAGGGCGATTTGCAGGCGGCCACGAACCCCGCCAGTCCCGTGATGGTGGCGGTGCCGGCAGCCTCATTGTAAGTTATCCACGCGTTGTCGCCGTTCAGCGCGGCGATGTAGTCGGCGGCCGTTTCGTACGACGTCGACTCCGCCGAGCTCGAGCTGCCAGACGACGAGCTTGCGCTCGACGCGCTTCCGCTGTTCGCGGACGGGCCGCTTCCGGAAGGGGCTTCGCCCGAGGGAGCTTCGCCCGAAGGCGCGCCACCCGAGAAATCGCCCGAAGGGCCGTCGCCGGAACGGTCGCCCGACGGCCCGCCCGATGCGCCACCGCCGCCAGCTCCCATGTCGGCGTTGAAGCTGTTGGAAGGCATGTAGGGGAACGTCGTGTCGGCCAGGAAGTTATTCAGCGAGGTCTCGACCTGCGCCTTCACGTAGTCGTAGTAGCTGCCCGAGCAGGCGATGCCCTCGCCGCCGTCTTCGAGAGTAAGCGCAGCGCCGGCGGAATCGACCAGCCCGAGCGTGTTCACGTAATCGCGGTATTCAGCGGCCAGGTCCTGCGACAGCTGGCGGGTGAAGGTTCCCTCGGCGCGCGTGCCGCTGCTCGCGAACTGGCCCATGTTCCATTCGTAAGCCATGTCAGCTCCGATCAGGCACGTGATGGGGCACCAGCACATGGCGCCGTAGATGGCATCGGACAAAGCGTTTCCGCTCGCGTCTTCCATCGGCGCGCCGATGGCGGCCAGGTAGTCGTCGTAACCCGAAGCGTCGCCTGTAGTTCCCAGCACGGCGCTCTGGGCGCCGCCGCCGGAATGGCCGAAGCTGAAGATGCGGTTCTTGTCGCCGGGCAGCGCTTGTGCGTTGTAGCGAAGCGTGCGCACCGCGGCCTTCAGGTCGGTCACGCCCCACGGCGCTGCACCGCAGGCGTCGTCGTCCATCTTGCGTCCGCGGCAGCCGGCGTACACGTACACGAACCCGGCTTCCAAATAATCGGTGATGCCCTTCGAGCTGTACTCGGTGGGGGCGGCCTGCGCGGAGTAGCCCGCGGTGTTGATGGGCATGACGATGGGCGCGGTTGCGGCGGTGAAGCCTGCGACCGCGCCCGTTGCGCTCGGCGTGCACGTGAAGGTGCCGTCGCCGTTGTCGGTTGCGTCGAAGTAGGCGCCCGGCACGTAAATGCCCATGCTCTCGTAGTTCGGCGCCTGCGGGTTCTCGCAGTACTGCACGCCGATCTGGTAGTACACGTCGTTGTCGGAGTCGTAACTCCAGGCGGCGGAGTCGATTTCGATGCCGCCAGTTGTCGTGGTCGTGCTTGATGCGCTCGTCGCGGAAGTCGATTGGCCCGATTGCCCCGTGCATCCGAACAGGCCGGCAGCTGCCGCCATGGCGCCCACTGCGCCCAGCGACCCTATGAGCCCGCGCCTTGTAACTGTGACATCGTTCAACATGATGTTCCTCTTCCCTCTGGTTTGGCCAGTGGTCCCATTATCGGCCGCGAAGCTTAAACGAACCTTAAGGGAGGGCTTTACGCGTGTTCGGCGTATGAGAACGTTAGAAGCTGGTCGAGCGTTTCCTGATTCCGGAAGCAGTACTGCACGATGAGGTCGGCTGGGTCGATGAACTCTGCGAGGTCTTCGGCAGAAACGAGGCCCGAACATGCCATCTCGACTTCTTCGGTGGCAATCCATGCGCGGGCGACGCTGGGCTCGCCTAAGCCCGGTGCCGAGGTTTTGCCTGCACGGCACGACTTGATGTAGTCGATCCAGGCGATGATGCCTGCCTGGTCGGCGGCGAATTTCAGCCCTAACGGCGTTTCCTCGTCATGGGGAAGGCCAGCAGGAAACGCAGGGCCTTTCTCGCCCCAAACCGCCCAATCAATCGAACATTCATCGAACTCGAACACGGACACGACCCCTTCGGCGGCCCCCGTCGCACGGGCGCGCGACCGTGCGCGAGCAACTGCGACATCGTGGTCGTCGGTCAGGTAAAAGCCTTGCCCGAGGTCGGAAAACCCCTTGTTGAACGATACGTCGGGCTTCTCGATTGCCGTGTCTGATCCGTGGTACAGCTTCATGGTCGCAACTATTTCTTCTCGCGCATCTGGTAGTCGGTGTCTTCGTCGATCATTTCAAGCATGATGGCGGCGAAGCGCGGGTCGAACTGCGTGCCGCTGCCTTGCTCGATTTGCTCGCGCACCTGCTCTTGGGTCATCGGGTCGCGGTAGCTGCGGTAGCTCGTCATCGCATCGTACGCGTCCGCAACTGCGATGATGCGGGCCTCTTCCGGAATCTCCTCGCCCACGAGTCCGTCGGGGTACCCGCCGCCGCCATACCGCTCATGGTGCGATCGCGCGCCCATCGCGAGTTCGGGCTTCTCCTTGATGTTTTCCAGGATGTCCGCGCCGATCGAGGGATGCTTCTTGATCGTCTCGTATTCCTCGGCGGTCAGCTTCCCGTTCTTGTTGATCACGACGTCGGGAATGCCGATCTTCCCGATGTCGTGCAGCAGGCCGATCATGAAGATGTCGCTGAGCGCGTCCTCGTCGTAGCCGCTGCGCCGTGCGATTTCGCGCGTGTATTCGGCAACGCGGCTGGAATGGCCGTTAGTATACGTGTCCTTGGCGTCGATCGTGCCGGCGAGCGTCTGCACGATGTGAATGAGCATCTGGTCGTTTTCCCTGATGCGGTCGTTCACTTCCTGCTCGAGCTGGTTTCTGACCCGCTTCACGTCGTCGATCTGCTGAAGCGCGACGAACACGAGCAAGAGCATGAGGCCGATGAGCAGGGGAGCCTCGCCGCCGATTCCCCCGAAGAATACGAGCAGCACGATTTCGACGATGGAAAGGGCCAGGAAGCAGGCGAATCCCAGGGCCGTGAAATAGTACTCTTTGATGTAGCCCCTCTTCAGGTCGATGGCGAGGGTCGCCAGGACGCAGACCACGTCGATTCCCAGGATGGTGTCGATGTAAACGAGCGATGTCTGCAGAGACTGGATTCCCGTGAAATGCAGGATGGTCCACAGCACGAAGCTTGCAAGCGACAGGACGAACAGTATCTGGAAGCAGGTCTTGTAGCGGCCTTTTTGGATGGAGTTGATGTATATCATCAGCCCGAACGGCATGAGCATGCAGAACATGAAGCCCATGATTCCATCGACGTAGTTGACTCCCACGACAAACGGGGTGATTTGCGAGACCGCAATGAGCCAGCATGCGATGACGAGGATGCCCAGGGCAGCGTATAGCATGGGAATCTCGTGCTTGTACCAAAGCCGCATGGCGATGCCGATGATCGTGACGAGCAGCGAGCCGACGAACAGCACGACGGACAAGGCGAAGGGAAGCCCGTACTTCCCGGTCAGGTAGTCGGTCAGGCCGTCGCGCGATGTGATGAGCGTTTCTGGCGCGATTGTGGGATTCCAATCGGTGCTCGCCCTGAAGATCGTCAGTTCTGCGCTGGCGTCTGCCGGGCCGAGCGGCACCATGACGTAGAAGTCTTTCAGCGATCCGCCGGGGATTCCGGTGTCACGCGAGCGTTCGAACTCGTGCCTGAGCTCGCCGTTTATGTACACGGAAACATCGCTTCTGTTCATGAAGCACAGTTCGCTGTCGAGCGCGATTTCGTCGGGAAGCTTGGATACGATCGTGAAGTCCTCTTCAAACGCACGCGGGTCCTCGTAGGTCCTTCCGACCTCGAAGCTGTTCCCGGATTCGTCGATGATCGTCCAGTTCTCGATGTAGTCGATGTTTGGCGCCTCGTCGCTTGTCGCGCTGTTCACAAGGCCGGTTAGGTACACGCAGAGCGCCACGCAGAACGCGAAGGCGCAGAAGAACAACACTTTGAAGACCGTCGACCTGCGGTCGGTTTGCGTTCCTGCCGCCATGTAGCGCTTCCTCGTACGTGCTCGGTCCCTTAACCACCACCGTATTCTACGTCAATTTGGCAATTGAGCCGTTATTCGATTTGTCGTGACTGCGGCAATCGCGCCGACGCGTTTACAGAAGCCCGGCCTCGTAGGGCTTGTCGCATTTTGGCGCGCTGAGCGGGCAGTTCTTGCGGCAAAGCGTGCATGTGCCCGTCACGGTGCCGGAACTGGAATTGGATTTGGATTTGGACTTGGACCTGGATTCGGATTTCGAGTTTTCGGTGGTTGCAGTGTCGGTGACTGCGGCGCTCGCGGGAATGGCGACGGTCTTGTAACCCGCCAAGCCGATGGCGGCGACGCCCAAGGCGCCCAGTGCCGTGACGCCCGTGCCGATGGCGGCGCGCCGTTCGGGGTTGTACGGGATCTTGAATGCTGAGGCGATGCTCGCCCAGTGAATGCCGAGGTGCGCGACGACCAGGCAGCACAGCGCATACGAGCTGACCGTGTGCACGAGCGCCCAGGTTCCATAGGCGGCTCCGGCCAAATCGACGCCCGCGCCGGCCAGCAAGTTGCTGATTGCAACCGAGCTTGCCATGAGCACGACCATGCTGATTGCGAGCAGTATGCCGAGCACCATGCGCGCCGTCGCCATGGGCTTCATGCGCTTGCCGTTCGAGACGGCCTTCGCCGTGGCGCCAATCCATTTCCTCGACAGCACCAGGTGCGCGACGATGGTCGCGAAAAACGCCACGCCGACGATTTCGTGCAAGGTGTCGCCCGTCACCTCGTAGAACATCTCGAATGCGAGCAACGCGGTCAGCACGGCGTCGAACGCGAGGCGCGTACGTAGCTTGTTCATATGATCCCTCTCTCAGAAAACCCTGATTTCCTCCACCGCTGCCCATGCTACTGACGCAACCTGAAAAGAGCTTGAAAGGTCTTTATCGGTTCGTTCACGGAGTATTGACGTCAGCGTACGCGCATTCGGGTAAGATGCTTGGAGCACGAAAGCGAAGGCGAGGCGCATATGGAAGAGCTCATCGACATCTACGATTCCGACCGCAATCGCACGGGAAAGACGATCCCGCGCGAGGGCGCGTTTCTGCAGGAAGGGGAGTACATGCTGTATGTGCTCGCCATCGTGCAGGATGCCCAGGGCCGCTACCTCATCACGCAGCGCTCGCTCGACAAGCATTGGGCGGCGGGCTGGTGGGAAGTCACCGGCGGCGGCGTGCTTTCGGGCGAGACGTCGAAACAGTCCGTGGTGCGCGAAGTGCGCGAGGAAGTGGGCCTCGACGTGGCGGACCAGCCGCTCGAGCCCGTGTACACCTACGAGAACGTCGACCTGAAGGGCGGCGACAACTACTTCGTCGACATCTACCACTTCCACCTGGACGTGAGCAAAGACGACGTGACGCTGCAGGATTCCGAGGCCATCGACTGCATGTTCGCCACGTGGGATGAAATCTGCGCGCTCGCCGATGAGGGAAAGTTTTTGCATTTCAGCCGGTTGCGCCAAGCGCTCGAGGCCGAAGGCGTTTTATAGTCGAACCGTAATCACGCGATGTGCAGGAGGGCTGCATGATGTCTGGAATGAATCGACGTACGTTCTTGGGTGTTACGGGTCTGTTCGGCGCGGCGCTGCTCGCCGGCTGCTCGGGTGGGCAAGGTTCTTCGAGCGCGGCAAGCGCTTCCGCCTTGGCTTCGGCCAGCGCGAGCTCGCAGGCATCGGGCGGTTCCGCTGCCGCAACCGCCTCGTTCACGGTCGGCACGCTGGCGACCGAGGACTTGCTGCCGCTGTGGGTGGCGCAAGACCGGGGCCTGTTCGACGGCGGCGGCGTGCAGGTGGAAATCGTTCCGTTCCAATCCGCGACCGAGCTCATCGCCGGCGTGGCGTCAGGCGAGGTCGACTTGGCTATGACCGACATCATGGTCACGGCCAGCATGTTCGCCAGCGGCATCGATGTGCAGATGCAGTGGGTCACGCTCGGCGCGACCGCCGACCAGGGCCGCTTCGGCATCATGGTCGGCCCCGACAGCAGCATCACGAAGCTCACCGACTTGGCTGGCGTGCCTATCGGCGTGGGCAGCAACACCATCTTGGAATACGTCATGGACAAGCTCATGGAAGACGCCGGCGTGGCAGACGACCAGATCGTCGTCGAAGAGCTGCAGAAGCTTCCCGTGCGCTACCAGGCCATGGCGTCGGGCGAAGTTGCGGCGGCTGCATTGCCGGGCACGTTGCTTGCGCTCGGCGAGGCGAACAACTGCAAGCTCATCGCCGACGACACGCAGGGCGACAACCTCTCGCAATCGGTCATGATCGTGCGCTCAGACGTGCTTTCCGCTGCCGACGCCCAGGCGGGCATCGCGGCGCTCGAAGCCGTGTGGGACGAGGCCGCGAAGCTCGTGAACGCCGATCCCGAGTCGTACCGCGAGATTCTCATCGACAGCGCGAGCCTGCCCATCGAAATCGCCGACACGTATCCCATCAGCACGTACCCGACCGCGGCGCTTCCCACGTCCGCGATGGTCGACCCGGTGCTCGATTGGATGCAGCAGAAGGGCTATCTCACCCAGTCGCTTTCCTACGACGAGAAGACGGGCGCGTTCGCCACGAAGTAACCGCGAGCGCAAGCTCAACGCTTGCCGCCTTTCCAATTCCCATAATCCGCGAGTAAGAAAAGGTTAACATTTGGCGGATAGCACGAGTATACTGTGCTATAAGTTAGCCAAAGCTAATACTTGCCATACGCGGTTGAATCGGGAAGAGGTTCTCATGGCGGACAAGGTCAAGGAGAAGAAGCCGGGCACGCTGTCGGTGCTCATGGGCTACGCGGGAAGCTATCGGTGGCTCACCGTGCTGGGATGCGCGCTTTCGGCGCTTGCGATGGTCGCCAACATGGTGCCGTACGTGTGCATCTGGCTCGTGGCGCGCGACCTCGTGGCCGTGGCGCCCGATTGGGGCCAGGCGACGCAAATCGGCCTGTACGGCTGGGTGGCGTTCGGCTTCGCGGTGCTCGGCATCGTGCTGTATTTCATCGGGCTCATGCTGACGCACATGGCGGCCTTCCGCACGGCCTCGAACATTCGCAAGCAGGGGATGGCGCACCTCATGCGCGCGCCGCTCGGGTACTTCGACAACCAGGCGTCCGGCCTGCTGCGTCGCCGCGTCGACGGCGCTGCGGCTGAAACCGAGACGCTGCTCGCGCACAACCTGGCGGACATCTCCGGCACTGTCGTCATGTTCGTGGCGACCATCGCGCTGCTGTTCGTGTTCGACTGGCGCATGGGCCTCGCCGTCATCGTGGCGGCGATCATCTCCATCGCGTCGATGGCCGTGATGATGGGCGGCAAGAACTACGGGATCATGCAGGAATACCAAAGCGCGCTCGACAACCTGTCGAAAGCCGGCACCGAGTACGTGCGCGGCATTCCCGTGGTGAAGGTGTTTCAGCAGACCGTGTACTCGTTCAAGGCGTTCAAGGAGGCCATCGACCATTACAGCGAGCGCGCGAGCTACTACGAAGGCCATGTGTGCCGCGTGCCGCAGGCGGTGAACCTCACGTTCACCGAGGCGGCGTTCGCGCTGCTCGTGCCCGTGGCATTGCTGCTGGCGCCAGGTGCGCTGGAATCCGGCGACTTCGCGGGGTTCGTCACCAACTTCGCATTCTACGCCGTGTTCTCGGCCATCGTGTCGACGGCGCTTGCGAAGGTCATGTTCGCCGTCAGCGGCATGATGCTCGCCAACGATGCGCTCTCGCGCGTGCAGGAGATCATGGACGCGCCGACGCTGCCCCTGGCCAGCGAGTTCAAGGAGCCGGCTGGCAACAGCGTTGAATTCCGCGATGTCACGTTCACGTACGAAGGCGCCGAGTCGCCTGCGCTCGACGGCGTGTCGTTCATGGTGCCCGCGGGTGCCACCGTGGCGCTCGTCGGCCCGTCGGGTGGCGGCAAGACGACGGCTGCCAGCCTGATTCCGCGGTTCTGGGACGTGACCGGCGGCGCCGTGCTCGTCGGCGGCGTCGATGTGCGCGACATGGACCCGCACGTGCTCATGGACCACGTGGCGTTCGTCTTCCAGAACGACCGCCTGTTCAAGGCGAGCATCTTGGAAAACGTGCGCGCCGCATGCCCCGATGCCACGCGCGAGCAGGTGCTGGAAGCGCTCTTCGCCGCCCAATGCGGCGACATCCTGGAGAAGCTGCCCGACGGCGTGGACACCGTCATCGGCACCGAAGGAACATACCTGTCCGGAGGCGAGCAGCAGCGCATCGCCCTTGCGCGCGCCATCTGCAAGGACGCGCCCATCGTGGTGCTCGACGAGGCCACGGCGTTTGCCGACCCGGAAAACGAGGCGCTCATCCAGAAGGCGTTCGCGCGCCTGACGAAGGGCCGCACGGTCATCATGATCGCGCATCGCCTCTCCACCGTGACGGGCGCCGATGAAATCGTCGTGCTCGACCGCGGGCGCGTCGTCGAGCACGGCACGCACGATGCGCTTGCTGCGGCGGGCGGCCTGTACGCGCGCATGTGGGCCGACTACCAGCAGGCGGTCACCTGGCGAATCGAAAGCGACGCGAGTCTGAAGGCGAGCATTCCCGTTGGCTCGTTACAGCCGCTGACCGAAGGCGGGGTGATGTAGATGTTCGGCGAGAAGTTCAAGCGCAAGTACGCGCTCACCGACCAGGGCGTCGCCAACGCGAAGAAGGGTGCGGCGTGGACGGTCGTCGTCAACCTCGTCATGATGTTCGGCATCGGCTTCCTTTACTTCATGATGATGCAGTTCATGGAAACGCTCGTGAACGGCGCGGAGCTGCCGGGCGCGGTCCTGTACATCGTGGGAATCGTATTGTTCCTCGTGCTTTCGTTCGTCGTGCACCTCATGCAGTACCACTACACGTACTCGGTGGTGTACGGGGAAGTCGCCGCGGTGCGCCTGTCGCTGGCCGAGCGTTTGCGCAAGCTGCCGCTCGGGTTCTTCGGCAAGCGCGACTTGGCCGACCTCACCGAAACGCTCATGAGCGACGTGAAGCGCCTCGAGCACGTGTGGTCGCATGTGCTCGGCTACCTGTACGGCTCCTACATTTCCACGGCCATCATCGCGGTCATGCTGCTCATCGCCGATTGGCGGCTTGCCATCGCGTGCCTGTGGGGCGTGCCGGTGGCGTTCGCGCTGCTGTATGGCAGCCGCAAGGCCGCAGGCAGGAAGGCCGTCGAGTCGAAGGCGGCGGCGCTCGCCGTATCCGACGGCGTGCAGGAGACGCTCGACAACATCCGCGAGATCCGCGCCACGAACCAAGAGCAACGCTTCCTCGGCCGTTTGAACGACTCCATCGATGCAGCCGAGCGCGCGTCGCTTTCGGGCGAGCTGTTCGTCGGGTTCTTCGTGAACGGCGCGAGCGTCATCATGCGCCTCGGCGTGGCGACAACCGTGCTCGTGGGCGCCCAGCTCATGCTGTCGGGGCAGCTCAGCTTCATGATGCTGTTCATGTTCCTGCTGGTCATCACGCGCATTTACGCGCCGTTCGACCAGTCGCTCGCGCTCATTGCCGAGGTGTTCGTGTCGGAGGTGTCGGTCGAGCGCCTGAACGGCGTGTTCGACGAGCCCGTGCAAGTTGGCGCCGAGACTTTCGAGCCGGCCGGCCACGACATCGAGTTCAGCGACGTCACGTTCGCGTACGATGGCGAGCGCGTGCTCGACGGCGTGTCGTTCATGGCAAAGGAAGGCGAGGTCACTGCGCTGGTCGGCCCCTCAGGTTCGGGCAAATCGACGTGCGCGCGGCTGGCAGCGCGCCTGTGGGACTACGACGAAGGCGAAATCGCCGTGGGCGGCGTCGACGTGAAGGCGGTCGACCCCGAAACGCTCATGGGCGCTTACTCGATGGTCTTCCAGGACGTCGTGCTCTTCGACGACACGGTCATGGAAAACATCCGGCTGGGCAAGCACGGTGCCACCGACGAGGAAGTGCTCGCGGCGGCCGCGGCGGCGAACTGCGACGAGTTCGTGCAGCGCATGCCGCAAGGTTATGCCACGCCCATCGGCGAGAACGGCGCCCGGCTGTCGGGTGGCGAGCGCCAGCGCATCAGCATCGCGCGCGCGTTGCTGAAGGACGCGCCCATCGTTCTGCTCGACGAGGCCACGGCTTCGCTCGACGTCGAAAACGAGACCAAGGTGCAAGGCGCGCTTTCCCGCTTGCTCGCGGGCAAGACGGTGCTCGTCATCGCGCACCGCATGCGCACGGTGGAAGCCGCCGACAAGATCGTGGTGCTCGCCGACGGCAAGGTTGCAGAGCAGGGAAGCCCTGCCGAGCTGCTTGCCCGCGAAGACGGCATCTTCCGCCACATGGCCGACCTGCAATCCGCCAGCGCTTCCTGGTCGCTGTAGCAAACGCGGCGAGCGCAGGCGATCGTTAGCTTGCGCGCAAGCGCAGTGTCGCTACGCCCACGTTTTCTTGCGCTGGGCGTCGAGCCTTCGGTTGCGCGCGTAGATGAGCCAGTTTGCCACGAGGGCGGCGAGGTTCAGGAAGTACACGGCAAGCACCCAGTTCACGTTGCCGCCGACGAACTTTGCGGCGATGCCCGCCACGTAACCGAGCGTGATGAGGCCGAGGAACATCCAAGACGTGCCGACTGCCGTGCCCGACTTCCAGGCTTTCATGGCGTTAATCGGCCACGAAAGTCCGAAACAAACCAGCATAATCGCCTCAAGCACTGCAGCAGCCATTTTCCATTCCCCGTTTCTCGCTGACGTCGCACTGGCGCACGGGGCTTCGCCCCATCTGCGCCGCATCACGGTATAGGAGCCCCGGTCCGAGATGTCCACGCTCGTCACCGTTCTTCACGAAACGCCCAAGCGCCACGAAATGGGGGATGTGCATGCTGGATTCCGGAATCCGAGGCGCAAACGACATTCTGAGGAGTAAATGTACGGATGAGGTCACTTGCCAGGGTGCTTGAGCAGCTTTTTACGGGAAATGCATGTTGAGATGTGAGGGTCGATATACACATCCTCGGAACATTGCCAAATCGGCGTTCGGAATCGTAATCAGGCTGTGTTTTTGCGGCAATGTACGCTTGGCGATGAACAACTGCGTGCGAATGATGCTGCGCACAACTCCTTTCGTCTCTAATATATAATGTATTAGAAAAGAAAGGGGCGCATATGGGCACGAATGTCTCGGTGTATCTGAGCGATGACGCGCTGCGGAAGCTCGACGCGGCAGTTGCCCGCCAGGCGGCGGCTGACCGTGCATGCGGCAAGAGAGGTCGCAACGTTGCGAGCCGCTCGAGCGTGCTTCAGTCCTTGATAGAAGAGGGCCTGAAGAAAGATGCCCCTCTCGATCGCGCCACAATCAGCTATTACGTGGTATCGCTTGCTGAAGAATACGGTGCTGAGAAGGTATCGCTTTTTGGCTCGTATGCCACAGGCGAGGCGCGCGCCGATTCCGATGTCGACCTCCTGCTCGAGAAGGGCAAGATCCGCGGAATGCGGGTGCTCGATTTCCAGGAAGAGCTCGCCGAGAAGCTCGGCCGCCCGGTTGACGTGGTGACGACTGCCGGTGCCAGCCCCCGGTTCCTCGACAAGATCCGCAAGGACGAGGTGGTCTTGTATGAGGCAAGCTGAGCGCGACTTCGACCAGCTGGGCATCATCTTGCGTTACTGCGACCGCCTCGACGAAGCCGTGTCGCGGTTTGGCGCGGACTACGAAACGTTCGAGTCCGATACCGTGTACCAGGACAGCTGCTCGCTTTGCATCATCCAGATAGGCGAAGCCGTCAACCGTCTATCCGACGACTTCAAGTCAGCACATCCTGAAATCGAATGGTCGCGAATCTACGGCATGCGCTGCCATCTGGTCCATGGCTACGAATCGTTCGATACCGAAATCGCCTGGGACGCAATCGAGAACTACATTCCACCATTGCGAGACTTCTGCGAAACGCACGTGGGGGAGGGCGCTTAAGGTCGTCGAGCGCTTAAGCGCAAGCTAGTCGATTTCGCTGTAGTACTGCTCGAATTTGGGCTTGGCGCGCAGGTAGTACTTCTCGAGCGCAGGGTCGAACTGTGTGCCCATGCCGTCCATGATGATGGAATCGGCCTGCTCGAACGACATGCTCTCCTTGTACACGCGCTTGCTGACGAGCGCGTCGTACACGTCAGCGATCGCCATGATGCGCGCCTCGATGGGAATCTCCTCGCCGGCAAGCCCCTTCGGATAGCCCGAGCCATCCCAGCGCTCGTGGTGGTAGTGGGCGACGTTCTCGGCGATGTGGTGGAACTCCAAGTCGTCGGTCCCCTTCAGGATTTCGTGCACGATGCGCGCGCCCTCTGGGGCATGCGCCTTCATCTTCTCGAATTCCTCGGGCGTGAATCGGCCGGGCTTGCGCAGAATGGCGTCGTCGACGGCGATCTTGCCCAGGTCGTGCATGGGCGCCGCCTTCACGATGTCGTGGCAGAACTTCTCGGTGAAATCGCACGTCTCGTCAGCGCGCATCTCCTCGATGAGCAGCCGCACGCCCTCGCTCGTGCGCCTAATGTGCCCGCCGGTCGAGTTGTCGCGGCTTTCGACCATCGTCGCCATGCTCAGGATCAGGTTGTCGTGCATCTCGACGATGTGCGCGGTCTTTTGCGCCACTTCGCTTTCGAGCTCGGCGTTGTATGAGTTCAGCAGCTTGATGTAGCGTTGCCGCTCCGTGTCGTCTGCGATGAACAGCTGGTAGCCCGTCTTGCGCTTGCCGTTGTACAGGTGCGTGACGGTGATGAGGTAGATCCGCCCATCATGCTCGAGGTGCACTTCGTTATTGGCCTCGTCCTCCTCGAACGCCTTCAGCCATTTCAGCGTCCTGGCGTTCGTGGGGTTGGATGCGTCGAGCGGCCGGTCGACCGTGAGGTCGTTCAGCTCGGGGAAGATGGCTTTGGCCGTGGCGTTGCTGCCCAGGTAGTTGAACTTGAAGTCGAACGACACGAAGCCCGTGTCGCCCGTCTGCACCAGCGAATCGATGGCCGTGTCGGTGATGTCGTACAGGTTGATGCGGTAAATGATGACGAGGTACAGCACGAGGCCCAGGTTGTACGCGGCGGGCAGCAACTCGATGTTCGCGACGAGAAAGCGCCCTCCGAAAAAGCTGATCAGGGCCACGAATTCGGTCAGGAACAGCAGGTAGATGGTCGTGCGCGACACCTGGTTCTTCCTGAAGTAGCTGAACACGATGGCGCCGATGCTCAGCACGAAGTACGCCAGCACCATGACGATGAACACGGTGTGCATCGGGCCATATGTCTTGGCCAATACGGTTGCGCCGCCCGAATGCTCGAGCGCGACGCTTTCGTAGAACAGCGTGGATTCGCCCATGGTCAGCGCCGACAGGTACACGACCGTGCTGAGCACCACGAGCCCCGTGCGAATCCAGCGGCTCAGCTTTATCTGGCAGAGGCTGAACACGGCGAGCATCAGGATCAGCTGCAGGTAGCATGCGCCGATGTAGACGACCTTGTTGGCGACAAGCGCCGCCTCCAGCGTGGGAGCATACGCGAGCAGCACGTTTCCCAGGTTCGATATGGGCACGAGCACGAACAGCAGCGTGATGTGCACGTCGAAATGCTTGTGGTACGCGAACAGGTACACGATCATCGCCACGAGCGATATCGCAAGCATTATGTCGTAGTACAGGGCAATCATGCCCAATAGTGTAAATGAGTCGTCCTGACCAGGCCAGAGCGGCTCATCGGAATGTGTCATTTTGACCAGGCCAGGTTGACACGCGGGAAATGCGGGCGTAACGCATCGGCTTTAGTGACGCTTGACGTTATTAACGCTTGACGTTATTAACGCGACGCGTTACTATTCTTCTATGATTGCATCGTTCAAAGACAAAGATACCGAAACGCTGGCCAATGGCGTTCGTGTGCCGAAGTTTGCTTCATTTGAAAACGTTGCGCGCAGGAAGCTCCGTCAGCTCGAGATCGCAGGCTCTCTGGACGACTTGAAGATTCCGCCGGGAAACAGGTTAGAGGCCCTGCATGGCGATAGAGCGGGCCAGCATAGCATCCGCATAAACGATCAATTTCGCGTTTGCTTCACATGGACGCAGGCGGGAGCGAAAAACGTTGAGATCGTCGATTATCACAAATGAGGCAGGTGACCGACATGAATGAAAAGCTGAAACCCGTAACGCCGGGCGAGCTCTTGAAGGAGGAGTTCCTCGACCCCATGGGCATTTCGCAGTACCGCCTTGCGAAGGAAATCGGGGTACCTGCTGGGCGCATTGGGCAAATCGTTGCGGGCACCCGCGCAATCACGGCCGATACAGACCTGCGCCTATGCCGATTCTTCGGTTTGACCGACGGCTATTGGCTTCGCGCTCAAGCTGCATACGATACCGAGGTTGCGCGCGATAAGCTTGCCCCCGAGCTAAAGAAGATCCGCTCGTGGCGCAACGTCGCCGCATGCCTGTAGCGCCCGGCGAGATGGAGCGTTAGGTCTTCGTTCTAAGGCGTCGCGCTACCTCATTGGGTTAGAAGCTGACCCCAAAGCCATTTTTATGCCCCGCTAGCGGTATACTGCTGGCATGGACATCGCCATCATCGCGCAATTCGCCATCGCGACGCTGCTTCCCGTGGCAGCATGCGTCGTGCTGTTCCTCTTGCGGCAGCGCACGGGCGTGGCGAAGATCCCCGAGATTCACTGGCAAATCATCGTGGGCGTCGTGTTCGGCCTCATCGCCATCTACGGCACCGAGGCGGGCATTCCCGCGAACGGCGCCACGATGAACGTGCGCGATGCAGCTCCGTTGGCGGCCGGCCTGTTCTTCGGCGCCTTAATTGACATCTCACAGGATTGCTGCGTTTAGTCTGACAAAGCCTTTTCGTTTTTCGGGAATACGTTTATCTCCGTAGTTCTCGTTATTTACACGTGATAAATCTCGCGGCGCAAGCATCATCGGGGTTAAGTTTCAAAAAGTGTGTCCTATTTGATGCCGGTCCCGCAGGTAAAACCCTGTAATTAAGACCCTCAAATTGCCCTGGCCCAATTTCCAGGTGTTTCAAAAAGTGTGTCCGTTTTCCCCTTGACACGCCTGTTCAGGCATTGTTTTCCGGCGAGGAAATTG
>JAFUCC010000083.1 GCA_017459925.1 Eggerthellaceae bacterium
CGCCGCGCTCGACCGTCACCGACACCGTGCCCGAAATGCGCCCGGTGAAGAACTGGTACTTCGACCTGCCGGCGTTCCGCGACTTCTTGCGCGAGCACGTGAAGGCGCTCGAGGCCGACCCCGACATCCGCGCCATCGTGCCGCAGACGTGCTCGGAGTTCCTGGGCGCGCCGATCATCTACGTGAAGAACGACGAGCGCGAGTTGTTCGAAGGCGTGGCCGCCGAGCTGCCGCCGCACACCGTGCGCGAGCCTGAGAAGGGGAAGGCCAGCTTCGAGGTCGAGTTCGCCACCATCGGCGAGCGCGACGCCGCCCGCGACGTGCTGCGCCGCGCCGGCCTGCGTTTCCGCACGAGCAAGGCGCTCGTGCCGTTCCGCATCACCGGCAACATCGAGTGGGGCGTGAAGGCGCCGGTCATCGACGGGGTGGAGGGCCTCACCGTGTGGTGCTGGCCGGAAAGCCTGTGGGCGCCGATCTCGTTCACCATCGCCGCGAACGACGCGCGCGGCTTGGCGCAAGGTAGCTGGCGCGATTTCTGGTGCTCGGATGACGCCGAAGTGTACCAGTTCATCGGCCAGGACAACCTGTACTTCTACGGCATCGCGCAACCGGCGCTGTGGGAGGCGCTGCGCCCGGGCGACATCTTCTTCCACGAAGCCACCGACCGGCCGCTTCGCCAGACGCGGCTCATCGCGAACTACCACGTGCTGCTGGGCAACAAGAAGGCCTCGTCGTCGGGCGCGGTGAAGCCGCCCACGGCCGACGAGCTGTTGGAACACTACACCGCCGAGCAGCTGCGCGCCCACTTCCTGGCGCTGGGGCTGGGGCAGAAGTCGGTGGGCTTCAAGCCCAAGGCGTTCGACCCCGACCCTGAAGTGCGCGAGGACCCGCGCGTGGCCGACCCGGCGCTGAAGGAGTCGAAGCTGCTCTCCAACGTGTTCAACCGCTTGGCCCGCAGCGTGCTGTACGAAGCCAAGAAGAACTTCGACGGGAAGGTTCCCGTGTGCGACCCGACGCCTGCCGTGGTGGAGCGCGCGCACCAGGCGCTTTCCGATTACGACCGCACGATGAAGAAGGCCGAGCTGCACACGGTCATGACGATCTGCGACGAGTTCATCCGTTATTCGAACAAGGTGTGGGCCGATGGCATCTCCGCCGCCGAAGCTGCCGGCAGCGCCGATGCGCGCCGGCAGGTGCTGGCGGACGCGACGTACCTGCTGTGGGTTTGCACGTTGCTCATGCATCCGGTCGTGCCCGCAGGCTGCGAGGACATCTGCGCCAAGCTGCGCTTCGATGCCGCCGGGTTCTTCAGCTGGTCGCACGACTTCGCCACACTGGCCGAGCTCGACGCGTCCGCCGAGCATGCCGTGGAAGAGCTTCCCCCGCGCTACGACTTCTTCTAACTTGAACATCACCCCAGGGGTGATGTTCAAGTTGAACGTTACCCCTGGGGTGATGTTCAATTCTGGGATTCATGTTACTTTTGTCACCATAAAAGGACGGAGTTTCCATAAGACAAGGTGAGGGGCGTAACTGGCGCTTCGCATGCCGCGTGAGATGGGCGAATGCATATCGCGTCTCCACAAATACGTGGTAGTCTATGAACCGCTGATTCACCGAAAACGGAGGCTTTTTCGCATGAAGAGTTCTTCTATATCGCAGCTTAAACTCACCACCATATTCGGCGCGGCTGCCGTTTCAGCCGCACTGGCCTGCACTGTGGCCATTGCACCCGCCCATGCCGTCACGGCTGCCGAGAAGGAAGCCGAAGCGGAAGCGGCGCTCACGCAGCTCAACGCCATGCAGGAAACGCTCGACCAGGCGTCGAACGCCTACCTCACGGCGCTCACCGACTACGAAGCCGCCATCCGCGAGCGCGATGCAACGCAGGGCCGCATCAACGAGCTGACCGACGAGATCTCCGAGATCCAGGGCCGTCTGGGCACGCGTGCGCGCGACATGTACCGCAACGGTTCCACGTCGTTCGTCGACCTGCTGCTCGGGTCCGCGAGCTTCGAGGAATTCACGCAGAACTGGGATCTTCTGAACCGCCTGAACGCGACCGACGCTGAGCTTTCTTCCAAGTCTCGCATGCTGCGCTCGCAGGCCGAGGCGGAGAAGATCAAGTACACGCAGCAGGCTGAAATCGCCGACCAGAAGGCGAAGGAAGCGTCCGAGGCGTACCAGCAGGCGCAGGTGCTCGTGCAGCAGATGCAGGAAACGTACGCTGCGCTGAGCGCCGAGGCGCAAGCGCTGTACGCTCAAGAGCAGGCCGCCATGTACGCGACCGAGGGCGGCGTCGTGAACGACGACGGCACGGTCACCGATATCCAAACCGGCCAGACGTATGCGTCCGCATCGGCGTACGTCGCGGCGACGGGCAATGCCATCGTCGACCGCGCGCGTGCCATGATCGGCTCCGATTACGTGTGGGGCGGCGTTGGCGGGTCCGATGGCGGCTTCGATTGCTCTGGCCTGGTCAGCTATGCGCTCACCGGCGAGAACACGCGCGTGGGCACGTCGTATTCCATCGGCGAGATGTACGCCCGCGTCGACGACCCGCAAGCGGGCGACCTGTATGTCAGTAACGGTCACATCGCCGTGTACACGGGCGAGGGCACGGTCGTCGAGGCTGTCGACTACGGCATCGGCGTGCAGGAAAACGCTTGGCGCGAACGCGAAGGCGGCTTCTTCGTCCGTCCGCAGTAAACGCGCTAGCCCTGCGAACATCGACTTGCGAACCCCTCTTCGGAGGGGTTTTCTTTTAGTTTGAACACCGGCCGGTTGAACATCACCCCAGGGCCCGCGGCTGGTTGAACATCACCCCAGGGAAGGTGTTCAAATTGAAGGAGTGCTTCTGTGCAAAGATAGAGCCTCGAAAAATTTGAACACCTTCCCTGGGGTGATGTTCAACCAGCCGCGGGCCCTGGGGTGATGTTCAACCGGCCGATGTTCAAGAAAATCCGCTTTCAGGCGAGTGCACCCACAAGATGTATGGCCTAGTTGCAGGAATTGTGATTAGGTCATCGTGGTTTGACGCTTGCAACTTCACAAAATCGGGTTGGCGCGGGCTTCTGTGGTAGTCTTTAGTCAGCAAAACGGTATGCAAACGGAGGTTAAATGATGCAGCATACGTCGCTTCGCTATACGTCTATTCCCGCTATACCTGCATTCATCGCCGCCCTCGCGGCTATCGCCTTATGCGCAATGCTCGCAATCGCCCCTTCCACGGCTTATGCCGAAACGGCCGCAGAGAAGCAGGCCGAGGCCGAGGAGGCGCTGGCGAACCTGAACGCCATGCAGGACACGCTCGACCGCCTGTCGGCCGAGTACGGCGAGGCGCTCGCCGCGCAGGAAGCCGCCGAAGAGGCGCGCGATGCCGCGCAGACGCGCATCGACGAGATTTCCGACGAGATCGCCGACCTGCAGGACCGCTTGGGCGAACGCGCACGCGAGATGTACCGTTCGGGCGGCGTGTCGTTCATCGAGATTCTGCTCGGCGCGCGCTCGTTCGAGGACTTCGCCACCAGCCTTGACATGGTGAACAAGGTCAACGAGAACGACGCCAACATGGTCGCGCAGCAGAAGGCCTTGCGCGAAGAGGCCGAAGCCCAGCGTGCCGAGTACGCCGCGCAGGCGGAAGTTGCAGCGCAGAAGGCTGCCGAGGCCGCCGATGCCGAGGCCCAGGCCGAGGCCACGGTCGCGGAGATGCAGGCCATTTACGACAACCTGAGCGAAGAGGCCGCAAGGCTTCTCGAAGAGGAGCGCGCCGCTCAGGCTGCGGCTGAAGCCGCACGCGCAGCCGCCGTCGTGGCCGAGTCCGCCGGCAGCGGTTACGATGCCAGCGCCGACACCACGGCCGTCGCGTACGGCGATGGCGGCGACACGGTGAGCCGCGCGTATTCCTGCCTCGGCGCCCCGTACGTGTGGGGCGGCGTCGGCCCGTACGGTTACGACTGCTCGGGCCTGGTGAGCTACTGCCTGACCGGCGAGCATGTGCGCCTGGGCACGACCTACACGTTCATGGGCTGGCAGCAGGTTTCCGACCCGCAGCCTGGCGACATCGCCGTGAACTGGGGCCACACCGGCGTCTACATCGGCGGTGGCCAGATGATTCACGCGGCCGACTACGGCATCGGCGTCATCATCGGCCCGGTTCAGTCCGGCATGATCATCGTCCGCTGGTAAAGTTGAACATCACCCCAGGGGTAATGTTCAAGTAGGCGCGCGCATGCAACACGTGGAGCTGTATTCAGACGGATCGTCTCGCGGCAACCCCGGGCCGGGGGGCTACGGGACGATCCTGCGCTATACCGACCCGGCAGGCGAGGTGCATGAGCGCGAGCTCTCGCAGGGCTTCGAGGAAACCACCAACAACCGCATGGAGCTGCTCGGCGCCATCGTTGGTTTCGAGGCCATAAAGCGCCCGTGCAAGGTCGATTTCTACTCCGATTCGCAATACGTCGTGAAGGCGTTCACCGACGACTGGATTTCCGGTTGGCTGCGCCGCGGGTGGAAGAACGCGAGCAAGCAGCCCGTGAAGAACGTCGATTTGTGGAAGCGCCTGATCGCGGCCATCGAGCCGCACGACGTGACGTATCACTGGGTCCGCGGCCATGCGGGCCATGCCGAAAACGAGCGCTGCGACGAGCTTGCCACAACCGCCGCCGACGGCAGCGACCTCATCGTCGACGAGGGTTTCGCAAGCTAATTTGAACGTCACCCCAGGGGTTATGTTCAAATTTGTTGAGGCCCAATCTTTTACGTAGGAGCATTCCTTCAATTTGAACATAACCCCTGGGGTGACGTTCAAATTAGCTCGTGAAGCGGGAAATCTCGGAGCGCAGATCGCCGATGCCGTCGCCTTTCAGCGAGGACGTGATGACCATGGGGACGTCGTCGGCAATCGCCAATTGCCGCTTTATCGCGGCGCGCTGCTGCAGGCACTTCGACTTCGACAACTTGTCGCCTTTCGTCAGCACGATGAGGTAGGGCAGCTCGGCTTCCTGCAAGAAGCGCACCATGTTCTCGTCGAGCGCGCTGGCCGGGTGGCGAATGTCAATGAGCGAGCACACCAGCGCGAAGTTGCGGTCCTGGTTGAAGTACCCCTCGATGAGCTCGGCCCAGCGGTCGCGCTCGGCCTGCGACACCTTCGCGTAACCGTACCCCGGCAAATCGACCAAATACGCGTCGCGCGCGTTGAAGAAGTTGATCGTGGCCGTCTTCCCAGGGGTTTGCGATACCTTCGCCAAGCCCTTGCGGTTGCACAGCTTGTTCAGCAGCGACGACTTGCCGACGTTCGAGCGCCCGGCGAACGCCACCTCGGGGAGCGTCGACGCCGGCAGCTGCTTTGACGTGCCGTACGAGCGTTCAAATGTAACCTGTTGGAAATTCATGGAAGACAGTTTACCAAATAGAAAAACGCGTTATACTTTGCAAGTTTCTAATCACACATGCGTGTGCGACTCGGACCGCTAGTGGCCACCTGGAAAAGGCTGCGGACACCGGGGTTGACCACGCGCAGAGGACTAACGAATAGGAGTGGATATGACGAAAGTCAGTATTCAAACGCTGCTCGACGCAGGCGCCCATTTCGGGCATCAGACCCGCCGCTGGAACCCCAAGATGAAGCCGTACATTTTCGGCAGCCGCGGCGACATCTACATTCTCGACCTTAAGCAGACGCTCATCGGCATGGACAATGCCTACAGCTTCGTGCGCAACCTCGCCAAGAACGGCGGCACCATCCTGTTCGTCGGCACGAAGAAGCAGGCCCAGGAAGCCGTCTCCGAGGCTGCCAACCGCTGCGGCATGCCCTACGTCAACGCCCGTTGGCTCGGCGGCATGATGACCAACTTCCAGACCATCCGCACGCGCGTTCAGCGCATGGAAGAGCTCGAGGCCATGGAGGCCGACGGCCGCATGGCGCTGCTGCCCAAGAAGGAGCAGATCCTGCTGCGCAAGGAGCTCGGCAAGCTGCAGGTCAACCTGAACGGCATCCGCAACCTCCGCCGTCAGCCCGACGCCATCTTCGTCATCGACACCAACCGCGAGGAAATCGCCATCAAGGAGGCCAAGCGCCTGGGCATCCCCGTGGTCGGCACGCTCGACACGAACTGCGATCCGGACGACGTGGAATACGGCATCCCGGCCAACGACGACGCCATCCGCTCGGTCAAGCTGCTCTCCGAGTTCATCGCCGACGCAGTCGTGGCCGGCATCGGCGTGCCGGTGACCGCCGCCGAGATGGCCCCCGAGGCCGCCGAGGCTGCTCCGGTCGCCGAGGAAGCGCCGGCCGCCGAGGCCGAGGCCGCTGAGGCTCCCGCCGCCGAATAATCGGGAAAGTTCCTCGTAGGGGCGCGATTCATCGCGCCCG
>JAFUCC010000035.1 GCA_017459925.1 Eggerthellaceae bacterium
ACCGGGTATGCGTTCCGCTTAGCAGAGCGGAACGCATACCCGGTATCTGTTCCACCTGGAACCTGTTCCGCTATTCCAGGTACGCGCCGGTTTGGCGGTTCCAGAGCAGCGCGTAGTCGCCGTCGTTCTCGACGAGCTCGGCATGGGGGCCGTCTTCGGCAACGCGCCCGTCGGACAGCACTACGATGCGGTCGAGGCTCGCCACCGTGGAAAGCCGATGCGCCACCACGATGCACGTGCGACCCGCCATCAACCTCTCGAGCGCCTCTTGCACCAACCGCTCGCTTTCGCTGTCGAGCGCGCTCGTTGCCTCGTCGAGCACCAGGATGGGGCAATCGGCCAGCAGCGCGCGTGCAATCGCCACGCGTTGGCGCTGGCCGCCCGAAAGCTTCACGCCGCGCTCGCCGGTGACGGTTTCGAACCCCTGCGGCAGCTTCTCGATGAATTCGAGCGCGTTCGCCTGGCGCGCGGCTTCGCGGATCTGCTCCATCGTGGCGCCGGGTCGGCCATACGAGATGTTCTCGGCTATCGTGCGATGGAACAGCAGCGCCTCCTGAGGCACGTACGCCACCTGGCGCCGCAGGCTTTGCTGGGTGCACTCGGCGATGTTCTGGCCGTCTACCAAGATGCGCCCTTCCTGGATGTCGCTCAGGCGCAGCAGCAGCTTCGTGAGCGTCGTCTTCCCCGCTCCGCTCATGCCGACGAGCCCCACGCGCTGCCCCGCAGGAATATGCAGGTCGAAGTCCTCGAATACGCGGGTCTTCGCATCGCCGTCGGTGTACCAGAATCCGATGTTCTGGAAATCGATCGCGCCCTCGCGCACCACCAAGTCGGGCGCGCCCGGCACGTCGTCGACCAGGCGCGGCTCGTCCAAGATCTCGGTCATGCCGCTGGCGTCGCCGAACGCGCGGTTCAGGCGCTGCAGGCCGGCGTTGATGAAGTTGAACTGGTTCGTGACGTTGTAGGTGTACGTGAACATCATGACGAGCGTTCCCGGCGTGATGCCGAACCACGCGTTGCCGCCGCTGATGAAAACGGCCACGATGCTCATGATGAGGAGCGCGATGCAAGCTGTCACGATGCCCCGGAAGAGGCTCGCCATCATGCGCTTGCTGTCGCGCGCCACCACGTTGCGGTTGGCCTCGTCGAACAGCCCCCGCTCGTAGTCCTCGCGCCCGTACGTCTTCACGGACAGGATGTTCGCCACGCTGTCGGACAATTCGCCCGAAAGCTGGTTCTGCGCGCCGGCCGCTTCCTCGTTCAGGTTCAGGATGCGCCGGTACATGCGATAGCTCACGAACATGTAGATGGCGAGCATCACCATGAGGATGACCGTGTACAGCGGAACGCGCGGGCCGAGCAGGATGCAGATGAACACGATGGCCTCGGTGATGGGCAGGATCGGCCACGTCAGCACTTCGAGCAGCTGGTTATACGCGTTCATGTACTTCGTGGTTTGGCTGACCAACGTGCCGCCGAACCGATTGGTGTGGAAGCTCATCGACTGGTTGCACAGCGCGTCGAACGCCTGCGTGGCCAGGTCGTAGTTCACGGCGATTTCAAGCTTCCAAAGCGTGTAGTCCTGCACCTTGCTGGCTGCCTGGCCGACGAAGTTCACCACTATAAGCGCCAAGATGTATGGCCCGAACACGGGAAACACCTGGTCGGCTGTGACGGGCTCGGCCGCAACGCGGTCGACGATGAGGCTCATGAGGTAGGGGTTTGCATACGTCAGCAAGAACCCGAAGAGGATCGTCGAGCAGATGAGCGTGACGAACAAGCCCATGTGCCCACACGTGGCCTTCCAATAGTAGTGCAGCGTGCGCCGCGTCGTAGGCTGTTGTCCGAAGCTCTGCGCCATATCCCTCCCATTTGCGCTTTTCGGTAGCACGATTCTACACCTGTTTCGAGCCCGCAACGGACCTGCTCACTGCACGAGAACCAGCGGTTTAGGCCGTTTAAATAGCCTAAAGCATGCCATCTCGTGCAAATTCTCGGCCAAAACGGCCTAAAGCCCTTGATTTCGTGTTTCCAATCGTTGTTTATGCCGAATTCCCAAAGGCGCTGGCTTAGCGACGACGACCGAGCAGAACGCGCAGGTAGTGGAAGCAGCCGGCGATGAGCGCGGCAATGGAGGCATAGCGCGCAAACGAAAGCGCCAGGGGCGCATCGTAATCGGCCGATGCGAACTGAATGCGCGCGAACAGGTAATCGGCGATTCCCAATTGGGTGAACGATGCGGAGCCGAACACGGCGACGGCAAGCCATACGATGCGCAACAGCCACAAAACCGCCTGCGGCGCATTGCGCAAGCCGCCCATGCGCGACAGCATCGTCTTGAACTGCAGGCCCATATGCGCAAACGCGAAGGCGAACGACCAGTACGAGCACAGCATGTGAACCTGCCGTGCCCATGACGCGCCGGGCAAGGCGGGAAGGAACGCAAGGGCATGCTTCGACAGGATGAGTGCGCTTACGGCTTGGCCGACAACACATACAACGAGCCCGATAACCGATACGACTTGCAACACGCGCACGACGGTGTAGCGGCCCTTCGCCAGCGCCGTAAACCAACGGCGGTTCAGCACGACGTGAACGACGATGAACGCGAACAGCGCTAGCCCCAGGAATTCGTGGGGAGCCTCCTCGACGAGCGCAGTCGCCATAACAGCGACGAAGCACACGGCAAGCAGCACATCGACGAGGATGCGTGCTATCGCCTTGCCGTCTCGCTTCGCCAAAAGACCCTCCTTCGGCATAAAACTGACATGATGAGCACCAGGACGTTCCTGCTACTCATTTTCGTAAAAATGAGTAGCAGGAACGTCCTGGTGCTCATCTCACGACTGTCCCAATCTATGCTATTTACAACCACGCGTCGACGGCGGATTGCGCCTCGGTGCGCGCGTTCTGCGCAACTGAGCCCCTTACGGAAATGCCGTCCCCGACCGTCGCGCCCGAGCAAAGCGACTGCAGTGTTTGCACCGTGTTTGCGAGCCCGCTCCCCTCGTGCGTGTTAAACGGGCGAATTTCCTTGCCTGCCCAATCATGCGATTCGATGAACGTATACACGCACATGGGCAAATCGCCCCACCAGGTGGGATAACCCAAGTAAACCGTCTTGTAAGCGGAAAGGTCAACATCACCCACGTAAGCCGGGCGGGCACCTGCGTGTTGTTCTTCAAGCGCCACGTCACAACAATCCTCGTAGCCTCCCGGATACGCTTCGGCTGGAACGATTTCAAATGCGTCGGCACCCGTGCGTTCGGCAATCATGTCAGCCAAGATGGCGGTGTTTCCGCGCTCGACGACGCCGACGCTGTAGTTCTCGCCCGCACGCGAGAAGTAAACGATGATGGAATCAGATGCCGTGGCTGACGCGGAAGTCGACGAGCTTGCCGCAGAACTGGCCGCCGAACTAACGGCAGACGCAGATGAAGCGGCCGAAGCGGAAACGCTCGATGCGCTTTCGCTCGCAGCGGCACCCGAAGACGCCTGCGCTCCGCGGCTTTCCCCGCAACCTGCAAGCCCCGCGCCTGCCACAGCCGCGGTTCCCGCGAGAACCGAATACTTGAAGAACTCCCTACGCGAAATCATGCTTCTCTCCTGTTCCTATCCCACCGCACTATACCGCACGAATGATGTAACGATTTTCAAAGGCACCCACAGGTACCAGGTACCTGTTTCACTCCGGCTGCAGCGGGCCGTAGTAGTAGCTGGCGGTGGCGCCGCCGTCGATGAGGAAGTCGCTGCCGCTGATGAAGGCGCCCTGCGGCCCCATGACCAGCTCTGCCAGCACGCCCACCTCGTCGGCTGTGCCGGGACGTCCCGCCGGGCACTTCGCAAACATGTTCTTGTAGAAGTCGCCGCGCGGACCGTTGAACTCGTCGAGCGCAAGCGGCGTCACGATGATGCCCGGGCTGATGGAGTTGATACGAGCACCGCGCTCGCCCCACTTCACGGCCTCGGCCATGACGCGCTTCTCGTTGCAGCGCTTGGCAAGCTGGTAGGCATGCAGCGTGTCCTTCACGTTCTCGGGCTGAAGCAACGGCAGGTCGAGCAGCTCCTCGCACGGCGTCGTGGCCAGCTGGCGATCCTCTTCAGCGGTCAGCTGCGGCATGCGCTTGCCCGACTGGCTGGAAATGGTAACGCCCACGCCGCCCGGCGCTATGACCTTGCCGACCTCTTCGAGCAGCACGGCGGTGCCGTACAGGTCGACCTTCAAAATGACCTCGATCGGCGCTTGGCTGGGCGACACGCCCGCCGCGTTGATGAGCGTCGTGATTTCGCCAAGCTCCTGCGCGCGGGCGATCATGCCGAGAATCGACTCGCGGTCCGAAAGGTCCATCTCGTACGGTTCGCAGTCGAACCCGGCCTCGTTCATGATCTTCGCGATGGCTTCGGCGTTGGCGATGGACTTATCGCCCACCAGGATCTTCTTGCCGTACCCCACGCGCCGCGCAATCGCCATGCCGATCTGCCCAGCGCCTGTCCACAGAACCACTTCGTTAGCCATGATGATCTCTTTCCAGAAGCTTTGCGATTACACGAACTGCTTGGCCCAGTTGGCAGCCTTGTCGTGGGCGTTCGCAGCCTGGTTGCCTGCGATGGAAAGGCCCTTCTCGAACGTGGCCGTAGGGCAGATCTTCTTCAGGTGCTTCTCGGAGCCGCCCAAGCCGCTGCCCTCGTTCGTGCAGAACGGGATGATGCGCTTGCCAGCGAGGTCGTAGTGCTCGAGAAACGTGAACACGCACATCGGGCAGGTGCCCCACCAGTTCGGATAACCCAGGAAGATGGTGTCGTAGTCGTCCATGTTCAGACCCGCGTCCTCGAGGAACGCCTTCACCTCGGGGCGGGCATCGGCTTGCAGTTCGGCCTTCGCCTCGTCGATGCACTTGTAGTAGTCGGCGTCGTATTCCTTGACGGTCTGTATCTCGAAGAGGTCGCCGCCGACCGCTTCCTGGACGAACTCGGCCACGCGCTCGGTATTGCCCTTCTCGAGCACCTTGATGTCGCCGGCCCAGTAGTTTTCGCCCTTGCGCGAGTAATACAGGATGAGGTTTGCCATGATCCAATCCTTTCCTCGATGAAACAGGTACCTGATACCTGTTTCATTATTAGTGACATTATGTCGCTAATTTGGAGTATAAGCGACACTCTGTCACGAACGCAACAAGTTTGCTAGAATCTTCACAACGCACAAGGAGGAAACCGTGGAGCAGAAAACGGACTACATACGGGCACGCTCGCCCGAGCAGAAACACGAGCGCATGGCCGCCATCATGGAAGCGGCTGACGCGCTGTTCCAAGAGCGGCCCTACCACCAGATAACCATGGGCACCATCGCCGAGCGCCTGGGCTGGTCGCGTTCGAACCTGTACAAGTACGCCGCCACGCAAGAGGAGATCTTCCTGGCGCTGCATTCCGAAAAGAACCGCGCATGGCTGGAAGAGCTCGCCGACAAGCTGTCCGACGCCCCCCTGCCCAACGCCGAATTCGCGCACACGTGGGCCGAGGTCACCGAACGTCACGCAGGCTTCTTGCGCTACCAGGAAATCATCATCTCGATCATCGAGTCGAACGTCACGCTCGAGCGCCTGACCGAGTTCAAGCGCAGCTTCGCCGACATGCTCGGGCCGATAACGAGCATCCTCCGCCGTCAATGCGATATCGACGAATCGGCTGCGCAAGATCTGTACTTGCGCCTGCTGTACCAAGCGCCCGGGCTTTGGAACCACTTCCACTGCGCCGACCTGACGCGCGAGGCCATGCGCGCCGCCGGCCTTCCCGAAGTGCAAGGCACCTTCGCCGACGCCTACGCCGACTTCGTGGAATCCTCGCTAGGATGAGTACCAGGACGTTCCTGCTACTCATTTTCATCAAAATGAGTAGCAGGAACGTCCTGGTACTCATCCCGCTTATCAACCCAGGTGCATCTGCAGCACGTAGACGGATTCGCGCAGCTGGTTCGCGATTTCCACGGGCATCTCGCCCTCCATCTGCTGGCGGCGGATTTCCTCGAGCTCCATCTCCAAGGCCACCGCATCGACCTCGTCGGCATATTGGCGAGCCTTTCTGAACTGATCGCCGAAGGTCTGCTGCATGCCCTCGGGCATCTCGGAGGCGGCTTCGTGCGCAATAGGCCCGTCTTCGCGTAAATCAGTATCCTGGCCGTAGTTGATGCGCGCCCACAACGAGTCAAGCGAGCTGCGGTGTTCGGCAGCGAGCGTGGCAGCCACCTGAGCGCGCGGGTCGTTCTCGTCGTTCGCGATGGAATCGAGGTAATCGATGGCCACATGCTCCAGGTCGATGGCGAACCGGCAGGTGTCGTAATAGATGCGCTCGGACTGCTCGTCGGCGATGACCGTCGGGTGAATGCGCTCGCGCAGCAAGGCGATTGCGCCGCGGATGCCGTAGAACCGCGAGCCGACGTTCTGAGCATTGTCGAAATAGCCGATTGAGCTGCGGATTCCGCGCAGCATGGCGTAATACGGCGCAGCATCTTCCTCGGTGAACTTGCCCGCATCTTTCGCTCCGAGCTGAAGCTCATCGGCGCGCTCTTGCTGAAGCCGCAGAACCTCGCTGACCAGTTCGCGCATGATGTCGCCGCAGCCTTCCACCTGGAAACGCTCGCGCGCGAGCCGCGTGCGGTACCGCGCGATGGTCAGGCGCATGGCCGGCTCGTACTCGCTGCCCTCGTTCTCGCGCACCATGGCACGAAGCTGCGCCACGACCGCCGTGAGAACGGAGATCTCCGCGCGGCGAAGCTCCACCTCATCGAGCCCTGCATCGGGCTTCGGCGCAACGATCGGCAAAAACACGTTGGCGATGACGAGCGTGCACAGGATGACGCCCGCCGTCAGGAAGATGATGAGGTCCCGGTTCGGGAACGCCGTCACCTGGTCGGGCATGAGAAACGGTATGGTGAAGATGATGGAAAGCGTGACCGCGCCTTTCGGGCCGGCAATGGTCGTGACGAGCGCGCTGCGCAAGGTGGCCCCCACATTCTCGATGCCGCGCTTGCCGGTTTCAGGATCGACGTGCTGCAGCTCCATGATGCTGACCCATATGAAGCGTATGCCTTCGACAAGCAATGTCATGACCAAGATGATGCCGATGAGCTGCGGCAGGTCGAATGCGCTTGCAAGCGTGGGCGACATCGCATGGGGAAGCTGCATGCCCAACAGCACGAAGATGACGCCGTTGATCAGAAAGACGATGATCTCCCAGAAGCTCTCCGAAATCATCTGCTGCTTGGCAAGCGAGCTCGACTCGATGTGCGGCACTTCGCGACCCATGACAAGGCCCGCCGCCACCACGGCGAGAATGCCGCTCACATGAAACGCCTCTGCCGCCAGGAACACGGCGAACGGCGTGATGACCTCGTAGAGCACGTGCACGGTCGTGTTCTGGTAGCCGCGCCTGCGCACGGCGATCATGCTGGCGAACGCGATGAAGCCGACGACCAGGCCGAAGATGATGCCGCCGAAGAACAGGAACAGGAACGACTGGCCGGCATCGGTCGCCGAGAACACGCCGGTCGTCGCAGCTGCGATGGCGAACTCGAACGACACCACGCCCGACGCGTCGTTGATGAGCGACTCGCCCGACAGCAGCGTCTTCTGGCGCTCGGTCAGCTTGATCGTGGAGCCGAGGGCGCCCACCGCAGCCGCATCGGTCGGTCCGAGCGCCGCCGCGCAGGCAAATGCCGCAGCAAGCGGTATGGAAGGCACCATGAGGTTCAACGCGAAGCCCACCACCAGCACCGTGACCAACACGAGCCCGACGGCCAGCGATATGATGGCGCCCTTGTTGCGCCAAAGCGTGCGGTTCGACGCCTCACGCGCCTCGTTGAACAGCAGCGGCGCGATGAACAGCACGAGGAACAATTCGGGGTCGATGCTGACATCGGCAACGCCCGGCAACACGAGCGCTGCGACAAACCCCACGAGGATCTGCACGAGCGGCAGCGCCAGGCGCTTCAGCAGCGGTTCGATGAGCGCCGACACGATGACGCACGCCAACATGACCAAGATGAGTTCGAATGTCTCCACGGAATCCCCTTCTGACGACGCGCCCTTTAGCGATGGGCGATGCGATAGGCGATTTGGCCGATGGCCCAGGCAATGCCGATGCCGAAGGCGATGGCCACGACGTAGCTGCCCGTCATGAACGCGAAATCCTGCATGCTCTGCCAGTTCTGCTGAACGGCGTTGCTGACCGTGTAGTACAGGCCGCGGCCGGGGATGAGCGGAATCTCGCAGATGATGTAGAAGATGGAAATGGGCGCGTGCAACACGCGCGCGAGCACCTGCGCGTACACGGCGGCGACCAAGCTCGCAACCAGGCACGGGAAGAACACGCCCTCCATCACGAGCCCGCAGCCGAGGTACACGGCCCACGTGACCAAACCGCCGACAGCCGCGATCAGCAGCAGCTTCGGACGCAGGTTGAACAATAGCGCGAATCCGAGCGACGCGGGAAGTGCGCAGACGATCTGCACCGTGGTGTCAGGCTGCAGCGTCGAGTCTACTTGCGCGCCAACGAGCCAAATCGCCAGCATGTAGCCAAGCGCGAGCGCACCTGTCCAAAGCAACGCCTCCAGGAAGCGCAGCGCGCCGGCCACCGTGTCGCCCGCGAGCATGTCGCGCATGGCGTTGGTGATGGCGATCCCCGGTATGAGCAGCATGATGTCGCCGATGATGATCATGTCGCCGTGCAGTCCCGGGAACAGGCGCACGCACGCGCAGATGCCCACGCCGCTGACGAGCGCCGCCACGAAGCTGTACACGATCTCGTTGGGGCAGAACGGCTTCACGTAGTCGCCCATGAGGCAGATCGCCAGCGCGAACACCGCCGACACGGCGGCATCGGCGAACGCGCCGCCGAAGAACAACGCGAACGAAGCTGCCGCCAGCACGCCGCCGAGGTATACCAGCACGCGGTTGGCGACATCGTCGCGTATGGCCGCGAGCTCGCGCTCGATCGCATCCGCGCTCAGCAGCTCGTTGCAGCACCGGTCGCACAGCGCGTTAAGCCGCTCGAGCTTGTCGAAGTTGTTGGACATCGCCGTGTGAATGCGCCGCGTCTGCGTGAGCGTGCGCCCTTGCGCATCGCGCACCGTCACGTTCAAACCCGACGTGATGACGAACGCGTCGGTGCGCACGGCACCGTAAGCCGCGCCCATCCGCACGAGCGAAGTCTCGACCAGGTTCACGTCGCCGCCGCACGCGATGAGCGCCGCGCCCAAATCGAGCAGCTGCGTGAACAATGCATCGTCTATGCCATGTGTCTTTTCCACGTCGCCCATTATAATGACTCGGGGGAATTCTCCCCTCGTCTCGCTCCGGGAAAGAGGCCACGAATGGACATGGATACGCTCGTCACCATCACCGATACCATCGACACTTACATGTACACCTACTTCTTGATGTTCCTGCTCATCGGCGCCGGCATCTATTTCACCATCCGCACGAAGGGCGTGCAGTTCACGCACCTGAAGGACATGTTCCGCGCCATCACCGAGAAAAAGCACGTGGAAGGCGGCAAGAGCGTGTCGTCGTTCCAGGCCATGATGGTCTCGACCGCCAGCCGCGTGGGCACGGGCAACATCGCGGGCGTTGCCACCGCCATCGCCGTCGGAGGCCCGGGCGCGGTATTCTGGATGTGGATCATGGCGCTCATCAACGGCGCGTCGGCGTTCGTCGAGTCGACCCTCGCGCAGATTTGGAAGGTGCGCGGCGAAAACGGCGAGTTCCGCGGCGGCCCGGCGTACTACATCGAGCAGGCCCTGCACAAGCGCTGGCTCGGCATCCTGTTCGCCATCTCGCTGATCCTGTGCTTCGCGCTCGGCTTCAACGGGTTGCAAACCTACAACATGAGCTCGTCCATCGAGTACTTCTACAACGAGGCCGTCGCCGGGCAGGCTGGCGCGCCCGCCTACTTCGATACGCAGATCCCGTTCGCCATCGGGCTTTTGCTGGCCATCGTGTTCGCGTTCGTGCTGTTCGGCGGCACGCACCGCATCAGCTTTCTGACGTCGTTCATCGTGCCCGCCATGGCCGTGCTGTACCTGCTGCTCGCGGTCGTCATGGCCGTCATGAACGCCGGTGCGCTGCCCACTGTGTTCGGGCTCATCTTCTCGGAGGCGTTCGATTTCAGCTCCATCGTAGGCGGCTTCGCAGGATCCATGATCGTGCAGGGCATCAAGCGCGGCCTGTTCAGCAACGAGGCCGGCATGGGCTCGGCGCCGAACGCCGCCGCGTCGGCCAGCGTGTCGCACCCGGCCAAGCAAGGCCTCGTGCAGACGCTTTCGGTGTTCATCGACACCATCGTCATCTGCACCTGCTCGGCCGTCATGATCATGATCTTCGTGCAGGACCCCGCGCACATGGCGCTCACGCCCTTCGGCAGCAACGGCGAGGGCACGCTGACCAACATGCCGCTCGTGCAGCAGACCATGCTCTCGGCGTTTGGCGACCTCGGCATCATCTTCATGACGGTCGCCATCTTCGCGTTCGCGTTCTCCAGCCTCATCGGCAACTACTTCTACGCCGAGCAGAACTTCAAGTTCATCACGCCGAGCCGCCCCGCGCTGTACGCGTTCCGCATCGTCTGCGCCATCGTGGTGTTCTTCGGCGCGCAATCGACGCTGACGCTGGCTTGGAACCTTGCCGACATATTCATGGGACTCGAGGCCATCATCAACATCGTCGTCATCATCATCCTCGGGAAGTGGGCGTTCGCAGCCCTCGAGGACTACAAGAAGCAGAAAGCCGCCGGGCTCGACCCCGTGTTCGTGGCCGAAGACTTCCCCGGCATGCCCGCAACCGAATGCTGGCACGAGACGCGCGAAGAGCTCGAAACGATCGACGGCGGCCGCTTCTTCGGCAACATCGAGGATTAACAGCAGGCCGGTTGAACGTCACCCCAGGGAAGATGTTCAATTTGAGAGCAAAATTGAACATCTTCCCTGGGGTGACGTTCAACCCTCCGCCGTCCCTGGGGCGACTGCCGCTGATGAGTAGCAGGACTGTCCTGTGACTCATTTTCTGGCAATCGCCCGAATTTGCAGCCCTTCACAGAAAATGAGTCGCAGGACAGTCCTGCTACTCATCCTCCGAGCTCACTTCCGCAACAAGCTGTTTCTCGACCTGGCAGCGGAACGTCCGTAGAATGGGCGCAACGCCAGACGCGAGGGAAGGAACCACCATGGCGATCAAGGACGTGCTGCCCCAGCTTCGCAAGGATCGCGGGCTTACCCAAGAAGAGCTCGCCGAAAAGCTGTTCGTGACCAGGCAAGCCGTGAGCCGCTGGGAAAACGGCGAGACCGAGCCGAGCATCGACATGACGAAGATGCTGGCAGACGTGTTGCAGGTTCCCGTATCGCGCCTGCTCATCCCCGATGGGTCGTACGACGATTTCCACGACGGCGGACTCGAACGACACGAGGAAACGTACGGGAAAGAAGCACGCAAGCGCTATGGCGACGAGGCGGTCGACGCGACCAACGAGCGCCTGATGTCTATGAGCCGCGACGAGTGGGAGGCGAAGGAGCTGTTGGAAGAATCGATCAAGGTGCAGCTGCGCATCGCCATGGCCGAGGGAGATGCGCATGGCGAGGCGGCTGCCGAGCTCGCCCGCATGCACGCCCGCTGGATAACCATGCACTGGGGCGGCTCGTATTCCCGCGAAGGGCATCTGGGCCTTGCCCAAGGATACCTGGCCGACCAGCGGTTCCGCGACTACTACGACTCCGCCGCAGGCGAAGGCGCCACCGAATTTCTGGTCGAGGCCCTGAGCGCGAACCTGTGACGCATCGCTGTAAAGCCGCGCGCAAGAAGGTAATAATCAGGTAACTTCAGTCGCATTTGCCGATTCTGGTGTTACCCTTGTGCCCATGGAAAAGAAACTCGTCATAGAGCACTTCACCGACCCGCTGTGCTTTTGGTGCTACGCGATGGAGCCCGAAATGCGCAAGCTCCGCGTGCTGCTCGACGACCAGCTGGAATACCGCATCGTCATGGGCGTGCTCTCGTCCGACGTGCACGAGATCATCGGCCACGACGAAGACTCCGAGCTACGCTACGAGCTGTACCGCGCCATGCTGAGCAACCATTTCAGGAACGTCGCGCAGATGGTCGGCATGCCGCTAGCCCTCGACAACATGCTGGAAGGCGGACCGGAAGACCTCGTGTCGCTACCGCTCAGCCTGGCGTATTGCGCGATGCGCATGATCGACGAGGACACCGCCGAGGCGTACCTGCGGCGCATGCGCGAGCGCGTGTATTCCGAAGGCAAGAGCCTGGCAAGCGTTGAAGCGCAAGTGGAACTCGCGGGCGAGTTCCCGATAGACGTCGAGCAGTTCCGCAGCAACCTGGAAAGCGACGAGGCTGCCCATCTGCTGCAGCAGGGCATCGACAAGTGCCAGATTTACGGAATCGCCGCCTTCCCCACCCTGCTCATGCATTGGGGCGATGCGCGCATGCTGGTGCAGGGCTACCGTAACTTCGATGAGCTCAAGCAGGCCATCGCCCAAATTACAGATGGCGATATCAGCCTCAGCGACGCCGAGTTCTCAACGCACGCCGTCGAATCCTACGTCAACCGATTCGGCAAGGCGGCCGCGCGCGAAGTGCAGACGATGTTCTCGCTGAACGATGCGCAGCTTGCGAACGTCATGATGGACTTGGTCGGCACGGGCCGCTTCAAGACGCAGAACTGCGGCACGAGCTACTTCGTGATGCCGAAATAGCCGATTCATCCGCCCTTCAGCGGTATAAACGAGTACGCAACGCAATCAAGCTGACAGGCGAGAGTCAGGCTATAATGAAGACTTATCATGAGCAAGTTAGCCGACAACAACACGACACAAACCAACATAGCTGCCGAACGTGACGAGCTCACGGGCGCACGCAGCTACTTCTCGCTAATCAACGGCTTCGATTTCGAAGGCTTTGCAGGCGAGGACGTGTACGTGGTCCTGTGCGACGTCGACGACTTCCGCGCCGTCAACGACCGGTTCGGCGAGAAGCACGCCAACGAGGCGCTCGCCCGTATCTCCGACGCCATACGAAGCTCCTTCGGCGACGGCAACGTGTGCCGCTACGGCTCCGACGAGTTCATCATCGTGAACGCGTTCTTCGACGAGTACGCCTTCCTCGACAAGGTCGAAGCGCTGCAAGGCCAGGTGTCGCACATCAAGCTCGAAGGGCGCGCGCTGAACCTCACGCTCAGCATCGGCTATGTGCACGGCCCCATCACTTCGCCAAACGACCTGCACGAGGCCATCCGCTTGGCCGACCGCAAGATGTACGAGGCCAAGAAGCTTGGCAAGGCGCGAACCGCGGGCATCTCCTTCGCGGAAGGCGAGGCCATCGAAAAAGGCGGCATCGCTCAGGCAAGCTCCACGTACAAAACCTACGAAGTCGACGAGCTCACGGGCCTTTCGAATCTCGTGTTCTTCCGCAGCAAGCTCGCCGAGGCGCTGGAAAGCGATCACGGCAAGGGCGACGACCGCCTGACGCTCGTGTACTTCAACATCGAGAACTTCAAGGGCTTCAACGAGCGCTTCGGCTTCGAAACGGGTGACGAACTGCTGATGCTCATCAGCGAAGCGATCCGCGAAGCGTTCCCCGGGTGCTTGGCCGCACGCTTCTCCGCCGACCAGTTCATGGTCGCCACCACCGAGAAGCAGGCGGTCGAGGGCATCCTGAAGGTGCGCACGGCATTCCGCTACCGCATCAAGGACTCGAGCATCTGGCTGAAGGCCGGCGTGAACATCGTGGAAAACAGCGACGACAACGTGGGGCTGCTCTGCGACCGCGCGAAGCTGGCGTGCGATGCCATCAAGGGTCGGCGCGACGTGTTCTACCGCGTGTACGACAACGCCCTGAAACGCCAGATCGTGCTGCACCGCTACGTGCTCGACCACTTCGACGACGCGCTGAAGAACGGCTGGATCAAAATCTTCTACCAGCCCATCGTGCGCGTGGCAACCGGCGAAGTCTGCGACGAGGAAGCGCTCGCGCGCTGGGTCGACCCTGAAGAAGGCGTCATCGCACCCGCATCGTTCATCCCCGTGTTGGAAGAGGCGCGCCTCATCCACCGGCTCGACTTGTACATGGTGCGCCGCGCTTGCGAGAACATGAAGCGCCTGCGCGAGGACCATATCGAGGTGGCGCCCGTTTCCATAAACCTGTCACGCCTCGACTTCGAGCTCTGCGACATCGTAGCCGAAGTGGAAGCCATCCTCGACGAATTCGACGTACCGCACCGCCTGCTGTCCGTCGAGGTGACCGAAAGCGCACTGGCCGGCAACCAGGAGTTCCTGAAAGGCGAAATCGACCGCTTCCGCGCCGATGGCTTCGAGGTGTGGATGGACGACTTCGGCAGCGGCTACTCGTCGCTTCACCTGCTGACCGATTACAAGTTCGACCTCGTGAAGGTCGACATGGGCTTCCTGCGCGACTTCGAGGCCAACGAGCAGACCCGCATCATGCTGGCGCACATCATCAGCATGTCGAAGGAGCTGGGCCTGAAGACGCTCGTCGAAGGCGTGGAAACGCCCGAGCAGCTGGCGTTCCTGAAGGCCATCGGCTGCGGCCGCGCGCAAGGGTACTTGCTCGGCCGCCCCGCCAGCCTGCGCGACGTCGAGAAGGCAACGGAAACGCACGAGTATCCGCCCATCGAGATGGATTCCTCGCACGCGTTCTTCGAGGCGGTCGGCCGCGTGAACCTCATGCGCCCCAACCCGGTGCCGCCCATCGCCGGCCATTACGTGCCGGGCGACATGGCGGCGGCCATCATCTGCCGCACGAAGGGCGTTTACGAGTACTTCAACGTCACCGACATGTACCGCGTGCACTTGCACCGCATGGGCGCCGAATCCGTCGAGAAGGCGACCACGCACCTGAACAAGGAAGACGACCCCATCCGCGCATGCTTCGACCATGCCATCGAGCACCTTGCGAACGTGGGTGAATGGGTCGACGCCTCGTATTCGATCAACGGGAAGCGCTGCAACCTGCACGTGCGCCTCATCGCCGTGTACCCCGAGGAGCAGGCTTACGCCCTCCTGGCAATCGCGCAGGATCCGCATTCCGTCGAATAAACCGGCTTAAGGCTGACTCGCGCCTGCTACTTGCGCAGGTGCGTGATGTCGATGAGCACGACGTTGCCGATGAGGCGGCCCGTCTTCTCGTCTTGCTCGAGTTCGTAGCATGCGCGGATCCACACGACGTCGTCGGCGACGCGGCACGGGTACTCGATCGACTCGCACATGAGCCCCCGTTCGAACGACTTGCGCAGATGCTCCTGGCTGAAGAACGTGTGCGCGGCCTCGCGATGATCCTCTTCGACGTAGGTGTCGATCGACTTGTCGATGTAGCCGTGGAAGAGCTCGGTGTTGTTGCGCTCGACGTGCTCGATGTCGCGGTCGATGGAGTTGCTGAAGAACAGCATCTCGTCGGTGTCGACGTCGAAGATGGCGAGCACCGTGTTCATGCAGTACTCGCGCGCCGTACGGTACCCCAAGATCTGCGAGAACGAAAGCCCCGCCATGTAAATGCGCTTGTCACGCTCGTCGATCTGCTTGAACCGCTTGTACATGCTCGCCTCCCACTACGCTGCTTTCACTTGCGTATGGTAGCAGATTGAAAACTCGAGGGTTGAACGCTATCCCAGATTGAACGTCACCCCAGGGACAGCGGCGGATTGAACGTCACCCCAGGGAAGATGTTC
>JAFUCC010000084.1 GCA_017459925.1 Eggerthellaceae bacterium
ATTATCCCAGGGGTGACGTTCAAAACGAAGTCGATTTGAACGTCACCCCTGGGATAATGTTCATTTCTGCGCTTCGCTTGCTGCGGAACTGCGCGCGTCACCCCCTTCCCGCCAACAAGGCTGCTTTTTCACAGCTGAGAGAATTAACGCTATTTGCCCGTGCGCTTGTCGCTCCTGTATGATTCAATGAGAACATGAGCTCGACCGATGAAGGAAGGCGCAAGGTCCTGATGGAGCTTTTTTCTATTCGCGATGCGCGGGAAGGCGATATGCCGCTGATCGACGCATATGCGGCGGCTGAGGGGATGGACGTCATTCCCGGGCCCGAGCGCGTGCGGGTGGCGGTTGATGCCGACGATACCGTGGTGGGGTTCTGCCGGCTGCAGGACGACGTGAACGGCATCGCGTACGTGAACCCCATCGTCACGTATTCCGCCTGGCGTGGGTACGGAGTGGGGAAGGCCCTCATCGAGGATGCGCGCGCCATCGCCGGCGAGCTTAGGCTTATTGCCCGCGGCACGAGCGAGGGGTTCTACCGCCGGCTTGGCTTCGTCGACATGCCTTGGTCGGATGTCGATCTTGAGGCCGCGGAAGAGGATTGCGACAACTGCCCGTACCGCGCCGAATGCGGCCCGGTTCCCATGAAGCTCGAAAATTGAACATCATCCCTGGGGTGATGTTCAATTTTGCGCGTGAAGGAGGTCGCCGATGTCCATTGTCGCAGCGTATGCCGTTCCGCATCCGCCGCTTATCATCCCGGCGGTCGGCCGCGGAGACGAGCGCGCCATTCAAGATACGATTGACGCGTTCACGCAGGTAGCTCGCGAGATCGTGGAACTCAAGCCCGATTTGCTCGTTATTACGTCGCCGCATGCGCCGTGCTTCCGGGATGCGTTCCACGTGACGACCGATGTGCGCCTGTATGGCGACATGTCGCGGTTCCGCGCGTTCCACGAGAAGATGGAAGCAGACGTGGACGTCGAGTTCTCGCGCGACCTCGCGCAGCGCATGAACGCGGCGGGCGTTTTCACAGTCGACAGCGAGCAGTACCGCGACGCGATGGACCATGCAACCTACGTCGCGCTGTACTTCGTGCGCGAGGCGTATCGCGAAGCGGGCGTGTCGCCGACGTTGCCGTGCCCGATTGCGCGCATCGGCTTGTCGGGTTTTTCGTACGAGACGCATCGCCAGGTGGGGCGCATTATCGCGCAGGCCGTGGAGGAAGGCGGCAAGCGCATCGTGTTCATCGGGTCGGGAGACTTGTCGCATAAGCTGACGCCCGAAGGGCCGTACGGGTTCGCGCCCGAAGGCCCGGTGTTCGACAAGCAAATCGGCGAGATCTTCGCATCAGGCGAGCTCGACCGGCTCTTCGAGTTCGATCCTGCTTTTGCCGATGCCGCCGCCGAATGCGGTTTGCGCTCGTTCCAGATGATGGCCGGCGCCATCGAGGGGCTCGGTTTCTCATCAGAGCTTCTCAGCTTGGAAGGCCCCTTCGGCGTCGGCTACGGCGTCGCTGCGTTCAGGCGAAATTGAACATCACCCCTGGGGTAATGTTCAGTTGAAAGGATGGCATATGCAGATCGATCCTCATGTGAAGCTGGCGCGGCTGAGCGTCGAGACGTTCGTGAACGAGCATCGTGTGGCGGAAATCCCCGCCGATACGCCTGCCGAGCTGCTCGGGCAGCGGGCGGGCGCGTTCGTGTCGCTGCATTCCCACGGGCAACTGCGCGGGTGCATCGGCACGATTTCGGCCGTGTGCGCGAATCTGGCAGAAGAGATCATCCAGAATGGCATTTCGGCCTGCAGCCGCGATTTCCGCTTTAACCCGGTGCGGCCCGACGAGCTCGACTACCTCGAGTACTCGGTCGACGTGCTGGGCGCTGCAGAGGCCATCGAGTCAGTCGATCAGCTGAACCCCGTTCGGTATGGCGTCATCGTGACGAAAGGCTGGCAACGGGGATTGCTGCTTCCGAACCTCGATGGCATCGACACGGTCGAAGATCAGGTGGCAATCGCCAAGCGGAAGGCGGGCATTGCCGTCGACGATGACGACGTGCAGCTCGAGCGCTTCGAAGTCGTGCGCCACACGCTCGGCGGGGCGCCTCGGAAGTAGCTTGAAGATGGAAGGGCAACGCGGCAATTACGGGCGCATCACCTCGATGGCGCTCGATCCCATCGAGAAGAAGCCGATTGCGCGCTTCCATCCGGGCACGACGGTCCTTTCCGTCGGCAGCTACGGCTGCACCATGGATTGCCCGTTCTGTCAGAATGCCTTGATTGCCCGTGCCGGCGCTGACGACGTTCCCTGGCGGGAAATCGCGCCTGACGAGCTCGTCGCGCAAGCGCTCGAGCTGAAAGACCGGCGCTGCATCGGCATCGCCTACACGTACAACGAGCCCCTGCTCGGCTGGCGCTACGTTCGCGACACGGGGCGCCTTGCCCATGAGGCCGGCCTTGTGAACGCGCTCGTCTCGAACGGCATGGCAAGCCCCCATGTCCTGGAAGAAGTCGCGCCGCTCATCGATGCGGCCAACATCGATTTGAAGTGCTTCACCGAAGAGGGCTATCGCAGCCTCGGAGGCGATTTGAACGTCGTGAAGCGCACCATTGAGACGCTCGCGAACCTCGACACCTGTCATGTGGAAGTCACGACGCTCGTCGTGCCGGGGCTCAGCGACGATCCCGGCCAAATCAGCGCTATGAGCCAATGGTTGGCGTCGCTTAACCCGGATATCCCGTATCACCTGACACGCTATTTCCCGCGTCATCGCATGCGCGACGTGCCGGCAACGTCGGTTCCGTTGCTTTTCGAATTGGCTGGCATTGCGCGTGCGCACCTAAACGACGTGCTCGTTGGGAATGTGTAAGATGAGCTAGAGGACTGTCCTGCGACTCGTTCTCAGGTAAATGTCCGAACACAGTCAACGCTACGGAGAATGAGTCACAGGACAGTCCTCTAGCTCATCTGCCGAGGAACTGTAGGCGAACCCCTTGCGGGGCGATTCTATTCTTCGGGAATCTCGATGTTCGCGCCGTGCGCGCAGTACGGGGTGGGGGGAACTTCGATTCCCAACGCGGTGGATGCGGCGCCGCGCAGCTCTTCGATCGTCAGCTTGTAGCACGCCAGGGCGTCGATCCAGCGGCGCAGGCAGGCGCGGCCCTTGTCGGTGAGTTCGAACAGGCGCTTCGCCGAGCCCTCCTCGGGGGTTTCCCAACGCGAGGTGACGAGGCCCGATTGCTCCATGCGCTTCAGGGCGCGGTAAATGCCCGTGGCATCGGGCTTCTTACCGCCGAACATGGGGGAGTTCGCAGCTTGCTGCACGATGATGTAACCGTGCATGGGCTTGTCGTTCAACGCGAGCAACGTAAGGATGGTCGGTTGCGACAAACGGCTCAGCGACTTGCCGAGCGTGGCGCATTCCACGAGTTCCTCTTCGGTCTTCGGGTTGCAGGCGCTCCACATCTGTTCCATGTTGAATCCCCTTCAAATGGCCGGCATGGTGCTTGACGTGCTTACACATGCGCGCATTGGTCTGAATTGTGAAGAAAATAGTATCACATTCAAGAGTATTGGCAATGTGCAAATACTTAAATATTCCCACCGATAAGAAAATGTAAACAGTTGGGAAAACATATCGTGAAACCTGCCGCAGCAAGCGAAAAGGGAGCCCAGCGCCGCTATGGTAGTATGAGGAAAACCGCTCGATTTCGGAAAGGACTGGCAGACGCATGGCCGCGCTCGAACTAGCATTGGTGCTCTTGGCCGTGGTGTTGGCGTCCGCTGTTCTCGACCAGGTCATTCCCCGCGTGTCCCTTCCGCTTATCCAAATCGCCTGCGGCCTCGTCGTCGCCATCATCGCGCGCGGGCAAATTTCCATCACGCTGAACCCGGAACTGTTCTTGGTGCTGTTCATTGCGCCGCTTCTGTTCCACGAGGCGCGCGAAGCCGACAAGGCGTCGCTGTGGCAGAACCGCAAAACGATGCTCTCGTACGCGATAGGCCTTGTCGTGGCCATCGTGCTCGTCGTGGGCTTCGCGGTAAACGCGCTCGTTCCCTCCATTCCGCTTGCTGCAGCGTTCGCACTCGGCGCCGCGCTCGGGCCAACCGACCCCATCGCGGTAGCCTCGATCTCGAAGCACGCCGATATCCCCGAACGCCAGCAGACGACGTTGCAGGGCGAGTCGCTGCTCAACGACGCGTCGGGCATCGTGTCGTTCCAGTTCGCCGTCGCGGCGGTGGTCACGGGCACGTTTTCCGCGTTCGAGGCGGTCGAGGAGTTCCTCATCGAGTTCTTCGGCGCGCTCATCGCCGGCATCATCCTCGGCTACCTGCTCATGAAGCTCGCCGCCAAAGTGCGCGACCTCGGCCTCGAGAACACGACGTTTCATGTGCTGCTGGAAATCCTCACGCCGTTCATCGCGTATCTGCTCGGCGAAGCCATCGGGGTCAGCGGCATCATCCTCGTAGTCGCATGCGGCATCACCATGTCGCTCGTGCCGAACGACTTGGGTCCCCACGCCTCGCGCATGAACATCGTGTCGAGCAGCGTGTGGAACGTGCTCACGTTCGCCCTCAACGGCGTGGTGTTCGTGTTGCTCGGCACGCAGCTTCCGCAATCGCTCGGCGGCCTTTGGCTCGACGAGGGCATCAGCAATTTCCACCTGATTCTCTACATCCTGGTCATCACGGTGCTCATGCACGGCATGCGCTTCATCTGGACGCTCGGCTCCGATGCGCTCGCGTTCAGGAAAGCGGGGGAGCAGCGCACGTTTGCCCAGCGCATGCGCTCGGCGCTTGTCATGACGCTCGCTGGGTCGAAGGGCGCCATCACGCTTGCCATCATGTTCTCGTTGCCGATGTACATCAACACCGGCACGTCGGTCGAAGGGTTCCCCCAGCGCGACCTGCTCATTTTCCTGGCGTGCGGCGTCATCATCATGTCGCTTCTCCTCGCCACGTTCGTCGTGCCCGTTCTGGCGCCCCGCGCCGACCAATCGTCGAAGACGCGCGAACGCGATAACGAGGCAACTGCCGACATCCTGCGCTCGGTCATCGAGGAGCTGACCGCGCGCCAGACCGATGAGAACCGCGCGTCCATCGCGCCGGTCATCGCCCAGTACAACGACCGTCTCGAGCGCTTCAAGGAGAAGCAGGACCTCGAAGACGAATCCGACGAGGCGTTGCGCATCAAGGTGCTCGAATGGGAGCAGGAGTACGTGCTCGACCTCATCGAGGCCGACGAGGTACCGCCGCTCGAGGGCTATCAGTACGTCAGCCGCGCTGCACGCATCGAGGCGATGATCAAGCACGGCAAGAACCGCCGGCTTGCGTTCTTCCGCTGGCTGCGCCGCACGCGCACGGTGCTGCGCAAGTTCTGGAACAAGATCCGCGGGCGCAAGCGGGGAGAAGGGCCCAGGACCACCGGACGCATCATGCGCGACATCCAGGTGCGAGCATCGCTGTACGTCATCGACCGGCTCGAAGCCGCCATGGCCGAGTCGCCCTATCAGTCCGAGAAGATCAGCCAGCTCGCCGCCGAATACCACCGCACGGTGGCGCTGCTGCGCGGCCCGGCTCCTTCCATCACCGCGCTGACGGAAAGCTCCGAGACCGACCTCGACGCCACGCGCCTCGGCCTGCGCATCGAGCTCGAGAAGATCCAGCAAGCATACGAGGACGGCCAAATCTCCCGCGCTGGCGCCCAGCGCATGCGCGAAGCCGTCTACCTCATGCAAATCGACCTCGAGGATTACGTGTAAGCGCGAAATCGTCAAAGGCTATTGCGGCTGCTTCCGAATGCGCTCATTCTTGATTGGCAAATAGCGCGCCAGTCGAATTTGCATAGTGGTATGATACGTGCGGTCTTGCGCCCCCGTAGCTCAGGGGATAGAGCAGTTGCCTTCTAAGCAATTGGTCGTAGGTTCGAATCCTACCGGGGGTGCCAGTTTTCTTTCAACTAGCACAAGCATTCTTGCAGGCGCCATGATGAGTAGCAGGACGTTCCTGCTACTCATTTTCTGGCAATCAGCCGAGATAGCAGTCCGTCAACGGAAATGAGTAGCAGGAACGTCCTGCTACTCATCCTACTTACAGGCTGAGCTTTCCGATGCGCTCGATGGCTTCGCGCGTCGCTCCTGCGTCGCCAAATGCGGTCAGGCGGATGTAGCCTTCCCCTGACGGGCCGAAACCAGCGCCCGGCGTCGTGATGACGCCCGCTTGTTCGAGCAGTAGCGTGAAGAAATCCCACGAACCCATGTCGCCAGGCGTCTTGCACCAAACGTATGGGCTGTTCACGGCTCCGTACACGGCAAGGCCGAGGTTCTCCAGCCCGTCTTTGATCGTGCGTGCGTTGGCGCGGTAGTACTCGATCGTCTCGTCGATTTGCTTCGAGCCCTCGGGCGTGAACACCGCCTCGGCGCCGCGTTGGATGACGTACGACGCGCCGTTGAACTTCGTCGTCTGACGGCGGTTCCACATGGCGTTCAGGCTCATGTCCTGCCGCTCGAGCTCGCGCGGCACGACCGTGTAGCCGCAGCGCGCACCCGTGAAGCCGGCCGTCTTGGAAAACGAGCGGAACTCGATGGCGCACGTCTTGGCGCCGGGAATCTCGAAGATGGAATGCGGCACGCCGTCTTCCACGATGAAGCGCTCGTATGCGGCGTCGAACATGATGATAGAGCCGTGCGCATTTGCGTAGTCGACCCATGCTTGAAGCTGGTCGGCGTTGAGCACCGTGCCCGTGGGATTGTTCGGCGAGCACAGGTAGATGACGTCGGCAGTCTCGTCGGGAATGGCCGGCGAGAAGCCGTTTTCCGCCGTCGTGGGCATGTAATGGATGTTCGTCCAGCGCTGGGTTGCTTCATCGTAATCGCCCGCGCGCCCGGCCATGGCGTTCGTGTCGACGTAGACAGGATACACCGGGTCGCACACCGCGACCTTGTTGTTCGGGCCGAGGATGTCGCCGATGTTGCCGCAATCGCTCTTCGCCCCGTCCGAGACGAAGATCTCGTCGGGGCTGATATCCGCACCACGCGCGGCGAAATCGTGCTCGGCGATGGCGTTGCGCAGGAAGTCGTAACCCTGCTCGGGGCCGTACCCCGCGAACGTCTCGACGCGCGCCAGGTCATCGACGGCGGCGTGCATGGCCTCGATGACCACCGGCGCCAGCGGGCGCGTGACGTCGCCGATTCCCATCTTGATGAGCTTCACGTCCGGATTCGCTTCTGAAAACGCCGCCGTGCGACGCGCGATCTCGGAGAACAGGTAGCTGCCCGGCAGCTTCGCATAGTTGGCATTGACCTCGGCCATGGTGCCCCTTTCGGCTCATGTTCGCTTCACAAACCGCAATTGTAGAGCCCCAATGATTCGAGAATGTTAAACGATCCCATTTGCTAGCCACATGCTCAAGGGCAAGTGGTTGCAATTAGCCGAACGTCCCATTCGGTATTCACTACGGCTACAACGTGCCATCTCGGCGCTTTCGCGGTAAGAATTGCCCGTACAGCAAAGAAATTGTGGCAACATTTCTTCGAGCAGCAAAAAAGTAGCTGTATTAGCCCAGGACGCCAATTCAAAACCAATTCAGTTCAAGGAAAACTTACCGCGAAACTTGAGATGCGGCAGGAATCATGAGTTCAGCAAACGTGCTGGGCATGTCAGCACCCGCAGAACCCCGTTTTTGCCAAAGCGCTACTTCCGGAAGTTCGCGATGGCGCGGATGAGCGCGAACACCGCGATGGCCCCGCCGACGATCATGGCGCCCACGTCGGCGCCGCGCTGGTACAGCTGAATGTCGAGCGAGATGAAGATCAGGCACGCCGCAACCCACAAAAGCCCGTTCATGCGGTTGAAGTTCTTCTCGCGCTTGGCGACGAACGCCTGAACCTTCGCATCTTCTGCTGCTTGCTCGGCCATGCGCGCATTGTGGGCGTCCCAGTATCCTTCGCCCTTCGCGGCCCGTTCGTCGGCATGCTCTTTCACGAGTGCCTTGTATGCGGAAACGACGGCGCGTGCCTCGTCGGTCAGCGTCGTTCCGCTGGAAAGGCCGTAGTAGCCGACGACGCCGTCAAATGCGACCGCCGCTGCCGGCTCGCTGCGGTAGTCGTCCGTGCAGTGCGATTCCCTGAAACCCTCGAGAAGGTCGAACCCCTTGAAGTCGGGAAGCGTGACCCAGCTCTGCTCGATCATCGCCTTCGCGAACGACAGATGTTGGGCGATGACGATCTCGGCGTTTTCGAACAGCTCGGAGATTTCCTCTTCGAATTGGTACAGCTCGGGCATTCCCTCGACATCGGCAGGCGATATGCCGCCGCTGGCTTCGGACGCTTTCCAATCCTCTGCATTCTGCGGTTTCACGGTTTTCGCGAACAGCTCGTTGCCGTCGAAGTCGACGATGGAAAGCTGGATGACCTCGTCCTCGTCGGCATCGTAGCCGGTTGTGCGCAGCGACACGGCGATGCCGTTTTCCACGGGCATCTCGGACATCTCGATGAGCTTGTCGTCGCCGGGGTCGAGGAACAGGTAGCGCATGTCATCCTCCCAGATATGAAAAAAGCCGGCCATGCGGTCGACTTCATCTGCGGTGCGGTTGGAGTGTTAAGTGGTGGACCGGCGGGGACTCGAACCCCGGACCTTGGGATTAAGAGTCCCCTGCTCTACCAACTAAGCTACCGGTCCTCTTAACACTTCCAGGTGCGCCATCTGGCGCGTCGAAATATATTACGCGAACCGCTGGGCGTTTGCAAGCAATCCGCACTCGATTCACACATCGACGCGCGCTGGGGTGGGTGAAGGGACTTGAACCCTCGATCTCCAGAGCCACAATCTGGCGCCTTAGCCAACTAGGCCACACCCACCATGAGCGCAAGGAGATAGTTTACGGATTTCACCCCCGCCGCGCAAGATGCTATGCGCAAATATTTCGGCCCCTCAAAAAATGCACCGATGCAACGCCGTAGGTGCCAGCTGGGGTAGAATAGGCGGAAACATTTTTGCACGCGTATAAGCACCAACAACCATACGAGGGGACGTCATGCAGATTCGCGAACAACTGGAAGCCGTTGTCAACCAGGCCATTGCCGCCGCCATCGCCGATGGGGCGCTCGCGCTCGACGAGGCGCCGGCGGCAGCGCTCGAACGCCCGCGCGATCCGGAAAACGGCGATTGGGCTTCCACGGTGGCCATGCGCTCGGCGAAGCTGGCGCACGCCAACCCGCGCGACATCGCCCAGGCCATCGTCGACCATATCCCCGAAAACGACGTGGTGAAGTCCGCCGAGATCGCAGGCCCCGGCTTCATCAACTTCCGCCTGACCGACGCGGCGCTGCAGGGCGTCGTGGCGGCCATCCGCGAACAGCGCGCAGATTACGGGCGCGGCACGGTGGCGGAAGGCGAGCGCAAGGTGAACCTCGAGTACATTTCCGCGAACCCCACGGGCCCCATGCACATCGGCCACGGACGCTGGGCGGCGCTGGGCGATTCCATGGCCCGCGTCATGCGCCATGCGGGCTATGACGTGTACGAGGAGTTCTACGTCAACGACCACGGCACCCAGATGGACGTGTTCGGCAATTCCATCTCGGTGCGTTACATGCAGCTGCTCGGCCACGATGTGGAAATGCCCGAGCAGTGCTATGGCGGCGCGTACGTGGCCGACATCGCACAGGGCATCATCGACCGCGAAGGACGTGCGTACGAGGACATGAGCGAGCATGACCGCATGGTCGCGTTCCGCGAGATCGGCTACCGCGAGATGCTCGACGACCAGCGTAACCTGCTCGAGCGTTTCGGCACCACGTTCGACCGCTGGTTCTCCGAGCGCGACCTGTACGTGGAAGACTCCGAGGGCAAATCGGCCGTCGACCGAGCGCTCGAGGTCATGCGCGAGCGCGGTTATATCTTCGAGGCGGAAGACGCCACATGGTTCCGCTCGACCGAGTTCGGTGACGACAAGGACCGCGTGCTCATCAAGGCCAACGGCGAGCTCACGTACTTCACGAGCGACATGGCCTATCACTACGACAAGGTCTGCCGCGGCTTCGACCGCCTCATCGACATCTGGGGCGCCGACCACCACGGCTACATCAAGCGCTGCGAGGCCATGATGGAAGCCTGGGGGCATCCCGGCATGCTGGAAGTGGTGCTCGGGCAGCTCGTGAACCTGCTGCGCGACGGCGAACCGGTGCGCATGTCGAAGCGCACGGGCGAGATGGTCACGTTCGAGGAGCTCGTCGACGAGGTGGGCGTGGATGCCACACGTTACCTCATGCTGTCGCGCTCGTCCGACCAGCCAGTCGATTTCGATATCGAGGTTGCCAAGAAGCAAGACGCTTCGAACCCGGTGTACTACGTGCAGTACGCCCATGCGCGCATCTGCTCGGTGCTGCGCAAGGCTGCCGATGCCGACGCTTCCGCTGACGAGCTGGCAGCGCAAATTGTTCCTGAAGGCGTCGACCTGACGGCGCTCACGCACGAATCGGAACTCGCGCTCATGCGCAAGATGGACGACTTCACCGAGATGATCGCGCTGGCCGCCCGCGACCGCGCGCCGTACCGCCTGACGCACTACGCGCAGGAACTCGCCAGCCTCTTCCACCAGTTCTACACGAACTGCCACATCATCGGCGAAGAGCCCGCCGTTCAGAACGCGCGCCTGGCACTCGCGGACGCAACCCGCATCCTGCTAGCGCTCACGCTGGGCCTCCTCGGCGTCAGCGCTCCCGAGAGAATGTAAAAGCGACAAGCTACGGCGGGACGTGCCCGGAGGGGCTACCTGCAGGCTGCGAAGAGCGTAGGCAAAGCGGTTAGCGAGGACTGTTTGAGCTTGCGAAGCAAGCGAGTTCCGCAGCTGCTTTGCCGAAGCGATGAGCGGTTAGCCGAAGCCTGCCCCGTAGGGCACGTCCCGCCGCAGCAATTCCGCCGTAACGAGGAGCGGTTAGCCTCAGCGTGCCCCGCAGGGGCTCTCCTCGCGTCAGGATGAGCTCTTCTTCAATTCAGGCAGCTGCTTCACGACGATGCCCACAAGCACCAGGATGGCGCCGAACAGCGTCAGCGGGGTGGGGGTGTCGGCGACGAGGATCCAGGCCGAGATGATGCCCACGGGCAGTTCGCTCGACGCCATGACCGACACCATGCCCGTCGAAAGCTTCGGGCTGGCGTAGTTGATGAGCGTCGTCGGCAAGATGACGCCGAGAATCGACATCCCGACCGCGTACGGCCACACGTTGGCGTCGAACAGCGCCGTGGTGTAGCAGGCGGGGTTTGCAAGCGACGTCACGATAAGCCCGCCGATGGGCAGCATCGCCGCACGCAGGGCGGAAGGCTGGTCGGTGCCGATGCGGCCTGACAGGTACAGGAACAGCGCGTAGAAGACGGCCGAGCCTGCGCCCATGGCGACTCCGAACGGGTCGAGCGTGCCAATCGATCCCTCGAACAGACCTGCGGCGAAGACCGTTCCCACAAGCACGATGACGACGGCCACGACGGTCGAGCGCGAGGGAAGATGCCGCTCCACGACGCATTCGATGAGCACGCTCACCCACACGTATTGGAACAGCAGCGTCAGCGCCACGGCGCCTGGTAACAGCGACACGCTCGTGTAATAGCAAATCGAGGTGAGACCCGTGAACACGCCGAGCAGCGCCATCTTCGCGCATTCGGCGGGCGAGGCGAACTTCACCCGGCGGACAAGCGCAAACCCTAGGCACGCGACGAGCGCCACCAGGTACTGCAGGGGCAGGAAGTCGGCCGGGTACACGCCCACTTCCATCGCCGATTTCACGGCGGGAACGATGAAGCCGTAGCTCGCGCCGGCGAGGAAAACGAGGATGGCGTAGAAAAGCTTGTTCTTCACGGGCGGTTGCGTGCAGGCGCGAGGCTTACGCCGCTTCTTCGGTCGTGGGGGCTTCTTCAGCCTTCGTGCCAGCCGGCGCAGCGTCCTTGCCCATTTCGAACTTGCGGCCTTGCTTCTTCCAAATGCGGTACTCGGCCGTGGCCGTGAACAACGCGTCGGACGACGAGTTCAGCGCGGTCTCGCACGAGTCCTGGATGACGCCGATGATGAAGCCGATGGCGACGACCTGCATGGCCACGTCGTTCGGAATGCCGAACAGCGAGCAGGCAAGCGGAATCAGCAAGAGCGACCCGCCGGGAACGCCCGATGCGCCGCAAGCGGAAATGGCAGCCAGCGCCGACAGGATGACGGCGGTGGGGATATCGACCGTGAGGCCCACCGTGTTGGCGGCCTGCATGGCCATGACCGTGATGGTAACGGCTGCGCCGGCCATGTTGATGGTGGCGCCGAGGGGGATCGAGACTGAATACAGGTTCTTGTCCAAGCCGAGCTTCTCGCAGAGCTCCAGGTTCACGGGGATGTTCGCCGCGGAGCTGCGGGTGAAGAACGCCGTGATGCCCGAATCCTTCAGGCAGCGCAGCACGAGCGGGTAGGGGTTCTTGCGCGTCAGCACGAACACGATGATGGGGTTGGCGACCAGCGCGATGAACAGCATGCAGCACACGAGCAGGGCGATGAGCTGGCCGTACTCGATGAAGATTTCCATGCCGTTGGTGGCGACGGCGTCGTAGACCAAACCGAGGATGCCGAACGGGGCCAGGTTGATGATCCAGCGCACGAGCGTGGCGATGGCGTCGGAAATGTCGGCGAAGACTTCCTTGGTGCTGGTACGGGCGGCGCGCAGCGCCACGCCGATCATGGCGGCCCAAACGAGGATGCCGATGTAGTTGGCGTTCACGAGCGATGCGACCGGGTTGGCCACGATGTTCATGATCAGCGTGTTCAAGACTTCGCCGATGCCTGTGGGGGACGACTGCGAAATGTCGCCGGCGTCGGCCAGCGTCAGCGTCATGGGGAACAGGTAGCAGCCGATGACAGCGACGAGGGCGGCGATGAACGTCGACACGATGTAGAGGATGATGATGGTGCGCATCGAGCCGGGCGCCTGGGCGCCTGCAAGTGCGCTGATGATGAGGAAGAACACGAGGATGGGCGCGACCGCCTTCAGGGCGCTGACGAACAGCGTGCCCAGAAGCGTGATGACAGACGGCACGATCGAGCCGTCAGACGGCAGCAGCAAGCCGATGATGGCGCCGATGACCAGGCCGATGACGATGCGCAGCACCAAGCTCGTCTCGGTGTACTTCTTTACGATCTCTCCCACGATGACCCTCCTTTAGAAACAAAAAATGGTGCGGGCGAAAGGACTTGAACCTTCACGGGTTTCCCCACCAGAACCTAAATCTGGCGCGTCTGCCAGTTCCGCCACGCCCGCACACGTTCATGCATGATACCAGAAGAAACGTAAGAGTAGCCCGTGTGTGGAAGGGGGTCCCGCGCGCAGTTCGCCGGGAGTTGAACGTCACCCCAGGGACGGTTGAACATTACCCCAGGGAAGATGTTCAAATTAAAGGAACGGTTTGGCGCAAAAGAAAAACCCAATATATTTG
>JAFUCC010000001.1 GCA_017459925.1 Eggerthellaceae bacterium
GCATTATTTTGCGTAGAAGCGCTTTTCAAATTGAACATCTTCCCTGGGGTGACGTTCAACCGCCCGCCGTCCCTGGGGTGACGTTCAACCGCTGCACCCTGAGCGGTGATTGCGTTTGCCACTGTCAAATCGTCAACGACCGATTCCTCGCCAGTAATGTTGGGCGAACGTGTAAGCTATCGAATCATGAGAGCAATGCCTGACGATTCCGAATGAGAAAGGAACCGCCCATGAGCAAGCTGAAGAAACTCACCCTGTTACATTCGAATGACTTGCACGGCGACTTCATGGCCGAAGAAATCGACGCCAACCTGGTCGGTGGCGTGTCGCGGCTGTCGGGTTACGTGAACAAGGTTCGCCACGAGGAGGAGAACGTCCTGTACGCCATCGCGGGCGACATGTTCCGCGGCTCGATCATCGACTCGGAGTACCTGGGCATTTCCACCATCGAGATCATGAACATGCTCGGCCCCGACGTGGTGACGGTCGGCAACCACGAGGTCGACTACGGCATCGCGCACCTGCTGTTCCTGGAAAAGTGCGCCGATTTCCCCATCATCAACGCGAACCTGCACATCCGCACGAACAACGCGCGCTTGTTCGAACCGTGCATCATCTTGAAAGTCGGCGGCATGAAGATCCTGTTCATCGGCATTCTTGCCGAGGTCGCGCTCATGCAGTGCAAGTCCGACGGGCTCATCGGCACGTTCATCACGCTGGAAGACGCCGCCGAGGAAATCGGCCGCATCTGCAACACCCACAACGCGCTCGGCGTCGACTTCACCGTGCTGCTGACGCACATCGGCTTCGAGGAGGACAAGAAGCTTGCGGAACTGCTCGACCCGGCGTGGGGCGTCGACGTCATCATCGGCGGCCATTCGCACACGTTTTTGGAGGAACCCGCCGTGGTCAACGGCATTCCCATCGTGCAAGCTGGTACCGGCACCGACCAGATCGGCCGCTTCGACATCATGATCGACACGAGGCGCAACTGCATCGATTCCTACACGTGGACGCCCGTGCCGATCGATTCCGAGCATTGCCCGGACGACCCGGCCATCGAGCAGCTCATCACCATGTACAAGACGCAAACCGACGCGAAGTACGGCCAGATCATCACGCGCTTCGTGCGCCAGCTGACGCACCCCACGCGCATTCGCGAAACCGAGCTGGGCGACCTGTTCAGCGACGTACTGTGCGACGCGCTGGGCGTCGACGTGTTCCTGCTGGGATCGGGTAGCATTCGCACCGAGCAGCTGGGACCGATCGTCACGAAGGGCGATTTGAACGAATGCTTCCCCTATGACGACGCGGTGCACACGGTGTACATGACCGGCGCGCAGCTGAAGCACGCAGTGATGCGCATGCTGCGCGACGAGGCGCTGGCCGGCGCGCACACCGAGTTCTACCAGCTTTCGCACGGCTTCAACGTGGAATACGACCAGGCGACGCACTCGTTCACGCGCTTCGACTTCGAGGGCGAACCCATCGACGAGCAGCGCGTCTTCAGCGTGGGCCTGCAGCACTTCCATTACACGAACATGGGAGACTCCTTCGACCTGACGGTCGAGCAGCTGAAGGCAAACCATCCCGACCGCGTGGTCGCCACCTCGTGCATGCAGGTCATCGAGGAATCCCTGCTGGAAGGCCGTCTGCAAGACGCAACCGGCGAAGGCCGCCTGACCGTAAGACTGGCATAGCGATTTCGCATGGGGTGGAGGCGTTCTTCCACCCCGCTATTCCCTCCGAACTTGGCAAGAATCTCAGGCTGTGTGTACTGAGCTCAGTTTTTGGCTGTCAGGATGTCGTTCTGTTGGGGAAATGTACGAACTGAAGATCTTTAACGGGGTGGTTGCAACGTTTTGCGATAAATGTATGCATGAAAAGGCAAACCGGCACGCAGAGCCTCGAAATAATGCCAATTCAGAATGCTAAACGTGAAAGCTGTCATTATTCAGGCTTTGTGAGCGAGCCCCAGGTAGAAACCTGTACGATTCCAGATAAGCTATAAAACCTGGTAAAATAGCGCAATCATGCAGGAGGGCAAAACAGACAAGGTGCAAGTCGCCGTGTTCGACTTCGATGGCACGTCCATCGAGGGCTCGTCGCCGTCGTGGCTGGTGAACCGGCTTATCTTCTCGCGCAAGATCACTCCGATCACCTCGCTGAAAATCGGCCTCTGGGGCCTTGCGTACAAGTGGCATCTGCCGCAGAACGAAGCGTGGGTGCGCGGCCAGGTGTTCACGGCGTTCGAGGGCAAGCCCAAAGAGGAAGTCGACCGCTACCTGCGCAATTTTTACGACGAGTGGATTGCCCGCCGCTTCCGCCCGAAAGCCGACGAGGCCATGCAGCAGCGCGCCGACGAGGGCTGCGAGGTCATCGTGGTGTCGGCCACGTTCGAGCCTATCCTGCTACGCGCCATGGAAAGCCACCCGTTCACGCACCAGATCTCGACGCGCATGAAGGTCGCTGAAGATGGCACCTACACGCGCGAGGTCGACGGCCGCCCGGTGGAAGGCGAGGAGAAGCTCATCGCCCTGAAGCATTGGTGCGACGGCCATTACGGCGAGGACAACTGGGAGCTGGCCTACGCGTACGGCGACCACCATTCCGACGAGCCGCTGCTCGCCGCCGCCAAGCATCCCTTCGCCATCACCCCCAACACGGGCATGACGAAGATCGCCAAGCAGCGCAACTGGCCCATCCTCGACTGGTCCATCGACGTCCCCAAACGTTAACGTTTCCTCTACGCCCGTGTGTCGGGTCCGTTTCCGTGAGATAATAGGGCCGAACTATACGATGAGGCATATGCGATGTAAGGAGGTTGGGTCATGGCTGAGCATGCAAACGAAACACCCAACCAAAACAACTGCGACAACCAGGCAACGGATTACCTCGGCAAGGCGGCAGACGCGTGTGCGGCTGGCGATTACCTGCTGGGTATGCACCTGTATTTGGCTGCGTACGAGAAGGCTGCGGCCGATGCGGACGTGCCGACGAGCGTCGAGGTTTCGGCTTTGCGCGAGGCGTGGCATTTGGCGTGCGACCTGAAAGAGCGCTCGATGGCCGAGTACGTGTTCGAGAAGCTCGAGCCGTTCCTGACCGGCGAGGAAATCGCCGAATGCGCCATGAAGCTGCAAGAGCTGGCGCTCGACCGGCTGGAGCAGTACGGCTTCTCGCGCGAAGATTTGGAAGACATGGCCGAGAGCATCTCGCAGGACTTCCTGGGCGATGGCGCGCATGTCGTGAAGGTCGAAAGCGTCTCCATTCCCAACATGAACATGTTCGGCGTTCCCAACACGACGGCGAAGGCCGCTGTCGTCGAGCAAGCTCCGCAGGTGGAAGCGTCCGCCGAGGCGAGCGATCAGCAGCCCGAAGTTCCCGAGCAGCCCGAGGCGCCCGAGGCGAAACCGGCGAAGCCGCCGCACGTTGACATGGGCGTTGCCGACGTTGACAACTTCAATCCGTACGACATGTTCTACCCAAACTCGGTCGGCACGAGCTACCACGCAGCGACCAACGAGGGTTCAGGCGCGTACATCTTCACGCGCGACGAGGATCGTGCGCATGCGCTGGAACGCGCCGAGCAGGAAGCAGCCGAGGCGCAGGAACAAGAAGAAGCGCCAGTCGAAGAGCCCGTAGGGGCGCGACTCATCGCGCCCGATTCCGAGTCAGAACCTGCCGCCGAAGCCCCCAAGGTCGATTTGGCGGCCGTCGCGTCAATCGCCGAGGCCGCCGTGGCCGATGCGGTTGAAGCAGCTGCTGCGGCCCTGCCCGACAACGGCCCGCTTTCGTTCCAAAACCTCGCCGGTTACGACGACGCCATCTCCATCATGCGCGATTTGGGCGTGGGCGTGCAGAACGACCCCGCGTTCAACGAGTTCGTGCGCATGATGAACGTCCGTCACGGCCTGGACCGCATGCCGGCCGTCGACACGCTGCTGTTCCGCGCGCCCGTGCTGGAAGACGCCTCGCGTTTCGCCGAGGCGACGGCGGGCGAGCTGGGCCTTCCCGTGCTGCACATGGCGATGGAGGAGGGCATGGGCGGCGTGCCCGTGCTGTGCGTCACCACGCAGGGCAACAACCGTCCGCGCATGAACCATGCGCACAACCGCTTCGAAGGCCCGGGTATCCTGGTCATCGAGGATCTTGACGCATGGGCCTTGCCGGAGGTTCCCGACAGCCCCGAGGGAATCGGCGGCTTCATGATGGCCAACATCTCGCGCGGCGCGCGCGAGGCGGTGAACCTCATCCGCTCGGCTGTGGAAGACCCGGACGTGTACGTGCTGGTCACGTCGACTACTACCTCGGAAGTTGACCCGTTCTTCTACGAGCTGCTCGAGCCCATAACCGTGGTCGACATCGGGCTGCCGAACGAGAAAGAACGCGCCGACATCTGGAAGGAAATCGCGCTGCATCACCCGTCGATGCGCGGCGTTACCGTCGAGGACTTGGTGCGGTTCTCGGATGGCCTGGCGCGCTACGACATGTACATGGCCGCGCGCGAGGCGGTCGAGGATGCGTACAAGACTGGCCTTGTGCAGCGTGCGTACCTGCCGGTCACGCCCCAGAACCTGTTCGACAAGCTGGCGGCGTGCCAACCGCTCGATTCCGACCGCTACCGCGAACTCGAGCAGGCCGTCATCGACGACTTCCGCTCCGACCTCGACCATCTCGAGGACCTGCTCGGCGGACAGGAATAAGCCCGCATGGCCGAAACGCCCGATTGGAACGCGTGCACCCGTTCGCGCGATGAGTTCGTCGCGCTCGTGAACGAGCAGGGTGCGGCGCTGTACCGCGACTTGCCCTGGCGCAACATCGACGACCCGTACGGCGTGCTCGTGTCCGAGGTCATGTTGCAGCAAACCCAAGTTGCGCGGGTGCAGCGGTATTGGGATCGCTGGATGAACCTGTTTCCCACGGTCGACGCGTTGGCGGCCGCCGATACGGCTGCGGTGCTCGACATGTGGCAGGGGCTTGGTTACAACCGTCGCGCCCTCGCGCTGAAACGCGCTTGCGAGCAGTGCTCGGCCGAACATGGCGGCATGCTTCCCAGCACGGCCGACGAGCTCGTGCGGCTGCCCGGCATTGGACCTGCGACCGCCGCGGGCATCGTCGCCTTCGCATTCGACCGGCCTTCCGTGTACATCGAAACCAACGTGCGCAGCGTGTTTTTGCACGAGCTGTTCCCGAACGTCGAGGGCGTGTCCGACAAGGAGCTTGCGCCATACGTCGCCGACACGTGCCCCGAACACGGCGCGCGCGGCTGGTACTACGCGCTGCTCGACTACGGCGCGCATCTGAAGACGCAGGTCGCGAACCCGTCGCGCCGCTCGCGCCACTACGCGCGCCAAAGCGCCTTCGAGGGCAGCCGCCGCGAGAAGCGCAGCTTCATCCTGAAGTGCGTGCTCGCCGCGCCCGAGGGCATTCCCGTTGCCGAAGTGCGCCGCCTGCTTGACGCGCACGAACTCGAAGCCGGCCGCGGCGCCGTTCCCGTCGAAGTGTTCGAATCGATCCTCGCCGACCTGTTCAAAGAGGGTTTCTTCCGTCAAGAAGGCGAATTGCTGGTACCATAGCCCCACTGTAATCTCAGGGGTGGGAAATGGGTTTCGCGGAGCTGTTCCTCATAGCGGTCGGTTTGTCGATGGACGCGTTCGCCGTGTCGGTCTGCAAGGGCCTTGGCATGAAGCGGCTGAACATGGGCCAGGCCGCGGTCATCGCGCTGTTCTTCGGCGGGTTCCAGGCGCTCATGCCGCTCATCGGCTGGTTCGTTGGCGCCCAGTTCGCCCACTTCGTGAACGCATACGCCCATTGGATCGCCTTCGCGCTGCTCGCGTTCGTCGGCGGCAAGATGTTGTGGGACGCCTTCCACGAAGAATCCGAAGAGGAAGAGGCGAGCGACCGCAAGCTCGACATCGGCGAGCTGTTCATGCTGGCCATCGCAACGAGCATCGACGCGCTGGCGGTGGGCGTGTCGTTCGCGTTCCTCGACGTGGCCATCGCGCCATCGGTTGCGCTCATCGGCGTCACCACGTTCGCGCTGTCGCTTGTCGGCGTGGCGGTGGGGCATCAGTTCGGCAGCCGCTGGGAAAAGCCCGCGACCGTCGTCGGCGGCATCGTCCTCATCATCATCGGCCTAAAGGTTCTGCTCGCATAGGAATGAGTTGCAGGACGTTCCTGCTACTCATTTCCGCAAAGCGCCCCAGCCTCCGACTCCGCCTCCCGAAAATGAGTAGCAGGAACGTCCTGCAACTCATTCGAATAGCGGCTAGTCAACCGGATAGGTGCCGAGGATCTTCACTTCGCGCAGTTTCAGGCGCAGGCAGTTGAGCGCCGTTTGAAGGGCGGGCTCGTCGGCGCGGCCTTCCAGGTCGAGGAAGAACATGTAGTCGCCGAGCGCCTGCTTGGTCGGGCGCGACTGGATCATCGTGATGTTCACGCCCGCATACGCGAATTCCGACAGGATCATGTTCAGCGTGCCGGCGCGGTCTTGCTGCATGAACAGCGCCACGCTCGTCTTGTAGCGCGAGCCGGCCAGCGGCGAGGGCGCGCCCGGGCGCCCGATCAGCGCGAACGACGTCTGGTTGCCGAGGCGGTCCTCGATGTCGTCGTCGATCACCACAGCGCCATACAGGTCGGCGGCGAACTTCGTGGCGATGGCTGCGCACGATGCGTCGGCCATGGCGGCCTTCACGCTTTCGGCCGTCGACGACGAGGCCACGGTGGCGGCGGCGGGGAAGTCGCGCGTGATGAAGCGGCGGCACTGCCCGAGGGCTTGCGCATGCGACACGATGGTGCGGATGTTGGCGCGCTCCACGCCTGGCTGCACGATGAGGCAGTGGTGGATGTCGACGACGTGCACGCCCAGAATCTGCGCGGACGAGTTGAACGCGAAGTTGTCGAGCGTGGCCGTGACGGGCCCTTCCAGCGCGTTTTCGGTGGCGACGACGCCGTACGTGCACTTCCCGCGGTCGACGAACTCGAACACCTCGGTGAACGACGCGCAGGCGACCAGTTCGGCTTTTGGCGCGCCGAGCTTCTCGGCGAAGGCCAGCGCGGCTTCGTTGCAGTAGGTTCCCTCGGGTCCGAGGTAGGCGATCGAGATGTCGTCGGTCATGTCAGCTCCTTGCTAATTCCCCAGCATATATATAGGTAATTGCGCCATTGTACCCGATAAGGCGACCGTTTACCCGTTCACCGAAAGGGTCAATGCCGTTCGCCGCAAGCAGGACAGCCGCTCTATCAGGGGTCTTTCCGAAGTATTACCGAATACGTCCAAAATAACACCGCTGTCAACCACGTTTTTACGCTTTGACATGGTAGGATAGCCTAGATTGCGGAAGTTTTTCTGCATGTAATAAGGTGGGGAAGAAGAGAGAAGGAGGTGCGCATGGAACAGGAGACTTCGAGGGCCGATTTGAGCGGCATGCTGGAAGCCCGTGGCGTCACTCGTCGTGACTTCATGAAGTTCTGCGGTGCCCTGGCAGTTGCTGCCGGACTTTCGCAGGCTGCGGCTCCGCGCGTCGCAATCGCGCTCGAGAAATCCGTCATCGGCGCAACGGAGGGCGGGCTGTTCCCCGTCCTGTGGATCGAGGGCGCGTCGTGCACAGGCTGCACGGAATCGTTTGCCCAGATCGAGACGCCCGATGTCGGAAAGATCGTGCTCGAGCTCATCTCGTTGAACTACTCCGACGTCCTTTGCGCGGGCGCAGGCTGGTCCATCGAGGAAGCCAAGAAGCAGACGATCGAGTCCGGTTCTCCGTACATCGTTGTGTACGAGGGCGGCATCACCCAGGGCTTCGACAGCAACACGCTGCGCGTGGCCATGGAAACCGGCGAGGAGATCCTCGTCGAAGCAGCATCGAACGCCGCGGCTGTCGTGGCGCTCGGCTCGTGCGCTGTTAACGGCGGCTGGATGGCTGCCTATCCCAACCCGGCGAATGCGACCGGCGTCATGGGAATCCTGAACAAGCACGGCATCGCGACCCCCGTCGTGAACATCCCGGGTTGCCCGGCCAACCCCGAGTGGCTCATGTCCATTCTGGTGCAGGTCCTCATGATGGGCGGCGCGGAAGCGCTCGTCGCCGGCGACGTGCCGGCCGTCGTGAAGACGCTCGACCTCGACGACCAGGCCAAGCCCAAGGGCATTTACGGCGAGACCATCCACGACAACTGCGAGCGTCGTGGTCACTTCGAGAACGGCGAATTCGTCTACGAGTTCGGCAGCAAGGAAGAGGAACTGGGCTACTGCCTGTATCCGCTCGGCTGCAAGGGCCCGCAGACGCATTCCAACTGCGGCGTCACGCTGTGGAACAACCGTCGCAGCTGGTGCATCCAGGCCGGTTCGCCCTGCCTCGGCTGCTGCGAAGCCAACCCGAATGATCCGGGCGACAACTGGGTCGAGGTCAACACTCCGTTCTACGAGCGTCACCGCGACCTTCACATTGGCGATTGGTTCTTCCAGCCCACCGTGGTGGCTGGCGCGCTCACGGGCATCGTGGCGCTGGCCCTCGTCATCCACGGCTTCGGCATGAAGAAGACCGGCCGCATGGACGGCGGCGCTCCGTTCGAGAAGCGTCGTGCTTGGGACGTCAAGCATCCCGACCAGGCCATCGGCCAGTACGAGTACTCGATCTACGAGACCGAGGATCCGGAAGCGCTGCACGATGCGCAGAAGGAAATCGCCAAGCAGTACGAAGAGGTAGTCGAAGAGGCTGCCGATACGGAAGAGGGGAGGTAAGGTCACATGGCACGTTCTGTTATCGACCCGATCACCCGTATCGAAGGCCATATGCGCGTCGAGATGGAAGTCGAGAACGGTACCGTTAAGCAGGCATGGGTTTCCGGCGGCAGCTTCCGCGGCATGGAAAAGGTCGTCGAGCACCGCAAGCCCGAAGACGCTGCCCAGATCGTTCAGCGCATCTGCGGCGTTTGCCCGGTCTCGCACAACCATGCGTCGACCATCGCAGCCGAGAAGGCCTACGGCATCAAGATCCCGAACCGCGCGCGCATCATCCGCAACCTCATCGAGGGCGCGCAGTTCCTGCACAGCCACATCCTGTGGCTCTACAACCTGGCGGCGCTCGATTACGTCAACCCGATTGACGCGGTCACCGGCGGCGCCGACGTGAAGCTGGCTTACGACATCGCCCAGGGCGGCGAGGTCCCGCAGCTCGGCGCTGCTCTGCCGGCTCAGCTGTCCACGAACAGCGACCTGTACGAGGTTCAGAAGCGTCTCGAGAAGTTCGCGGCCAACGGCCAGCTCTCCATCTTCTCGGGCAACTGGTTCGATGCGAAGGACGCCGACGGCGGTAGCGCTTACCACCTCACGCCCGAGCTGAACCTCATCCTGACCTCGCACTATCTGGAAGCCCTGAAGTACCAGGCCCGTTCTTCCGAGATCGCCGGCCTGCTCGGCGGCAAGATGCCGCACGTCATGACCATCATCCCCGGCGGCACTGCGTTCGTTCCCACGGCGCAGAAGCTCGACGACCTGTGGGCCATGGTCAACGAGGTGTACGACTGGGTCGAGTCCACGCTCATTCCCGACACGCTGGCTCTGGCCGTTGCGTATCCGGAAGGCCTCACGTGGGGCGGCGGCTGCGGGCGCTTCGGCGCTTGGGGCGTCTTCGAGCGCGGCAGCTTGGAATACAACGACCGCTACATGCCCGCTGGCGTTCTGGCCACGAAGGGCAGCCTCGAGGTTTCCGACATCGACGAGTCGCTCATCACCGAGTACGTCGGCTCTTCGTGGTACGAGGGTGACGGCACCTACACGGCGCCCGACTTCACCACCGACCCGAAGTTCACCGAGTACGACGTCAACGACCGTTACACCTGGTGCAAGGCTCCGGCTTACGACGGCAAGGCGCTCGAGTGCACGTCGCTCTCGCGCGTCCTCGTCGCGTACGCTCGTGGCCAGCAGCCCGAGTACGCCGCCAAGAACGCTTGGATGGTCGAGCAGGTCGACAACTTCCTGACGCTGATCGACCCGGTTGCCGCTTCCGTCGGCAAGACGTCGCTCGAGGCCGCGGTTTCGATGCTCGGCCGTACCGCCATCCGCCAGCTCGAGACGCTCTACATCGCCCAGCTCATGAAGGACTGGACGCAGGAGCTCATCACGGCTGTCAAGGGCGGTTCGCTCGACGACATCGCCGCCATGGAAGGCATGTCCGCTGCCGACTTCGCCAGCACCAACATGACCGACTACTTCGAGAAGCCGCTGACCGACACCGGTTCGGGCTCGGGCTTCTGGGAGGCGCCGCGCGGTGCTCTGTACCACTCCGAGAAGGTCACCGGCGGCAAGATCGACGGTTACCAGATCATCATCCCGACCACGTGGAACCTCGCCCCGGTCAACCAGAACGGCGAGCACGGCCCCATCGAGCAGGCGCTCATGGACGGCTGCCCGGTGTTCGATGGCACCGAAGGCGATCTGGAAATGCCGATCAACGCTCTGCGTCTGGTCCACAGCTATGACCCGTGCGTGTCCTGCGCGGTTCATGTCACCGACGTGAAGACCGGCAAGAAGTTCTCCACGGTCACGAATCCTTGGGGGGTGAAGTAAGATGGCACATCTCGCACATTATAAAGAGGCGCATCCGCTGCCGTTCGTCATCACCCACTGGATCAACCTGGTGGCGATGATCTTCCTGATCATCACCGGTTTCCTGATTCACTTTGCCGTGCCCGGCACCATGAGCATGGCTCGTGGTTGCCACGTGTTCTTCGGCTTCGTCATCTTCATCAACTGCGTTGTCCGTGTCATCATGTCGTTCTTCGTGAAGTCGGCACCGACGGGCGGCACGCGCAAGCAGGTGAAGGACTTCCGCACGTGGCTGCCGCAGAAGGATAACCGTCACCAGGGCGGTTCGTGGATCAAGTACTACCTGTTCATGAAGAAGGACCATCCGCTGTCCGCGAAGCTGGGCGTGCCGCAGAAGATTTCCTATCTGCTCATTCCCATCCTCATCATCCTCATGTTCATCACCGGTCTGTGCCTGTGGCCTCCCACAGCCACCTCGGGCTTCTGCACCTGGTGCCTGAACCTGGTGGGCGGCGCCATGTCGATGCGCATCATCCACTACTTCGGCATGTTCGTGTTCATCATCTTCATCTTCATCCACGTGTACCTGGCGAACGTCGAGGGTACCGAGCCGACCAAGCTCATGTTCTTCCGCAAGGAGCATGGCGGTCTGGTGTACGACCCCGACAAGCACGTCATCGTGGGCGACGACAACCTGAAGGCGCGCAACGAATAATTTCTGCCGCTCATACGGTTTGAACTACGGAAGGAGCCTGGTTTCCAGGCTCCTTCTTATACAATGAGCAAAGAAACCAACGATTGGCTGTTGTGCGTATGCGGGTTTGGCCCGTAGGGGCGCGATTCGTCGCGCCCGCGCCGCAGCCGAAATGATGATGCGGAAGTGTGCAAATGGAGATGCAAGCAGAAGAGCGGAACGAAGAGCTGACGGTGGAAGCTACTGAAGTAGCTGAAGGAGCAGTTGAAGAAGTAGTTGAAGAAGTAGCAGAGACGCACGAAGGCCCGCATATCGCCGAATTCACCGACGAGGAGATCGCCGGCGAGGAGGAGTTCCTGAAAGGCCTTCCCCGGGTGAACCTGGGCGCTCTCATCATGCCCGGCATTTGGGGACCTGCGCACGGCTTCTGGGTGTGCATCCTGTTCTACCCGCTTTGGATTTTCGCCGACTACATGTTCTACGGCGCTTACGCCATGCCCGAGCCTTGGACGATCATTCTGGCCATCATCACAGCCGTGCTGCTCATCGCCATTCACGTGGGCTTTGCGCTTGTGGCGGGCCCGCAATCGGCGCATCGGGCCGAGCATCTGGGCGTATCGCGCGAGACGTACCTGAAGCGCGAGCGCATCTGGGCGGTCGTCTGCATCATCATCGCCATTGTCGCCCTCGCCTGGGCAACCTATTACAACTTGGAAATCCGCACAGTACTAAAATAGGGCTTAGCAAAAAGCCCTGTTAAGGAGTGTTTCACATGACGAAGATCGCAGTATTCTGCGTCGGCAACCGCTTGCATCTCGACGACGGCATCGGACCGGCGGCCTACGACGAGGTCCTGCGTCGTTTCGACGTGCCCGAGGGAGTCGAGCTGTTCGACCTCGGCGTGCTGACGATGGACATGATCAACTACATCGACGAATGCGATGCGGTCATTACGGTCGACGCGATCGAGCATTCCGGCGAGCCGGTGGGAACGGTGCTGCGCGGCACGCCCGAGGATATGGCGCCGTCGCAGGGCGCCAACATCTCGATGCACGACCTGCGTCTTCTCGACCTGTTCGACGCTGCGGTGCTGCTCGGTTTCGACGCCGAGGGCGTCTGCCTTGGCGTGCAGGTGGAAAACACCGAGCCGAAGATCCTGACCGAAGACCTGACGCCTCGCGTGAAGGCGGCTTTGCCCCTGCTCGTTGAAACCCTCGCCGCCGAACTTGCACGTCTGGGTGCCCCGCTTATCGACAAGCAAACCGGTCAGCCGTATCTAGGCTAAATCCGATACGAGATTGATATGCCGTCGCAGTGGCGGAGCGCGATTCCGCAGCTACGCGAGGCGGCAGTTGTAGCTGCTTGTGGAAAGAAGACTGCGCCGCCGAGTCTGCGAGGACAAGCGCGAGCCCCTGTGACGGCATATCAATCTCGCATTACTTTCCGCAGCTGGGGCAGAGGTCGGTGAGGAAGCAGTCGCCGCAGGCTGGCTTCTTGGCGTTGCAGACTTGACGCCCGAAGAGAATCCACTGGTGGTTGACGGGTTCCCACATGTCCTGCGGGATGATCTTCAACAGGTCTTGCTCCGTTTTGCTGGCATCCTTCGCATTTGAGAGCTTCAGCTTGTGCGCGATGCGGAACACGTGCGTGTCGACTGCGATGCCCTCCACGATGCCGAAGCCCGCGTTCATGACGATGTTGGCGGTCTTGCGCCCGACGCCGGGCAGGCGCTGCAGCTCTTCGTACGATTGCGGCACCTCGCCGCCGTATTCCGACAACACCATCTGCGCGCACTTGATGCAGTTGGCGGCCTTCGTGCGGAAGAAGCCGATGGAATGCAGGATCTCGGCCACATCGTCGACGTTGGCAGCTGCCAGGTCCTCGATGGTGGGGTAGCGCTCCCACAGCACGGGCGTCACCTTGTTCACGGCGGCATCGGTCGTCTGCGCCGAAAGCAGCACGGCGATGGTCAGGCGGAACGGATCGCCGCCGAAGTCGAGTGCAGGCTGGGCGTTGGGGTAGTGCTCGCCCATGCGCTCGCACACTTCAACGGCGCGTTCGCGTTTCGATTTCAGCGATTCCCTCGGCATGAGCGCCCCTTTCTCGTCTTCCCCATGATAGCCGATGTACAATGAGCAGCGACACACGAGCAAGGAGATACGCTATGCCTTTGGGAATGGAACTCGATTACCGTTTGCGCTGGATGGATTTCGACAAGTACGGGCGCATTCAGCCAGTGGCGGTGCTCGACATCTTCCAAGACCTCGCCACCATACAGGCCGAGGACATGGGAATCGGACGCGACGACATGATGGCCAAGGGCGTGTTCTGGGCCATCGTGCGCTCGAAGTTCGAAATCGTGAAAGCGCCGCAGCACTATCAGGTCGTCACGGTGCGCACGTGGCCGCATACGCCGACGCGCTTCTCGTTTTTGCGAGATTTCTCGATGCGCGACCAAGAAGGCGAGTTGCTGGTGAAGGCGACGTCCGAGTGGGTGCTCATGGATGCGGAAGCCCGCAAGTTCGCCAGCGTGAAGGACTTCTACGACGGCCCCGATGATTTCGATGAAGCGCGGTCGTTCGACCGCAAGCCGCGCAAGATCGCCAGCTTCGACGAGGGCAGCCAGCCTGTGTTCACGGTCGTGCCGAGCTATTCCGACATCGACCTGAACGGGCACGTGAACAACGCACGTTACGCCAGCTTCGTCATCGACGCGCTGAACCCAGGCGAGCGAGGCGCCATGAAGACGTTCCAGATCGATTACCGTCACGAGGTCTTGCCGGGCGAGCCGTTGGCCATGCACACGCTCGTCGAGAACGGCCTTGTGCTGTCGAAGGGCGTTAACGCGGCGGGCGAGACGGCGTTCGCCTGCGCCATCGAATTGGCGTAACTTGTCAGATAGGCACAGATTATTTGTCTTACCACCGTACTATTACCTGAAAAATCAGATATTCTTAACTGGTTGCCATAAAAATAGGCTTTATGAGCTGACTTACACCCACGCCCACGACTTCAGGGGGGAGCCGCCATGAGCATGGATGCAAGCCACACCGAGAATACCCCGCACATTTCCGACGTTCATTCCGCGGTCGTTCCATCTCGTGACGAGCTGAGCACGTACATCGTCGAGCATGTCGACGAGGCTATCGCCAAAGGGTGGGTCAAACCCTACTATCAGCCCGTCGTGCGCACGTTGACCGGCAAGCTCTGTGGTTCTGAAGCGCTTGCTCGTTGGGAAGACCCCGTCTACGGTCTGCTGACGCCCGACAAGTTCGTTCCCGTGCTTGAAGACGCGCGCCTCATACACAAGGTCGACAGCTGCATCGTGTACCAAGTGTGCCGGCAACTACGCGAAAGCGCCGACGAGAGCGTGCCCGTCGTGCCTGTTTCGTTCAACCTGTCGCGCCTCGATTTCGACTTGTGCGACATCTTCGGCATCATCGAAGACGCTGCGCGCGAGTTCGAAGTGCCGCGTCGCATGCTGAACATCGAAATCACCGAGTCGACGTTCGCCACGGACCCGACGTTCATGGCGAAGATGATCGACAAGTTCCATTCCGTCGGCTACCAGGTGTGGATGGACGATTTCGGCAGCGGTTATTCCACGCTGAACGCCCTGAAGGACTTCGACTTCGACGAGATGAAGATCGACATGGAGTTCCTCAACCGTTTCGGCGAGAAGTCGAAGACCATCTTGGCGTCGGTCGTCGACATGGCCAAGAAACTCGGCATCCAGACGCAGGCCGAGGGCGTGGAAACCGAAGAGCAGCGTGTTTACATGCGCCGCATCGGATGCGAGAAGATGCAGGGCTATCTGTTCGGCAAGCCCATGCCGTACAACGCCGAAGCGACGCGCGAGCTTGCCGAGGCGATAGGCGTTGAAACATCGTCCGAGCGCTTGTATTTCCGCGAAATCGGTGGCGTGAACACGTTGAGCCTCTCCGAGCGCGACTTCACGGCTGACAACGACACGCACGATTACGTGACCAGCATGCCCCTGGCCATCATCGAGTACGCGGATGATTCCTTCCGGGTGCTCGATTCGAACCGTGTGTTCAGGGAGGGCCTTGAAAACGTCGGCATTCCCTCAATGGAACTCGCCGAGCAGCTCATCAACGACCAGACGCGCATGCTCGCACGGCAGGCGCGCCGGTTGATTCACACGATACCGACCGAGCGATACGTGCGCATCGACTATACGGCTGGCGAAACGCCGTGCGTCATGCGCGTGAAGTACATCACGACGCAAGACGACAAGGTGGCGGTGCTCGTCACCATCGACGACACCATCGAGCAGGGCGAGCGCAGGCGCCTCGACCGCATGAACGACGCGCTCGAGGTGCTGTACAGCATCTACGAGCACGTCGACATCATTCACCTCGATGAAGAGTTTCTCGAGCCCGTGTTCGGCAATGCGGGGTACACAGCGCAATACGACGCGCCCACCTTCGATAGCACGACCGAGTACTTTGCAAGGGCGGAGGTGTACCCGAGCGACCGCAAGCGCTACATGGAATTCATGGAGCATTCCACCATGGTGCAGCGCATTCGCGAAAGCGGCGAGAACTACCTCGTCGGGTTCTTCCGCACGCGTGGGAAGGGCGCCGACTACACCTGGAAGCTGTTTGCGCTCATTCATTTGGCTGACAAGCCGGGCAATCAGGTGATGCTGTGCGTCCGCAGCACGCACTGGGCAAACGACGGGCTGTTCCAGGCGGCGTTCGATCGCGAAAACGAAGAAACCGAGCTGCCCGCCGACATCGAGAATCCCGACCTGCGCCTGACCGCCGGCAGCCTGTGGCGCGCGCTCGCGCACGACGACGACATGGCGCTGTTCTGGAAGGATCGCGACCGCAAGTTCGTCGGCGCCAATCAGGCGTTTCTCGATTACTACGGGTTCGAGTCGGCATCCGAGATCCTCGGCAAGACCGACGAGGACATGGGCTGGCACATCGACCCGGTTCCCTTTAGGGAAGACGAGCTGCGCGTGCTGAATGAAGGCGCTCATCTGCGGGACGTGGTGGGGCAATGCATCGCGCGCGGTGAGGTGCGCGACATCGTGGCCACCAAACGGCCCGTGTACCGCAACGGCCGCATCGTCGGCTTGGTGGGGTATTTCGTCGACCTGAACGACAAGATGGAGGTCGAGAGCGACTTCGGGCGCTTGCCACTCGTCGATTCTGCGACCGGCGTATTCAACTACACAGGTCTTGAATCGGCCACGTGGAAGTTCGTCGACTCGTACAAACGCCTGGGCATCGATTTCGCCATGATCAGCGTGAACATCGAGAGTTTCCAGCAAATCAACGACGATTTGGGCTACGATTTCGGCGACAAGGTGCTGAAGCGCGTGGCCGACGAGCTGCGCGACATTGCAGGGCAGCGGTGCGTGTTGGGGCATGTGTATTCCAGCCGGTTCGTCGTGCTGTCGCAGCATGTCGACGAAGGCGGGCTTCAAGCGCTCTGCGACGAGATCGAGCGGCGGCTCGTGTCTATCGCCGAAATTGATGGCACGCCGTGCACGATCTTCGCGCTGGCAGGGTACGCGTTGTATTCCAAACACGAGGACATCGAAGCCATGAAGCGCTACAACCGCGAGCGCCGCATCGAGCGCCGTGACGAGTGGGCCAGCCAGGGCCTGAACGAGGCCGACGTCATCACTTCTTCGATCTTGTAGCGCGATGAGTCGCAGGACGTTCCTGATACTCATTTTCGGTAAGTTGGGTCGAAGGTTGGAGCGCTCCGAGGAAATGAGTCACAGGAACGTCCTGCGACTCATCGTCCTGCGACTCATTGTGGTAGCATTGCTGCTGTTTGTCCCCGCTCGAAGGATGCCTGCATGGAGTTTCTAATCGTGTGCCCGCTTGCGTTTATCGCGGGATTCGTCGATTCCATCGCAGGCGGTGGCGGCCTCATCTCGCTGCCGGCGTTCATCTTCGCGGGGCTTCCCGTTCACAATGCCATCGCCACGAACAAGCTGCAATCGACGATGGGCACGACCATCGCCACGATCAAGTACGCGCTCAACGGCTACATGGTGAAGGAGTTCGTCATCGTGGGCGTGGCATGCGGCCTTTTGGGCTCGTGGGGCGGCAGCAACCTGGCGCTGTTGGCTGACGACACGGTGCTGCGCATCATCATGCTCGTGGCACTGCCGTTCATCGCGTTCTTCGTGCTGCGCACCAAGAACCTCGACGCGTTTTCGAAAGACCCGTTGCCGTTGCGCAAGGCGATGGCCATTACATCGGTGATTGCGCTGGTCATCGGCGTGTACGACGGTTTCTACGGGCCGGGCACGGGAACGTTCCTCATGCTCCTGTTGCCCGCGTTGGCGCACCAGGATGTGCGCACGGCGGCCGGCACGACGAAGGCCATCAACCTTTCCACGAACGTGGCGGCGCTCGTCGTGTTCCTCGTGAACGGGGCCGTGCTGCTGCCGCTGGGCCTGACGGCGGGCCTGTTCAACATCGCGGGCAATTACCTCGGCGCCAACAAGTTCACGCAAGCGGGCGCGTCCATCGTGCGGCCCATCATGCTCGTGGTCCTGGTGCTGTTTGCTGTTAAACTCGTATTCGACTTGATTGTGTAGGAAAGGTCATGGGATGCGCTTCTAGCGAGCACCGACCCAGGGCGGCGGAGGGTTGAACATTGTCCCAGGGGTGATGTTCAAATTGCTTGGCGTTCCTGCGCGAAGATAGGACATCAATTAATTTGAACATCAC
>JAFUCC010000085.1 GCA_017459925.1 Eggerthellaceae bacterium
CGTCGAAGCGTTTCTTCAATTTGAACATCTTCCCTGGGGTGATGTTCAATCCTCCGCCTTCCCTGGGGTGATGTTCAACAGCCCCCGGACAGCGTTCAAGCTACTTGTTGACGATGTAAATCTTGTCAACGGGCAAGCGCACGTACAACTCGTCTCCCACCTCGGGAAGCTCGCGCTTGTCGTACAGCATGTTGATGCGCCAGTACACGCGTTGATGCAGGAAGTGCATCTCCTGGTCTGCCGCCCCCACAAGTTCGGGCGCTCCGTCGAAGCGGTCGAGGAAGCTCAGCAGGCACATGCGGTCGAACCTCGAATCGCTCGTGCGGTCGACGCGCATCCGATAGACGTTCTCGCCAGGACCATCGGCGCGCTCGATGTAAAACGCCCGGATGCCCACGGCCTTCACGTCGTCGGGAACGCCGGCGGCAATGGACAAGTCGACGCCCCACTGCTCGCAGCGGACATGGCCATCGTCGAGCTTCGTCACTTCCGCGACGTTCTTGCAGCCCGACAGCTTCAGACCCGCGACGCTTTGCGGGTTGTCGACGAGTTCGCGCACCGTGTCAATTTCCATGACATGGCCGCGCTCGATCACGGCGACGCGGTCGCAGAAGCGCACCGCCTCGTCGATATCGTGGCTCACGTACAGGATGGTGCCGTCGAACGCGTCGAACAGGCTGGACAAGTTCTGCTCGAGCACGCCTTTGAGGTGCGCGTCCAGTGCCGAGAACGGCTCGTCGAGCATCAGGATGCCCGGACGCGCCGCCAGCATGCGGGCCAGGGCGACGCGCTGCTGCTGACCGCCGGAGAGCTGCGCCGGATAACGCTTGGCAAACGCTTCCACATCAAAGCGCCTCAGCTCGGCAAGGACGATCGCGTCGCGCTCGGCTTTCGAAACTTCCTTCGGTATGCCCGCCGCAACGTTGTCCTCGACCGTCAGGTTGGGAAACAGCATGTAGTTTTGGAACAGCAGGGCGGTCTTGCGTTGCTGCGGCTTCAGATTGATGCCTTGCTCGCTGTCGAAGAACACCTTGCCGTTCACGACGATGCGCCCCTCGTCGGGCGTTTCGATGCCGGCGATGCTGCGCATGGTCAGCGACTTGCCGCAGCCCGATGCGCCGAGCAAGCCGAACACCTCGTCCTCGGCTTGCAGCTGCACATCGAGGTCGAACGCGGGAAAATGTTTGCGGATGTCGACTTCCAGGCTCATTCCTCGACCGCCCCCTTCCGGTAGCGCGTCGTATGCTGTGACCACAGGTTGATGAACATGATGACGATGAAGCTGAAGATGATGAGGATGATCGTCCAGAAGATGGCGATGTCGGTGTTGCCGTTCATCCACTCGAAGTAGATAGCGATCGGGATGGTCCGCGTGATGCCCAGGTAGTTGCCGGCCAAGAACAGCGTAGCGCCGAATTCGCCGAGCGCGCGGGCGAACGCGAGCACCGTGGAAGCCGCGATGGACGACCACGACAGCGGCAACATGATCTTGAAGAAGATCTTGCTTTCGGACCAGCCGAGGGTGCGCGCCGCGTCAAGCATGTTCGGGTCGAGGTTGTCGAATGCGCCGAGCGCACCGCGGTACATCAGCGGGAACGCCACGACCACGGCGGCGATGACTGTCGCCGGCCAGCTGAAGATGAGCGGGAAGCCGATGTCGATGAACCACTGGCCTACCGGCGTGTTACTGCCCAACGCCAGCAGCAGCAGAAAGCCGCAGACCGTCGGCGGCAACACCATGGGAATGGTGAATATGGTGTCGAACAGGTTGCGGAACTTGGCCGTGCGATGGAGGCAGAAATACGCCGCCGCCAAACCCAAGATGAAGATGAATACAATGGCCGTGAACGTCGTGCGCAGCGTCACGAACAGCGGCGACCAGTCGAGTTTCGACATGAACGTACCCAGCGACTCGAACCAAGACGGTTCAGCCGCAATGACCGCCTCGCTTGCCGGAATGAGCGCGGCGAAGCAGGCGAACGACGTCTGCACGTAGTTGGGGTTGGCCGTGTCGGTAACGTCGCTGCCGTCTTTCCCGACTACGAGGTTGTACGCGCTGCCGTCGATGACTTGGTTGAACTCGTACAGCACGCCGTTGATTTCGTTTTCCTGCTCGGTCGTGAAATACCAGGTGGCGTTCTGGCCAATGAGTGCGCCACCGCCGCCGGCAGTTTTGTCGAGCATCACGATGATCTGCTGCAACCGCGCCACATCGTCGCTCGATTCAAGGTCGAAACCTGCAGCCTTCGCGGCGGCTGCGTCGGCATACACGACCACGTTTTCGCTCGTCACGAGGTACATGAGCGTGTCGGACTTGCTGCCGATATAGTACGCGTAGCCATGGTACGCATCGGCGATGTTGCGATTCGAGCCCTTGCTCGCCCGTTCGAAATTCCCCACTGCGAAATCGCATCCGTCGATGACGGCGGTCAGGTCGTCAGAGTCGGCTGACACGACCACGTCATCGGTGCTCACATCGGCTTTCGTCATGGGAGCGGCTTCCATGTCCGCCGCGTATGCCGCTGGCGCAACCATCGTTGCAACGATAAGCACCAGCGCTGCCACCATCATGTAGATGCGTTTTCGCATTGGGCATTCCTAACATCGAAACGGAGGGGCTGGAAAACCAGCCCCTCCTATCGTACCTCACATTATTCACGAAGTACAATAATTACGTTTGCGATTATTCGCTTATGCAGCGAGCTCGAAGCCCCACTTCTGCCAAATCTCGGCAACGTCCTTGTCGGTCATGCACCAATCGAGGAAGGCGGCCGCAGCTTCGGCGTTCTTGGACTGAGCGGTGACAGCACCCGGATAGGTGATGTTCTTGTGGGTGTCAGCAGGAACCGTGCCGACGACCTTGACCGGCGACTTCTCGGCGAAGCGCTCGACGTCGGAAGTGTACACGAAGGCGATGTCAACGTCGCCAGAAGCGGCATGCTGGCACACGTTGCCGACAGAGGTGTCGGTGACGACCTTGCCCTCGAGCGGGGTGCCGGCGTACGCGTCGGTGCCGTTGGCCTTGCCAGCGCTCTCAGAACCGGTCTTGCCGTCCGGGTCGTTGAAGCAGCCGACCGTGCTCAGCGACTGGTTGGCATAGTTGCCAGCAGGCACGGAGTCGTCGCCCACGCACACGGTGTACTTGCCGGTGGCGACGTCGTCGAGCGTGACCTCGGTGATGTCGGCGTTGTCAGCCTTGGTGACGATGACCAGGTCGTTCTTGAACATGGTCACGCGGGTTGCCGGGTCGATGTAGCCAGCCTCTTCAGCCGTGTCCATCGTGCTCTTGGAGGCGGTGATCTCGATGTCGGCGTAAGAGCCGGCCTCGAGCATGGAGTTCAGCTCACCGGAGCTCTTGTACTGCGTGTCAGCGAACGTGACGTTCGGGTTCTGCTGCGTGTAGAGTTCCTGAGCCTCGGCCATGGCCTTGGTCAGCGAGTTGGCGGCGAAAATCTGCAGCTCGACGGCCTCGCCGGAAGCAGCGGCGCTGCTGGCGCTGGCGCTTGCGCTCGAGCTTGCCTCGGAGCTGGCAGCGCTCGAGCTAGCCGCGGACGAGCTGGAGCTCGAGCTGCAGCCGACAAGCGCGAACGCCGCCACGAGGGCAACGGCGCACACGGCTGCAAGAATCAATTTCATGCGCTTCATGTACGTTCCTTCCTGTTGCTTTCCCTTCCCGACTCCCTCTCTCGCAGGCGTCGGATTGATTCGTCTATATTATTCTTATTTTAGATTAAGGTCAATCTTGAATATCCTTTTTTCCGATAATTTTAAACTGTGAATAATATGGTACGAACAGGTACGAAGCGTGACATTAACTTGAACAGTTGAATGCCACCAGGGGCTAATCAATTTCCTCGGAGGATATTGATTA
>JAFUCC010000086.1 GCA_017459925.1 Eggerthellaceae bacterium
CAGCCTCGCGATGCCTTCAACGCTGCAACGGGCAAGCCGTCCTTCACGTCCTCCGGATACCGCCGCGACTCGTCACCGCCGCAGCACGAGCAGAACTCACCTTAGGACGGCGCCGCCGCCTCCTGCGCAACCGCGCTTGCCACCTCAGCGTAATGCTCCCGAATCTCCTCGCGTTTTTCCATGCGTCATCCTCGCTTTCTTCCTATGGGCATATAGTAGCGCATGTCTAGCACGGCATTAGCCCAAAGGGGAGACTCCCCATTGGGCTAGCAATTATCATATGAACAAGGCGCCCTACCCAAAACCCGTTAGCCCAATGGGGAGTATCCCCTTTGGGCTATTACGCGGGAAAGTCGAACCGGTTGACTTGCATCTTCACCATGTTGTCGCAGCGCCGGGCGAGGAACCGATGCAAACCGGTGACGTTGGGGTCGTCCATGTCGAAGTAGCCGAGCATGTACCCCTTGCTCGACGCATCGGAACCCGGCACCCAACTGCGCAGCGCAGACGCATCTTCCACGATCAGGCACTCGTCGTAGTTTTCCATGCCGAAGCCCTTGAACGTTTTCCGCATCAGCCGCCTGCCGAGCTTGCCGATGGTGTCGAACACCAGGCGGCTGCCCGGGAAGCGCCGCGCCAACTCGGACGCGAGCGCGCGTACCTGGGCTTCCGTGAAGTAGTGGAAGACGCCGGCTGCGAAGAAGACCGCTCCGCCCGAGCCGTCCACCTCGTCCATCCAGGAGAAGTCGTTCAGATCGGAGGCGATGTTGCGCTCGCGCTCGCCGGCCGGGCTCAGCTCTTCGCGCGCCGCGATGATGTCGGGCATGTCGACGTTGTAGATGAGGCACTCGCCGTTATCGCAGGCGCGGCCGGTCTGGTCCAACCCGCAGCCCATGTTCACGACGGCTGCTTGCGGGTGCGCGGCCAGGTAGTCGCGTATCTCCCACTGCATGTCGAGTTGCCGCATGGCGGCTTCGAGCGCGCCGAAGCGCCACAGCGTGCTTTCAGATTGCCTGTCGAGCTCCGAGAAATCGTAGTCGAGACGTGAGCAGATCTTTGCCGCGGTCTCGTCGGTGTACAGGTTCGGGAACACCTCGGCGCAGAGCTTGCGTCCGTACAACGGGATGACGAGCGTCTCCTGCACCGACCCTTTTTCGATCTTGACCTTTTCCAAAACCGTCTCCTCACATGTAACAGCGGCTATGCAAACAGCTAGCGGCGCTTCTTTGCCAGAAATGCGCGACGGCCCTTTTCGCAACGAAGGGCGTTAACAGGGCAATGGTTGCGGCACAGCGTGCAGCGCCGCACGTTGCGCTGAGGTTTTGCATTCAAGACGCGCCTTACCCCCTGAACTCTGTGGGCGTGACGCCCTTGCGCTTTCGGAAAGCGAGCGCGAAAGCGCCGGGCTTTCGATAGCCGACCTTTTGCGCAACGCTCGCCACGGGAAGGTCGGTTTCCCGCAAAAGCTCGCAGGCCCGGTCGATGCGCAGCGCCGTCACATAATTCTGCGGCGTTGTGGCATACACCTGGCGAAACGCCGACTTGAATTTTGTCAGCCCCATGCAGGCGACGCCGGCAAGCTCATCGTTCGAGAGCCCGTCTGCCAAATGAGACCGAATATAACCGTCGACCGCTTCGATGGCACTGCGGTCGGCTTCAGGCAACGCCATGCCGGCATTCGCCCCGGATTCAAGTTCCTCCGCCTTCTTGAGCACGAGCGCAAGGGCCTCTGACACGGCCCCCTCGTAGAACATGTCGGCCGCCATGCCCTCGCCTCGGTACGCGCGGATCTGCTTGAACAACGATATGAGTTCGGGTACATCGCGTCTTCCGTCGACCAGGCTGAACGCATGGCGCACATCGGGGATGTCGCCGAACCGCGCGCTCAGGTAATCGCGGTAGTAATCGGGCGATATGGTTATGGAAGTCGCTTTCACGTGCGCACCCGGCTGAAGGCGCGCGACGTACTCGGCGCCATCCTCGGCAATGTAGGACGACACCATCCCCGGAGCTGCGCCTTCGTCGCCCGACTGCTCGAAATCGGCGATGTCCTCGTAATAGACGACGGTCAGGTGTTCGGCATGGCGATAGCGCATGACGCCCTCGCGCACGAAGCTCATCTCATAAGCGTTCACGGCGAAAAGGTTGTCCCGGAAATACACCCAGTACTCGCCCTCGCCGTACTTGTTCGAGAAACGGTACAGGTCCCCCGCAGCGCTGTGCGGCCCGGTCTTGCCAACGGAAGCCATGCCCCAAAGGCGAATGGCCTCATCGTACAAATCGTCCTTCAGGCTCTCCATACCGTGGCGCTACCTCATTCGGCCGCAAAGTCTCCCCAAAACGTCGCATTTGCATGCTCGGCATGCCGCGCGGCGTCCGATACGGGCATTATACCAAAAAGTAAACCTGAGCTAATTTATATGAGGAGGAGCCCTATGACCGAACCTGCCACCTCGTCCAACAAATGGACGAAGCGCGACGTCCTAACGTTCGTCGCGTTCAACCTAATCATCATCGTCATCACCATGGTGCTAAAGATGATAGAGGACATGCTGCTTTCGCCCCAGAACACGTTCTTCGTAGGCTCGTGGCTGTTCCCGCTGGCCGCAACCCCGTTCTACATGGTCATGGCCGACCGCATCGGCAAACGCGGCGTGCTGTTCGGCACGACGGTCATCTTCGGCATCGTCTACACGTTCATGGGCGGCATCTACTGCCTGCCCATCGGCATCGTGGGCGGCATCATTGGCGAGCTCGTCATGTGGGGAGAGGGCACCTACCACAACCCCGTGCGCCTCGTAATCGGGTATTTCGTGTACTGGGTGACGTTCGGATGCTACGGCATCTTCCCCTATCTGTTCTTCCGCGACTCATACACCGAAATGCTTCAGGCCTACTACAGCCTCGACGACATCAACGCCATGGTGGCCCAGTACACTGAACCGCAGTGGATTGCGCTCATGATCGGCATGTTCGCCATCGGCACCATCGTGGGAGGCCTCATCGGTTCGCGCTTGCTGAACAAGCACGTGCGCAAAGCGAAGATCGCCTAACGCGGCGATGGCATCCACGGCCTCCGTTTTAGAGCCCGATGCGCCTTGCGGCGTGCTCGGGCTCGACCCACGCACCCACATCTTCTGCATCTTGGCCATTAGCGCTGCGTCGCTTGCCATCGTGAGCTTCGTTCCATTGGCGCTGCTGCAGGTAGTGGCTGTCGCCTATCTCGCATTGAACGGGCATGCGCGCCTTGCGCTGCAGTGCGCGGCTAGCTTCGTGGTCGTCTGGTTGCTGAGCATGCTTCCCATTCCGGGCCTTTACGGCGTGCTCTTCGTCAGCCTGCTTCACATGCTGCCGCCCTTCACGTGCGCCTGCACCCTGTTCTGCGCACCGCCCTCGGCGATCATGTGTTCTTTCGCCCGTTGGCACGTGCCCCCAAACGTGCTCATCGGCATGTGCATGGCGTTCCGGTTCATGACCGTGCTGCCGCAAGAGGCAAGCTCCATTCTCCAAGGCATCCGCATGAGGGGCATCTTCCCGCGCAAATTCGATTTGCTGCTTCACCCCGCGCTTGCCTACGAATGCTTTTACACGCCGCTCGTGATGCGCGTGCTGCGACTCTCCTCCGAGCAAGCGGCGTCATCGGAATTGCGTGGCATCGACGCCGATGAGAAGCGGACGTCGTTTCGCCATGTGGGCTTCACCAACCGCGATGCGGCTTCTATCGCTGCGGTGGTCGTATGCGTTGCCGCAGTGCTTCTCTTGGACGTGGTCATATGAGCGAACGTGGGCAGTCCGCAAACCCACTGGAGGAACCACAATCCTCTGGCACGTGGGCGATTCGGCTGGAAAACGCCTCGTTTCGCTATGAGGACGTATCGGGCGATGTCGACGAGGCCCGGCTTTCGGAAAACGAAGCAGAAAGCCGTGTTCGCAACATAACCCTTCGCCTTGCGCCGGGAACATGCACCATCCTGTGCGGCGGATCGGGCGAGGGAAAGTCGACGGTCCTGCGGATGATCGACGGGCTCGCCGGCACGTTTTTCCCTGGCAGCGCAGAGGGTTCCGTCGAAATCGACGGCAAGCCGACGACAAGCCTGCCGCCGGCTGAGCGCACAAAGCTCGTCGGCGTGGTCATGCAGGACCCGCGCAGCCAGTTCTTCATGGACGTCATCGCAGACGAGATCGCGTTTTCGGCTGAAAGCCTCGGCATGCAGCCAGAAGAGATCGTCGAGCGCGTGAAGCGGGCGGCGGCGCTGTGCGGCGTGCAAGGACTACTGGGTTCGAAGGTTTCCCAACTCTCGAGCGGGCAGAAACAACGCGTCGCCATTGCCGCGGCGATCGTCTGCGAGCCGCGGGTCCTCGTTTTGGACGAGCCGACGTCGAACCTCGATGCCGCGGGAACCGCCGACCTCATGCACATCATCGCCGACCTCAAAAGCCGCGGCGTTGCCATCGTGGCAAGCGAGCATCGATTGCACGCGATGCTTCCTGTGGCTGACGAGTTCGTGTACCTGAGCAAGGGTTCCATCGCCAACCGCTGGAGCGCCCGCGAGTTCGCCGCGCTCGGCTTGGACGAGTGCATGCGCCTGGGCTTGCGCCATCCGGACATGGAACCGGCCAGCCGGCACCCGAATGAAGGCGGTTTCGAGCTTGGGCCCGCGTTCGAGCTGCATGGCGTGACGTACCGCTACCCTTCCACGAAGCGCGGGGTATCGAACATCGATTTGCAGATTCCAACCGGCCAGGTAACCGTCCTGCACGGCGGAAACGGCGTCGGCAAGACGACGCTGGCCCGCATCTTATGCGGCATCGCACGGGAGCAGGAAGGAAGCGTTTCGTTCGACGGTAGCCCGCTCGCACCGAAAGATCGCAGGCGCATGAGCTATTTCGTCATGCAGGATGCCGATTACCAACTCTACGCCGGCAGCGTGGCTGACGAGGTCGTGCTCGGACGCAAAGTCGACGAGCCGCTGCGCGCCCGTGCGTGGGATGCGCTCGAAGCCTTCGATTTGCGAGAGCAGGCAGACCGCCACCCCGCCTCGCTATCGGGCGGGCAGAAGCAGCGCGTCACCCTTGCGGCGGCTTACTGCTCCGACGCGAAGCTCATCGTGCTCGACGAGCCGACGAGCGGGCTGGACGGAAAAGGCGTGCGCAACGTGGCCGCGTGGTGCAGGCAGCTGGCCGAAGCCGGCAAGGCGGTTCTGGTCATCACGCATGACGAGCTCGTCACCCAGCTGGCGGCTGACCGCGTGTTCGATTTGGGAAAGGGAACGGACAACATGGCGCATTCGCACGAGACGGCTCAACAGCCGAACGCCTTCGGCAAGCTCTACCACTTCATGAAAGCCGATCGTGGGAAGATGGCCGTATCGGTCGCGCTTGCCTGCCTGGGCGAGGTGGCGGGCATGGTGCCCTACCTGGCCATCGCATGGCTCGCTGCAGGGCTTCTGGAAAACACGCTCACGCTGGAAGGGGCCGCCCTTGCAGCGCTTGCCGCCGCAGTCGCGCACACGGTCCGCTTCTTCTGCACCTGGCGCAGTTCCATGATGTCGCATCGCATCGCGTTTCGGGCCTTGCAGAACATGCGCGATGCCATGGCCGAGAAGATGTCGCGCGTGCCCATGGGAACCATCGTCGACACGTCGACCGGCACGTTCAAGAACCGCTTCATCGACAACGTCAACCAGCTGGAAGACGCCATCGCCCACTTCATGCCCGAGTTGCCCTCGAACGTCTTCGGACCGATGCTCGCTATGGTCGTCGTGTTCGTCATCGACTGGCGCATGGGCCTGGCCGGACTCGCCACGCTGCCGCTCGGCGTGCTGTTCTACGCGGGCATGATGCGCGATTACAAGGTGAAGATGGAGCGCTACATCACAAGCGAGCAGAAGATGAACTCCTCGCTCGTGGAATACGTCAACGGCATCCAGGTCATCAAGGCATACCAGCGAACCGCCTCGTCATATGGTGCGTTCGCGGACGCCGTCGCCGACTACCACGACTCGACGCTCGCCTGGTACCGGCAGAGCTGGGTGTGGATGGCCGCCATCCGCTCGGTCATGCCCTGCACGCTTCTGGCGGGACTGCCGCTCGGCGTGCTGTTCATGGCCGACGGCTCGCTGTCGCTGCCCGCCTTCCTCGCCTGCATCACCATCCCCCTTGGCTTCATTGGGCCGGTCATGAAGTTCTCCGTGGCGGCGAGCCAAATCTCGCGCATGGACATATGCCTGACCGTCATCTGGGATTTCCTGAACGAGCCCGAGCTCACCAGGCCCGCTGAACGCGCGAACCTCGAAGGGCAATCGTTCGAATTCGACCAGGTGTCCTTCGCGTATCACGAAGGCGCCGAAGTGCTGCATGGCGTCAGCTTCACCACGCAGCCGGGAACGACAACCGCCATCGTCGGGCCGAGCGGGTCGGGCAAGTCGACCATCGCCAAGCTGATGGCCGGGTTCTGGGATGCCACGGACGGGCAGGTGCGCTTCGGCGGCGTCGATGTTCGCGACATACCGTTCGAACAGCTCATGGAAAACATCTCGTACGTGAGCCAGGACACGTTCCTCTTCGACAAGACGCTTGCCGAGAACATCCGCCTCGGCCGGCCCGAAGCCACCGACGAGCAAGTGCGAAGCGCCGCCCGCGCCGCCGGATGCGAAGAGTTCATACAAGCGCTCCCGCTTGGCTTCGAAACGCCGGCAGGCGAAGCAGGCGCGCGCCTTTCAGGCGGCGAGAAGCAACGGATCGCCATCGCGCGTGCCGTGCTTAAGAACGCGCCCATCGTAATCTTGGACGAGGCGACCGCCTATGCCGACCCCGAAAACGAGGCGTATGTGCAACGCGCCCTCGACGAGCTCGTCCGCGACAAGACGCTCGTGACCATTGCGCACCGGCTTTCCACTGTGAAGGGAGCCGACTGCATCCTGGTCGTCGACGCCGGCCGAATCGTCGGGAAGGGCACGCACGCCGAGCTGCTCGAGAGCTGCCCCCTCTATGCGCGCATGTGGTCGGAACACGTTGCAGCCACAACGGGACGGCACGCGAATGCCGTAAAGGAGGCGATGTAGCATGTATTCCCTGGTGAAACGCATTCTCGGCCTTGCCGGAAGCTTCTCTGCCAGCGCACGGAGCAGCCTTGTCGCAGGCATGGTCTGCAACGTGTTGAAAGCGTTCTTCATGGCGGGTATGCTCACCGCCGTGTTCTGGGCGCTCGAGAACCGCGACCATCTAGGAACGGAAGTGGCCCTGCAGTGCCTGGGCATCTTGCTCGTCAGCGTTGCCGGCCAATACGCCTTCCAGTACCTCATCGACATAAAGATGGACGCCGTCGGTTTCGACGTTTTCCGCGACCTGCGGCTGCGCGTGGGCGACCGGCTGCGCGGCGCCGCCATGGGCTACTTCACCGATCAGCGCCTTTCAGCCATCACGACGACGCTCACCACGACTATCCACCAGCTCGAGGAGTTCATGACCATTTGCCTGACCGGCCTTTCTGGAGGCCTTGCCATGGCAGTCATCATGGGCATCTTCTTCCTGTTCATCGCCTGGCCGGTGGCAATGGTGACGTTCTTGGGCATTGCCGCGGGGTTGATAATCCTGCGCTTCCTGCTCGCACGGTCGACGAGCGTTACGAAAGACGTGCTGGCCGCCAACGAGCACATGTGCGACAAGGTCATCGAATACGCGCGCGGCATGGCCGTTCTGCGCACGTTTGCGACGCCTGACGAGGCGCTAACCGCCGCGAAGAGTTCCTTCGATGAAAAACGCGCTGCCGACCTGCGGCAAGAATCTGCGTCGATGCCGCTTTTGAAGCTCTACGCGCTCGTGTTCAACCTTGCGAGCTGCGGTGTGATGTTCGCAGCATGCGCCTTGTGCCTTGACGGCTCGCTGCCATTGTCGTGGGCGCTCACGTTGCTCGTTGCATCGTTCATGGTGTACGGCGAGCTCATCCGGGCAAACGACAGCGCGTTCCTCACCAAGAAGATCGGCAACGAGCTCGACCGCATCGACGAGGTGTGCGATATCCCCAAGCAGGACGTCACCGATGCGCCTCTGCAACCCGCAGGCTTCGACATTGCGCTTTCGGGCGTGAGTTTCGGCTATGACGATCGCCGCGTCATCGACGACGTGACGCTGTCGATTCCCGAAGGCACCAGCTGTGCCATCGTCGGCCCGTCGGGTTCGGGCAAGACCACGCTCGTCAACCTGATCGCGCGCTTCTGGGACGTGGATGAAGGCAGCGTCTCGCTCGGCGGCGCCGATGTCCGCAGCGGCACGGCGGAAAGCCTGCTTTCGAACATCTCGATGGTGTTCCAGAACGTGTACCTGTTCAACGACACGATAGAGAACAACATCAAGTTCGGCGCGCCGCAAGCCACGCACGAGCAGGTCGTGGAGGCGGCCAAGCGCGCCTGCTGCCACGAGTTCATCGCGGCGCTGCCGCAAGGGTACGGCACGATGGTCGAAGAAGGCGGCGCGAGCCTGTCTGGCGGCGAGAAGCAGCGCATCAGCATTGCGCGCGCCATCCTGAAAGACGCGCCCATCGTCATCTTGGACGAGGCAACGTCGAGCGTCGACCCGGAAAACGAGCACGACCTGATTGCGGCGATAAACGAGCTGGCTGCCGGCAAGACCCTCATCAGCATCGCCCACCGCCTGAACACCGTGACGTCAGCAGACCAGATCGTAGTGCTGGAAGACGGACGCATCACGCAACGCGGCACCCACGACGAGCTGCTCGCCCGGGAGGGCACTTACCGCAACTTCATAGCCCTGCGTCGCGAAGCCGCGGATTGGACCCTCGGGGCGTGAGCCTTACGGCCGCGCCTAGGCGAGCAGCGCTCCGACGCGCTGGCATTCGGAGATGGCCTCGGCATCCGGTTCGAGGTTGGCAATGACGGTGTCCACGACGTTCACGCCTGCCTCTTCAGCGCGTGCCTCCCAGGTTTCCATCCACTCGCCAGTGCCCCAATCGTATGACCCGAACAACGCCACTTTGCGGTCGGCGAGCTGCGGCTCGACTTCGTTGTACATGGGCTCGAACTCGAACTCCTCGAGAACTTCGTTGCCCATCGCCGGACAACCGAACGCCACGGCGTCATATGCGGCGAGCTTGTCCACGTCGAAATCAGTCGCCTGAATGACGTCGACCTCCGCGCCAGCCGCACGCGCGCCGGTCGCAACCTGCTCGGCCATCGCCTCGGTGTTGCCAGTGCCGCTCCAATACACAACAGCTACTTTGCTCATGATGATGCTCCTCGATCTCTCGCATCTGACATATCAAAGTTAACTGTAGCATACTTTAATCTGTAATCAGATCAGACGGATGGCCCGGGAGGACAAAACACGCCGTAGCCGCGTATCAAGTAACACAGCAAGTTGAAACGACGATTCGAGGGAAAGGAAGCGCAAGATGACGAAGCAAAACGACGAGATGAAGGCTGAAGGCAGCGTCGAGTTGTCCCTCGA
>JAFUCC010000087.1 GCA_017459925.1 Eggerthellaceae bacterium
CAGTTCATGAGCAGGATGGCGACTTTCGTATCGCGCTGTGCGACACCCGTTTCAATCAGCAGATGCGCGAAGCGGTTGGCCTGGTCGTTAAACGCGCGCCAGGTGATTTCACGGCGGTAGCGCTGGGAAGGCGGCGTTTCCACCAGCTCGTAGTCGCGCCACGTCTTGCCGCGTTCGTCGCGGATGGCGGGGTTCACCTCGACGAGCGCGATATCGTCAGGGTACTTAGCCGCGTTCATGATCAGGTAATCGGTTGCGGGCATGCGCAGTCCTTTCTCGTTCAAACCGCTCTAGTATGGCAGGTTTGCGGGAAAGTTGCGCGTTCAGCGGGAAAAATCAAGAAATGAGCCACCCTAGCTTTACGAGGATGGCCCATTTCAATGGCGACGCTTAACGGAAAGCCTATTCTTCCGACGATTCCCCTGCCTTCGCAGCGGCGATGGCGGCGGCTTCGGCGCGGTAGATCGCCGCGCTGGAATCGGCCTCGAGCATGGCCGCCTTGGCCTCGGCGGCTTCGGCTTCGGCGTCGATAGCGGCAAGCTCGAGCGTCTTCTTCTTGGCCAGCCACCTCACGAACACGATGGCCAGGATAGCCGCGACGAACTTGCCGATCATGAGCGGCGCGATGAGCGTGGGCTGATACGTGGCGCAGAACGACAGGTGGTCGCCGATGATGAACGAGCCGCACACGCAGTACGCGAGCACCTTCACCTTGTCGAGCGGCTCCATGTCCTTCACCATGGGGAACAGCGCCAAGGCGTTGGCGCTCGTGGCGAGGATGCCCGATACGGCCAGGTCGGACAGGCCGAAGAAGGTGCCGATCTTGCCGAGCGGCTTGGCCAGGTAGGTCTTGATGAGGTAGACCATGGGGAACGCGCCGGCGAGCATCATGCCGATGGAGGCCACGACCTCGACCGACTGCGAGATGTACGCGTCGGTGTAGGTCCCCGTTTCGGGGTCGAGCACGCCATATGCGGCCAATGGCTCGAAGCCCCATCCGCCGAAGATCGTCGAGAAGCACCCGGTGAAGTACTCGATGATCGAAAGCATGAGGACCGCACGGGCCGCATAGTCGATGAACCGCCCGAAGATCGTGAAGCCCTTGATCATGCCGTTGGGGATGAACTTCAGACCCAGGGCGATGAGAACGCAGATGATGGTGATGGGCACGAGGTTGGGCAACATCTCGCCAGCGGTAAGCGCCATCTGGTAGGTGGCCTCGGCGTTGTTGGAGATGGTCTCGCGGATCATGGGGTTGGAAAGCATGATGACCGCCGACCCCACGAGCACGCCGAACGGAATGGACACGAAGCCGCACATCATGCCGAGCGCCAGGTACTTATGGTCCTTCTTATCGACCATGCGCAGTCCGATGGGCAGCGAGTAGACGATGGTCGCGCCTGCCATGAAGCCGGTGAACATCGCCATGATCCAGCTCTCGCGGGTCGCGGCGATGGCGTCGGCGGTCTGATAGCCTCCCATGTCGGTGGCGACGATCGTCGTTGACGCAAGCGCGGGATCGGCCCCCACCAGCCCGAACGCCGGGCCGAAAACCGTTTCGACGAACCAGGTGATGTAGGGAATCGAGGCGAAGATGCCGCCGACCGACAGGAAGATGGGGCCGATGGAATAGAGGCCCTCGATGAACTGGTTGCCCAGCTCGCTTTCGGGCTTCACCATCGACGCGATGGCTCCTGCCGCCATGCACGCCATCATGATATAGACGACGATAGTACCGATGAGCTCCATTGGCTTTCCTTCCTTAATTGCGCCAAAGTGTTCAAAAGTATGAACGAAATTTCATTTTTGAACAAGCTCCAACGAAAAAAGACGCCGAGGCGCCAACAATTTGTCCAAAACCCCTTGCATTCACTTATATATCGTGTACTATTTAATTGTACGCGATTTAATTTGTTGAAAGCAGTCCCACCGACACGACAGGAGACACCCATGAGCATCTACGATTACACGATGGAAAACCGCGATGGCAGCCAGGCGAGCATCGGCGATTACGCCGGCAAGGTGCTGCTGATCGTGAACACGGCCACCGGCTGCGGGTTCACCCCGCAATACGAGGACCTCGAGGCGATTTACGCCGAGTACAAGGACCAGGGCTTCGAAATCCTCGACTTCCCCTGCAACCAGTTCGCCAACCAGGCGCCCGGTACCGACGAGGAGATCCACGAGTTCTGCACCGTGAAGTTCGGCACCGATTTCCCGCAGTTCAAGAAGATCGAAGTGAACGGCGAAAACGCCCATCCCCTGTTCGCCGACCTGGCCACGCAGAAGCCGTTCGGCGGCTTCAAGGGCCTGAAGGGCATGGCGCTGAAGACCGTGCAGAAGGCCGTCGACAAGGAGTTCGGCGACAAGGCCTACATTAAATGGAACTTCACGAAGTTCCTGATCGACCGCGACGGCAACGTCATCGAGCGTTTCGAGCCGACCGTCGACATGAACGACGTGAAGAAAGCGGTTGCCGCTGCTCTGTAGAAGAAACGGTGTAGGGGCATAGGGAAAGTGGAGCACTCTGCCCAGGGCGGAGTGCTCCACTTTCCAATAGGCGCCGTTCACCTATATTTAACGCGTTCGACATCCGCGGCGAAGCACGTCACCCGTACAATCCTTCACTATCGCATGCTAAAGCGCCTTCGGGCGTTTTTTCACAGCATAAGGGAGGGTACGTTTTATGGATGCAATTGCCGCAATTTTCGCTTCGGGTTCGCCCCTAGCCCAAGCGGTCGACGCCGTCGACTCGTTCGTTTGGGGTTGGGCCATGATCGTGCTGCTGCTCGGCACGCACGTGTTCATGACCATCCGCACGAAGTTCATCCAGCGTAAGCTGGGCACGGCCATCAAGCTCTCGATTTCGCATGCCGACACGGGCGCGCAAGGCGACGTCTCGCAATTCGGCGCCCTGACCACGGCCCTTGCCGCCACTATCGGCACGGGCAACATCGTCGGCGTGGCCACCGGCCTGTTCTTCGGCGGCCCGGGCGCGATTTTCTGGATGTGGATCACCGGCGTGTTCGGCATTGCCACCAAGTACTCCGAGACCTATATCTCGGTGAAGTACCGCGTAAAGGACCACAACGGCGAGATGCTCGGCGGCGCCATGTACGCGCTCGAGCGCGGCTTCAAGCACAAGGGCCTCGGCAAGGTGCTCGGCGTGCTGTTCGCGGTGTTCGCGTTCATCGCCAGCTTCGGCATTGGCGCGTCGGTGCAGTCGAACGCGCTGTCCGGCGTCATCACGTCCTACATCGAGCCCCTGTTCGCATCGCCCGACCAGATGCTGGCAACTTCCATCATGATCGGCATCGTGCTCATGATCCTCGTGGGCATCGTCATCATGGGCGGCATCAAGTCCATCACCCGCGTCACGACCAAGCTCGTCCCGCTCATGGCCGTGCTGTACGTTGCCGGCTGCCTCGTCATCATCGGCATGAACGGCCAGTACGTGGGCGAGGCCATCGGCATGATCGTCACGTGCGCTTTCACCGGTGAAGCCGCGTTCGGCGGCGCAGTCGGAAGCACCGTGGCCCTGGCACTGCAGTACGGTTTCAAGCGCGGCCTGTTCAGCAACGAATCGGGCCTCGGCTCGGCTCCGCTCGTCGCCGCGAACGCCACGACGAAGAACCCGGCGCGCCAGGCGCTCGTCTCGATGACCGGCACGTTCTGGGACACGGTCATCGTGTGCGCCATCACGGGCATCATGCTGGTTTCCACCATGCTGGCCAACCCCGAGATTCAGGCGGGCATCCTGTCCGGCGAGATCACGGCGGCGGCGCAGCTCACCACCACGGCGTTTTCCGAGATTCCCGTGCTCGGCCCCATCGTGCTGTCGGTCGGCATGATCCTGTTCTCGTATTCCACGATGCTGGGCTGGGCGCAGTACGGCAACCGCGCGGTGGCCTACCTGTTCGGCAAGAAGGGCATCCGCCCTTACCAAGTGGTGTTCCTGCTGTTCGTGTTCTGGGGCTGCATCGGCGGCGGCGATTTGGTGTGGAACCTCTCCGACATCAGCAACGCGCTCATGGCCGTGCCGAACTGCATTGCCGTTCTGGGGCTTTCGGCAGTCATCGCCAAGGGCACGCAGCACTACGTGTACGATAAGAACCTCGACGAAGTCGACGACACGCCGATCCCGCAATTCGACACGAAGTAGTCTGTCCTGCTGTCCGCTCCGCCTGTTGGCGGTGGGAAGGGGTCTCGGGCTTGTCCTCGCGCGCATGGGCATCGGCGCTTGCAACCATTCCCGGCTGCGGAATCGCCCTCGACCCCTTCCCACCGCCAACAGGCGGAGCTACGCTCTTCCTATAAAACGCCGTTGGACAAGTGGCGATAATCTGCTTTAACCGGAAACGGCAATGTCCGGTTATTCCAATTTCGCGATTTGGTATGCTGGGTGCAGTAGGTTTGCGAGGAAGGAATGCCATGATCGAGCGGTACACGCGACCCGAGATGGGGCGCATTTGGGAACTGCAGAACAAGTTCGAGATCTGGAAGGAAATCGAGATCTTGGCATGCGAGGCGCAGGCCGAGCTCGACACGTGCGACATCACGCGCGAAGAGGCCGCCTGGATCCGCGAGCACGCCGATTTCACCGTCGAGCGCATCGACGAGATCGAGCAGGTCACGAACCACGACGTCATCGCCTTCCTCACCAACATGGCCGAGTACATCGACGCCGATCTGCCCGAAGGCGCCGAGCCGCCGAGCCGCTGGGTGCATTACGGCATGACGAGCAGCGACCTGGGCGACACCGCGCTGTGTTACCAGATCACGCAGGCATGCGACATCATCCTGGCCGACATCCGCAAGCTGGGCGAGACGTGCAAGAAGCGCGCGTTCGAGTTCCAAGACACGCTGTGCGTCGGGCGCACGCACGGCATTTCCGCCGAGCCCATGACGTTCGGCATGAAGTTCGGCAGCTGGGCGTGGGCTCTGAAGCGCGCCGAGGAGCGCATGCAGGCCGCCCGCGCCGCCATCGCCACAGGCGCGATTTCGGGCGCAGTCGGGTCGTATTCCAGCATCGACCCGTACGTCGAGCAGTACGTCTGCGAAAAGCTGGGGCTGACCCCCGACCCGCTTTCCACGCAGGTCGTCGCACGCGACCGCCATGCGCAGGTCATGACGTGCCTGGCAACGGTTGCTTCCACGCTGGAATCGATCGCCATGCAGGTGCGCCTGCTGCAGCAAACCGACGTCATCGAGGCGGAAGAGCCGTTCAAGAAGGGCCAGAAGGGCTCATCGGCCATGCCGCACAAGCGCAACCCCATCACCGTGGAGCGCGTCTGCGGCCTGTCGCGCGTGGTGAAGGCGAACTCGCAGGTGGCGCTCGACAACGTGGCTCTGTGGTACGAGCGCGACATCAGCCATTCCGGCGCCGAGCGCGTGGCGCTGGCCGACAGCTTCATCGCGCTGGACTACATGTTCTACAAGATGCAGCCGCTGCTGGAAAACCTGTTCACCTACCCCGCCAAGATGGAGCACAACCTGTGGCGCACGCGCGGCCTGATCTTCAGCTCGAAGGTCATTCTGGCGCTCGTGCAGACGGGCATCACGCGCGAGGATGCGTATGTCATCGTGCAGCGCAACGCCATGAAGGTGTGGGAGGACATCCAGAACGCCGTGTCCGGCCCCACGTACCGCGAGCGCTTGGAAGCCGACCCCGAGTGCACGCTGACCTCTGAGCAGCTCGACGACATCTTCGACCCGTGGGCGTTCCTGCAGCGCAAGGACGCCATCTTCGAGCGCCTGGAGAAGCTGGAGTTCTAAAGCTCGCGGAAGAGAATGCGAGAAGCCCCGCCCGTGCCAGTTTAAGGCGCGGGCGGGGCTTTTCTGGAAGAGATTAACGAAACCTACCGCACGTGCTTGCCGCGGTTGGCGAGCGCAATGCGGCGATGCGCGAACAGGGCCATGGCGGCCGCCAAGACGGCGCTTATCGCGAAGGCCTGCCAAGGCCACGTGGAATCGCCCGTCGAGGGGGATGCCGAAGCCTTCTTCACCGTGTCGGCATCGGGCGCGGTGTCGTTGGCGTACACCGTGACGCCCGTGTCGGGGTCGGCGGCCTTCGAGTCGCGCACGTGCGCGGTCACGCCCAGCTCGGGGTTGGCCTTCATCGTCATCTCGTAGTCGCCCACCACGGCTACGAAGCCGCCGTCGTCCTTCACGATGACGCCGAGCTCCTCGCCGGTGGCCAGCAGCAGCGCGTGCGCGTCCGCGAGGTCGATCAGCTGCGCGTCGCGGTCGGCGGCGATCACGGCGGTCGCCTCGTCCACGGTCAGCCAGATGTCCTTGTGCATCGCGTAGATGGCCTTGCCGTTGGCGATCGTCACCGCCGGAGCCACGATGAGCTTGGCGGGAACGTACGTTATCTCGTAGTTCGCCGTCATGTCGGCGCCCGCGGCGTCCTTGACGACCGCGGCCGAAGGCGTGATCGTGCCCGCCTCCGTGGGCGCAGCCGTCGACGTGGCGGTCAGCGTCACGGCCGACAGCGCGTCGCCCGCAGCGGCGCCCGAAAGCTCCGCCTGGTCGGCGCCGGCCGCAACCGAAGCCCCGACTTCCACGACCTGCAGCTTGGCCGTCACGGTGGCCGGGCGCTTCGCGATGGTGAAGCTGGCCGAGGCCTCGGCGCCCGCATAGCTGCCGGCGGCCGGGATGGTCGCCTTCACCCAGTAGTCGCCTGCAAGCTTCGGCACGCCGTCGGCGTCGAGCGCATCGGCCGCGACCGGCTGCGTGAGGTCCTTGTCGGTGTAGTACGCGAACGTGGCGGCGTCCTTGCCGAACTTGGCGGTGACGACCGGCGCGTTGGCGGCGTCGCCGTACGTCCAGCCCTCCATCGTCACGGTGGCTTCGTTGTCCGCTCCGACGATGGTCCAATCATGGGTCGCATCGTCGGGCAGCTTGTAGTTGGCGGCCTTCGCGCCCGCAAGCGACGTCACCTCGGCGGTGTGGGTGCCGCTCTCGGTCGCCTTGTTGCCCTCGTAGGCGCCGATGCTCACGTCGTCAGCGTTCACGAGGTTGCCGAGCGTGGGCCGGCCGTAGGTCAGCTCGGCACCCGTGTAGTCGAACGAATCGGGCGTGGGCCAGCTAAGCGTCACCTCGCGCGGCACCACGGTCAGCTTGCCGGCCTCATACGAGATCGCGTAGTTCTGCGACGACAGCCCCGAGGGCGTCAACGCGTACTCGCCCACGCCGCCGTACTGCGCGTAGGTGTAGGTGTACGCCAGCGTGCCCGAAAGCAACGCCTCGGTGTCGGATCCCAGCAGCTTGTCGTAGGTCACGCCCTTGCCCGCGGGGGCATCGCCGTAGGTGATCTCGCTGTCCTTGGCCTTCACGGTCAACGCGGCGGGCGTGATGGACCACGCGTGGTGCAGCTGCGCCGTGTCGGTGGGAAGCTCGTAGTTGGCCGCCTTGGCTCCTGACAGGCTCTCCACCATGGCCACGTAGCTGCCGGCATCCTTGGCCGTGTCGGTGCCGCTTGCGCACACGGCCGTCACCTCGTCGCCCGTGTACAGGTTGCCTACGGTCGGCGGGCCGTACGTCCGCTGCGCGCCGTTGTAGGTGAAGGTGCTGGGGTCGGGCCACTCGAGCGTCACCGCGCGCTTGCCCACCTTCAGCGTGCCGGCCTTGAACACGATGTCGTAGTTCGAGGAGGTCAGGCCCGAAGGCGTGATGGCGTAGTCGCCCACCGGGCTGCCCGGCTCGTAGCCGCCGTACGAGTAGGCGAGCGTGCCGCCCAGGTCGCTTTCCGATTCGCCGC
>JAFUCC010000088.1 GCA_017459925.1 Eggerthellaceae bacterium
ACGGTTGAACATTACCCCAGGGAAGATGTTCAAATTAAAGGAACGGTTTGGCGCAAAAGAAAAACCCAATATATTTGAACATCTTCCCTGGGGTAATGTTCAACCGTCCCTGGGGTGACGTTCAACTCCCGGCAAGACGCCGCTTGGTCTATATGTGAACGTTCTACAACAGGCGCGGGATGTGTGCGATAATTCCAGTTTGCGTGTCAAACGCACCGTACAAGTTAGGTAGTAAAGGACAGCTAAGTGGAAACTAAAGTCGAGCTTTTGGAAGGCGACCGCGCCAAGATCAGCGTCACCGTCGACGCCGACGTCGTCACCGACCGCATCAAGAAGCAGTACAAGCAGGCAGCGAACCAGTACAACATCCCGGGCTTCCGCAAGGGCAAGGCCCCGCGCCCGGTTATCGACAGCGCCCTGGGCAAGGATTACATCCGCGCAGTCGTCACCGACAACATCGTGAACGAGAACTACCCGATGGCAATCGACGAATCCGGCATCTTCCCGGTCGGTCAGGCCGATTTCGGCGAGGAGGAACTGGGCCTCGTCGAGGACGGCAAGCCCTACACGTTCGTCTTCGAAATCGGCACCAAGCCTAAGTTCGAGCTGTCGAGCTACGATCCGGTCGAGATCGAAATGCCGGCCGACCATGCCACCGACGAGCAGGTCGACGCCGAAATCGACGCGCTGCTCGAGCATTACCAGGACATCGTCGACGCGCCTGCCAACACGAAGGTGAAGGCCGACAAGTACGTCGACCTGAAGATCGCCGCCACAGACGACAACGGCGAGGACATCGCCGCCATTTCCAACGAGTCCATGCAGTACAAGGTCGGCAGCGGCCTGCTGCCCTCCACGTTCGATGACGAGATCATCGGCCTGAAGAAGGGCGAGACGAAGCAGTTCTCCATCGACACGCCGACCACCCCGACCGCCCTGACCACCGCGGTCATGGGCAAGACGGCTCAGATCAACTTCGACGTGGAAGTTCTCGCCGTGAAGAAGGAGAAGGTGCCCGCGCTCACCGATGAGTGGGTGCAGGAGAAGATCGGCCTGAACACGGTCGAGGAGCTGCGCAACGAGGTTTCCGAGGAAATCGAGTCCACGCTTTCCAGCGCCCTCCCGCGCATGAAGGAAAGCCGCGTGCTCGAAAAGCTCGCCGAGCGCCTGGAAGGCGAAGTTCCCGAGGGCCTGGTCGAGGACAACGAGACCACGCTTCTACAGGACTTCTTCAACCAGCTGCAACGCGGCGGCATGACGCTCGACATGTACCTGCAGCAGCAGGGCATCACCTCCGGCCAATTCCGCGACGACGTGAAGCAGCAGGCAACTGACATGACCAAGCAGGACCTCGCGCTCGACGCGTACGCCGCCCATGCGAAGCTCGAGGCCACCGACGAGGACGTGCGCGCCGAGTTCGAGCAGGCTGGCGCGTCTGATCCCGAGGCTCTCATGGCAGAGTGGCGCAAGAACGGCCAGATGTACCTCGTGCGCCAGGGCATCCTGCGCCAGAAGGCCGCCAAGGAGCTTGTCGACAACGCCATCGTCACCGAGGAGAAGCCCGAGGAGAAGAAGGCGGGCAAGCACTCCAAGGAGGAGGAAGCCGAATAGGCTTCAAGTCGAGGTAATCCTCGTAGGGGCGCGATTCAACGCGCCCGCTCCACTCGGTTGGGCGGGCGCGTTGAATCGGGTCCCTGCTTTCTTTACGGCATCATTACGCCGATGCCCAAACGGGGCCACATGAAGTACCATATGAACGTTTAACAACGATAAGAGAAAGAGGTACACATGACAGCACAGGTTAACAACGCGCTTATCCCGTACGTCATCGAGCAGTCTCCGCGTGGCGAGCGCAGCTACGACATCTACTCGCGCTTGCTGAACGACCGCATCATCTTCCTGGGCGAGCAGATCGACGACCACGTGGCGAACTCGGTGGTGGCTCAGCTGCTTCACCTGGAAAGCGCCGACCCCGATAAGGACATTTCGCTCTACATCAACTCGCCGGGAGGATCGGTCACGGCCGGCATGGCCATTCTCGACACGATGAACTTCATCAAGTGCGACGTGTCGACCATCTGCCTGGGCTGCTGCGCCTCCATGGCCGCCGTGCTGCTTTCCAGCGGCACCAAGGGCAAGAGGCTGTGCTTGCCGAACTCGATGGTGCTCATCCACCAGCCGCTCGGCCAGGCGCAGGGCCAGCAGACCGAGATTCAGATCGTGGCCGACTTCATGCTGAAGACGCGCGAGCGCCTGAACCACATCCTCGCCGACAACACCGGCCAGGACCTCGCCACCATTCAGGCGGACACCGAGCGCGACAACTACATGACCGCCGAGCAGGCGCTTGCCTACGGCCTGGTCGACCGCATCACCACCTCGCGCGTGGCGGCCACCGAATAAGGTAACACCCATGAGCCGACCTGGATTGCCGGGTCGGCTCGTTTCATAAGCTAGGGGAGTTAAGTTGAGCACACGAAACAACGGAACGGGCGACGGCGCCGTATGCGCGTTCTGCGGCAAGAGCCCGCAGGACGTCACGGCTATGATCCAGGGTCCTGACGGCATATACATCTGCGACGAATGCGTCGCCACCTGCGCCGAGGCCATGATGCGCGATTTGGGCATGCAGATGCAGCCGACCATGAACGGCTCCGTCGGTTGGACGACTCCCGAAGAGCAGGCCGGCTATACGGAGGAAGCCCAAGGCCAGGCCTACATTCCCAGCACAGGCGAGCTTCCCACGGTCGAAGAAGTGCTTGCCGACCTGCCAACGCCGCATCAGCTCTACGCCGAGCTGTCCGATTACGTGGTGGGTCAGGAGCAGGCCAAGCGCGCGCTTTCGGTGGCGGTGTACAACCACTACAAGCGCATCGGCCTGGAAGCCGACGACACCAACGACGTCGAGCTGGCGAAGAGCAACATCCTCCTGCTCGGCCCCACCGGCTCGGGCAAGACTCTTCTGGCTCAGACGCTTGCGCGCACGCTGCGCGTTCCGTTCGCCATCGCCGATGCCACCACGCTCACCGAGGCCGGCTATGTCGGCGAAGATGTCGAGAACATCCTGCTGAAGCTCATCACGGCAGCCGACTTCGACGTGCCGCGCGCCGAAATCGGCATCATCTACATCGACGAGATCGACAAGATCGCCCGCAAGGCCGAGAACCTCTCCATCACGCGCGACGTGTCGGGCGAGGGCGTGCAGCAGGCGCTGCTGAAGATCGTCGAAGGCACCGAGGCCAGCGTGCCCCCGCAGGGCGGTCGCAAGCACCCCCAGCAGGAGCTCATCCCCATCAACACCACGAACATCCTGTTCATCCTGGGTGGCGCGTTCGTCGGGCTTACCGACATCATCGCCGCGCGTGTGGGGAAGGCCTCCATCGGCTTCAACTCCGAGCTTCCCGAAAGCAAGGAAGCCAACGAGGCCGCGCTGCTCGCGCAGGTGCTTCCCGAGGACCTGAACAAGTTCGGCATGATTCCCGAGTTCGTGGGCCGCATCCCGGTCATCACGTCGCTGTCTGCGCTGACCGAAGACGAGCTCGTGCGCATCCTTGTCGAGCCGAAGAACGCGCTTGTGAAGCAGTACAAGAAGATGTTCGAGTTCGAAGATTCAACGCTCACCTTCACCGACGAGGCGCTGCAGGCAATCGCCCACGAGGCGGTCGAGCATGGCACGGGTGCCCGCGGCTTGCGTTCCATCTGCGAACGCGTGCTGCTCGACGTCATGTACGACCTGCCCGAGCAAGAAGGCGCCACTACCGTCGAGCTCCGAGCCACCGACATCACCGGCGAAACAAAGCCTGAGATTAAAGCCGCATAGAGCAGAATCAGAATGAGTACCAGGACGTTCCTGCTACTCATTTTCGTGAAAATGAGTAGCAGGAACGTCCTGGTACTCATTCTGTCCGAAGCGGGGCGGACAAGCATTGCGGTATCATAGGCAAGTCTGTTTTCAAGAGTTCAGGGAGCGCATTCATGGCTGAAGAAGGCAAGAAGGTCGAATACGATTTCGCGGCTCACGAGACGCCGCTGTTCAACGCGTGGAAGGATGCGGGGTACTTCCATCGCAGCCCGGGTCGGGGCGCGTACGCCGACCACCCGTACACCATCGTCATCCCGCCGCCCAACATCACGGGCGTGCTGCACATGGGCCATGCCCTCAACGACACCATCCAGGACACGTGCACGCGCCACGCACGCATGCAGGGCCGCCCGACGCGCTGGATCCTCGGCACCGACCATGCTGGCATCGCCACGCAGACCAAGGTCGACAAGAAGCTCGCCGACGAGGGCATCTCACGTCTGCAGATCGGCCGCGAGGCGTTCATCGAGGAATGCTGGAAGTGGCGCGAGGAATACGGCAACACCATCGTGAACCAGATCAAGGGCATGGGCTGCTCGTGCGACTACGACGACGAGCATTTCACGCTCGACCCCGATTACGCGCGCGCCGTGCGCCAGGTGTTCGCCGACTGGTACCACGACGACCTCATTTACCGCGGTAAGCGCATCGTCAACTGGTGCCCGCACTGCACGACGGCTATCGCCGATGACGAGGCGGAATACGTCGACGAGGCAGGCCATCTGTGGCATCTGCGCTACCCGCTGGTCGAGCCCGTCGACGGGCAGGATTACATCGTCGTTGCCACCACGCGTCCCGAGACAATGCTCGGCGACACGGGCGTGGCGGTCTCTCCGAAGGATCCCGAAAAGAAGAAGTTCGTGGGCGCCAAGGTGCGCTTGCCGCTCGTCGACCGCGAGATTCCCATTTTCGAGGACTTCGTCGTCGACGCCGAGTTCGGCACCGGCTTCGTGAAGGTCACGCCCGCTCACGACCCCAACGACTGGGGCATGGGCCAGCGTCACGACCTCGAGCGCATCAACATCTTCGACGAGACAGCGCACGTAGTGGAAGGCTATGGCAAGTTCTCCGGCATGGACCGCGACGAGGCCCGCGAGGCCGTCGTTGCCGCGTTCGAGGAGCTCGGCTTGCTCGACCACATCGAAGACCACGACCACTCCGTCATGACGTGCTACCGCTGCCACACGAAGCTCGAGCCCTGGGAGTCCGAGCAGTGGTTCGTGGCCGTCGACGAGCTGAAGAAGCCCGCAGCCGCTGCCGTGGAAACTGGCGAGATCAAGTTCCATCCCGAGCGCTGGAAGCAGGTCTACCTCGATTGGCTTGCCAACTTGAAGGACTGGTGCATCTCGCGCCAGCTGTGGTGGGGCCATCGCATCCCGATGTACTACTGCGACGCGTGCGGTTGGGAAGACGCGTGTGTGGACGAGCCCGATGTGTGTCCGAACTGCGGCGGCGCCATCCGCCAGGACACCGATGTGCTCGACACCTGGTTCTCGAGCCAGCTGTGGCCGTTCGCGACGCAGGGCTGGACCGACCGCGACACGGTGAGCGACGAGATCGCCGCCACGTACCCGACGCAGGTGCTCTCCACGGCCCGCGACATCATGGGGCTGTGGGTGGCGCGCATGGTCATGGCCTCCGAGTACTGCACGGGCCAGATTCCCTACGAGCACGTCATCATCCATCCGACGGTCATGGGCGCCGACGGCAAGCCCATGTCGAAGAGCCGCGGCAACGGCGTCGACCCGCTGCGCCTCATGCGCGACTACGGCGCCGACGGCATGCGCTTCGGCCTGCTCATGCAGGTGACGGGCTCGCAGGACCTGAAGTTCAACGAGGACAAGCTCGTCAGCTCGCGTAACTTCGCGAACAAGATCCGCAATGCGGCCCGCTTCGTCGGCATGAACCTGGAAGGCTACGAGCCCGGTGCTCCCGAACCCACCACGCCGGCCGACCGCTGGATTTTCAGCCGCCTTGCCAAGCTCGTGGCCTCGCTTGACGAGCTGTACGAGCAGTTCGAGTTCGGCGAGATCACCCGCGAGCTGTACTCGTTCTTCTGGAACGAGTTTTGCGACTGGTACATCGAGTTCTCGAAGTCGCGCCTGTTCGCCGAGGACAACGCCGCCGACCGCTTGGCATGCCAGCGCAACCTCATGTTCGTGCTGGGGCAGGCCATCCGCCTACTGCACCCGATCATGCCGTTCGTGACCGAGGAAATCTACCAGGAGCTGCCGTTCGACCGCAGCCAGGACCCGTACCTCATCGGCGCCGAATGGCCCGATGCCGCCGAGCTCGCGAAGTTCGTCGACGACGACTCCGAACGCGCCATCGACTTGGTGTGCGCTTCCATTTCCGCCGTGCGCTCCACGCGCGCCCGCTACGGCATCTCGCCCAAGCAGGCGCTCGACGTGGTCGTGAAGGCGGGTGGGGCTGACGCCGCCTTGCTCGACGCCCAGCGCGGGCTCGTCGAGAGCATGGCCAACACCGCATCGCTTTCCATCGCTTCCGACGCCGCGAAGCCCGAGTCGTCCACGGTCGTGCTCGGCAGCGGCATCGAGACCTACATCGTGCTGGCGGGCCTCGTCGACTTCGACGCCGAGCGCGCCCGCCTGCAGAAGGAGCGCGAGAAGCTGGCCGCCGACGAGGCGAAGCTCGCGAAGAAGCTTTCGAACCAGGGCTTCCTGGCGAAGGCGGCGCCCGAGATCATCGAGAAGGACCGCGCGAAGCACGCCGACCTGGCCGACAAGATCGCCCGCATCGACGAGCAACTCGCCGAATTGGCGTAGTAGCCCAAAGGGGAGTATCCCCTTCGGTCTAGTGGCGTTTACGTGCTCACTGTGCACAAAATGGGGCAAGTACCTGGTGCTTGCCCCATTTTTGCTATAATGACGCGTTGCATGCAAGAAATGTAGCTCAAACGACAAAGAGGGGAACCCCATGAGCGAATTGATGTCCCAGCTGTGGACGCCCGAACTTCAGACGGCGCTTACTGTCATCGTCGTCTGCCTGGTCATCCTGTACGTGCTCAGCATCATCTGGGTCGCGCGCGATGCGTACATGCGCGGCACCATGTGGTACATTTGGGCAATCGTGGCGTTGGTGCCGCTGCTGGGCGTCATCGCGTACTGCCTGCTGCGTCCGCCCCTGCTGCAGATCGACCGCGACGAGCAAGAACTCGAGGTCGCCCTCAAACAGCGGGAACTCATGAAATACGGCGAGTGCGCCGCGTGCGGTTATCCTGTCGAGGCCGATTACGTCATGTGCCCGAACTGCCATCAGCGCCTGAAGAACCTCTGCTCGACGTGCCACCACGCGCTCGACCCGTCCTGGAATGTGTGCCCGTACTGCACGACCCCGGTCAACGCTAGCCCCAACCGTCGTACTTCTCACGCACGCTAAGGCAACCTTTGCAGAACCCAAGAAAGCCGCCTCTCGGGGCGGCTTTCCTTGTGCGTGGAATGAGTCGCAGGACGTTCCTGGTACTCATTTTGCGTTAAGACCAACTAATCCTTATACCGCTTCTGCAAAATGAGTACCAGGAACGTCCTGCGACTCATTCCTATATTCGTGCCCTCTTTGTCGTCCTGATCGGCGTGTCCCGCATGCCCGTATCCTCTATGTCATCCAAAGTGAAGCGCCCCGTCGAGGGGTCTCGGGTTCTGCCGGTCATCCCAAAGTAAAACTGGTCAAATACCAGGATAAATGGTATCCTGTCCAGAATCGCACCACTCAAACACAGCAATCCTTTAACAGAGTAAACGCTTCAGCGCCCCATCGGGTGCTGCGTTTGCAATTGGCAATGAACGATAGGTGATCTGAACCCCGTGGAGTAGACACCCTATGCAGCCATTGCCGCTGCATATTCCTTTGGCGTCATCCAGTTTAGCCTTTCCTGGCCTCTGTGGTAGTTGTAGTACTCGATGTACTCGTCGACTTTCTCGCAGACTTCAGCGAAGGCCATATGGCTGGTCGGGCCGATTTGCTCCTTCATCCGGCCGAACCAGCTCTCCATGCACGCGTTGTCCCAGCAGCACGCCCGTCTCGACATCGACTGCACAAGGCCCAGCTCGGCCAGCTTTGCGCGGTACGCTTTCGCCATGTAGTGGACCCCTTGGTCAGAATGCGCCAGCGCGCCCGGCGCCAGCGGCTCGCCCTTGATCTGGTCGAAGGTTTCCAACACGAACTCCTCTTGCAGCGACAGCGACACGACGTGCCCGATCAGCTCGTCGGATTCCGCGTCCAGGATGGCGGAGAGGTAGGAGAAGCCCTCTCTGCAGGGCATGTAGGTTATGTCGGTGACGAGCACTTTTCGAAGGGCTCCCTGGTGGAAGTTGCGGTCGAGCACGTTGGGCGCCACCTTGGGCAGCCCGTCGGCCCCTATCGGGTGGTAGGGGTTCTTGCGCTTGCGCTTGAACACGATGCCGAACTTGCGCATGATGCGCTGCACTTTCTTCAGGTTCATCACGACGCCCTGGTCGCGCCGGAGCGAGTCGCGCACCTGCCGGGACCCCTTCTTGAAGCCGTGGGAGAGGAAAGCCTGCTCCACCTGCTCCTTCGCCTCCAGGTCGGCGGCCTCGCGGGCGGCCCTGGCGGGCGCCGACTTCCTCCACTTGTAGTAGCCGGACCTAGACACCCCCATCGCCTGGCACATCGCCGATATCCTCGTCCGGGGCCTCTCCTGCGACACGCCCGCGATCAGCGCGAACCTCTCCGACTTCGTAAGGGTTCTGCCCGCGCGCCCACATTTCTTCGCGAGCGCGCTTTCGGCTTTTAAAACCTCCACCTGGGCTTCCAGCTCCGCTATGCGGGCCTCGTATCTCTGCCTTTCCCTGTCGCGCATGAGCCGCTGCCTTTCCACCGCCTTGCGTTTTGCGCGCTTAATTGTATCCACTTGGTTGCGGTGGCGCACCTGCGGGGCGTCCGTGGCGCAAAGCGCGCCTTTCCTCTCGGCCTCCTTCCAATGGCAGATCGCCCGCTCGATTCGCTTGTATCCGATTAGCGAGGAGGGAAGCCCCGCGCTGGCGAATATGTCCGCGGGCCTCTCGCCTGCATGGTAGCGGGCCATGCATTCTTCCTTGAACTGCTTGCTGTAGACGATCGACTTGGCCCTGACTTCGTCGACGGCGTCCAGCCTGAGCAGCTGCTGGCGCTCTGCCGGGGTGAATTTCCCGTTTTTCATTGCACCCGTCCTTCCCAAATCTCAATTTCGACTTTTTGGAAAGGTGTCTACTTTTAGGGGTTTGATGTGGACCCCTGATTCCGCACAACCCTATGCGGCGGGCGTCTTGCAACTGATAGCCTAATCCGTCAAGCCTTCTCCGTCGTCTGCTCGCGCGTCGTAGAAGTCGGAATCGTACACGGACAGCTCCAGGCAGATGCCGTCGTCGTCCGGCCCGGCTAGAATCTCCGAGGCGGTCGCCTCCCTCGCGCCCT
>JAFUCC010000036.1 GCA_017459925.1 Eggerthellaceae bacterium
AACTACACCTGCGAGGCGGATGAAAACGGCGGGGCAACGGTAATTCATGGCTACGCCCAAGATGCGAACGACCAGATGGGCTCTGCGAAGTGGTGGAGGCGCCAGGCCGAGATCGACAAGCTCACGGGTCTTTTGAACCGTAACGCCGTCGAGCAGGACATCAACCTTTCCATGCGGACGCAAGGCGTGGGCATGATGTTCATGATCGACCTCGATTCGTTCAAGAGCGTGAACGACGAACTCGGGCATTTGGCGGGCGACTCGCTTCTCCGCGATGTTTCGAGGGCGCTTGCCGACCATTTCCGCGAAGGCGACGTGCTCGGGCGCTATGGCGGAGACGAATTCGTTGCGTTCGTACCCGTTGCTGTCGGCGATCCTGAAACGATTGCCGCTAAGCGCAGCGAGGACATCATCGAATCGATACACAATATCGAAATCACCGACGATACGCGTGCGGGTTGCAGCGTCGGCGTGGCGATTTCGCACAATCGCGAGGCGACGTTCTACGACTTGCTCGAAGTCGCAGATCAGGCCATGTATCAAAGCAAGCTCAAGGGCAAGGGGACGTATACGATTCTCGACATGGAGTAAACGAGGTGGGTCCGATGACCATGGACGAATTCCGCAGCAAGGTGCTGTCCGATTTGAAATCGGACCCGCATTCGAATAACGCCATATGGTACCTGAACATCAAGAAATTCAGGTACATCAACGAATCGTATGGCTACGAGGTTGGAAACGACGTTCTCGGAGAGTTCGAATCGTACCTCGAAAAGCGCATCTCGAACCGTGGTGCCGTCACGCGCGTCGGCGACGATCGCTTTGCCGCGTTCGTATCTCAGGAGTTTTACGAAAGCGACGAGGCTACCTCTGCTTTCGAGTCGTTGTACCGCGAGTTCAACCTCGAGCTTTCGAAGCATGGCATAGAACAACCCATTGAAATAGCCGCCGGCGTGTACTTCCTCACGCCAGACGACGTCGCCGACCCCGACCTCGATCACATCATCGACCAAGCCAATGCCGCCCATAAGCGCGCGCGTGAGCAGGGCGGTAACCACGTCATCTTCTATGATTACGAATTCGCGGAAAAGCAACGCCGCGAAAACGCCATCGAACATGACCTGACGGCTTCAATCGCCGCTGGAGAGATCGAAGTGTGGATGCAGCCGCTCATCGACTTCGTGAAAGGCGAGGTCGTCGCTTCCGAGGCGCTTGCGCGATGGAACCATGCGCGCTTAGGGCGCCTGAGCCCTGCGGAATTCATTCCCGTGCTGGAGCGCGCCGGTAAAATCGGCGAGCTCGACCGCCATATCTGGAACGTGGCATGCTACGAGTCGTACAATAGGCAGCTCGAAACGGGCGAGGCTCCCGTGCCGTTTTCGGTCAACGTGTCACGTGCGGAGATCCTCGACCCGAGCCTTCCCGACTATCTGTCTTCGTTGCGCGAAAAGTACCATTTGCCTAATGACACGTTGCGTCTCGAGGTGACGGAAGGCGCATATACCGACCAACCGGAAGAGCTCATTCGCGCAGTAACCGCTCTTCGCGACCGTGGCTTCATCGTCGAGATGGACGACTTCGGAAGCGGGTACTCGTCACTCAACATGCTGAGAAACCTTCCCGTCGACGTCCTGAAGCTCGATATGGGGTTTCTCCGAAACGAGAATTCGGCCTCGAGTGACGCTGTCATCTTGAATTCGGTCATCCGCATGGCGCATGGCCTGGACATTCCGATCATCGCCGAGGGAGTCGAGACCATCGAGCAAGCGGAGATGCTCAAGACCATGGGCTGCCGGCTCATGCAAGGGTATTTCTTCGCAAAGCCCATGCCCATCGAGCAGTTCCACAAACTGCTGAAAGACACGAAAACCGCCCGCCATAGCTACGAGCCTTCGATACCCGACGACCGCGTGGCCCAGCTGCTCGACCAACGGGGCGATACGGCGTTCTTCTTCAACCACTGCGTCGGCCCTGCGTTCATCTTCGGTATGAGCGCCGATAGGTTCGAAGTCATGCTCGCAAACGACGACCTGTACGCCGAAATGCAGGTGAGCCCAGACGAGGTCGACTTGTTCCAAGCCGATTTGCTGACAGCGATGGACGTCGAGGGCCGCGATGTGTTCCGTAGAACGGCTCATAAGGCGGACCAAATAGGCCATGCACGTTGCATCGTGCGCGTTCCCAGCGCGAACAAATGGATGGAGTGCACGATGCGCTCGATAAGCTCGAGCGAGTCGGGAGGCGTGCTCGTATGCTATGTGCGCGATTCGACTGAGGAAAGCGAGCTCGAACGCACGGCGCCAGCGTATATGGGCACTGCCGGCTTCGATGAGTCCCATGACGAACTGACGGGCCTCCTGACGTACCGCTCGCTCGACGCGCTCGTAAAGGGCGAGCTCGGCAAGAACGGCGGTACGCTCATTCTCGCCGACATCGACGAGTTCGACTCCTTTGCCGAGAAGAACGGTCCTGAAGCAGTCGACGAGCTCGTCGACCATGTTGCCAACCAGATGCGCATACGCCTTTCGAAGGACGCGTTGCTCGCACGTTGCGGGGAAGGGCTGTTCGCGGCGTTCCTGCCAAGCGCGCACAGCGCCGTTGACGCCCGCGCGAATGCGTGCATGATCGTCGATGCGCTGCGCACGACGCCCACTGACAGCGGCTTTAAGGCGACGTGCAGCCTTGGTTTGGCTTCGGTGGAAAATGGAACGACCATCGATCTCGCGATCATGTACCGGCGCGCCCTTCGCGCCCTTACGATCTCGAAGCTCAACGGTGGCGACGGGTTCTTGCTGTACAACACGGTGCGCAAAGAAGTCGAGAACCCCATCGAGGTGTTCGGCGTTTCGTTACGTCATGCACCCGACGGTGAGCTGCTTCCCGCCAAGGCGCTTGAAGGGGCCGACCTCTTCGAAATCATCAGCCGTGACTTCGAAGAGCATCACGCATGGAACCTTCCCGCGAAATCGAGGCGGAGCGTGCGCGATACGGTGTTCGGGGCATTGCGCTACCGCAGCATGGCGGAAGTGCCCGGCATCGTCAGCTTCGACTACGACCCTGTCGACGACGTCATCTTCTTCGAGTCGGTCGACCATGACGGCAAGATTAACCAACGAGCAGTCAGCGGATTCAGCGAGGCGCTGTTCGGGTATGGCGATAAGATCGCCGAGGAGAGCATCGCGCGCTTGTCGACGCTCATCTCGGATTTGGAGTACATGCCTTCTACCGGCAATGTCGATTTGAAATGCCGCCTGTATGCTGACGATGAGTTCCGCTGGTACCGCTTCAGCTTCACGTCTTTGAGAGACGATAAGAGCTTCGTCATTCGCGGCCTAGGGTACGGCGAGGACATCGACTTGTCGCGCGAATCGGGCATGTGGTGGAAAGACCGCGCCATGCACGATGGCCTCACGGGCCTCTTGAACCGCGAGGGCCTCGAAGACGCCATCGAGTCGAAGCTCGCCAAGAATCCTGGCGGCATCATGTTCATGGTCGATATCGACAACTTCAAGGTCATCAATGACCAACTCGGGCACCTGTCGGGGGACTCCGTTCTCTGCGAGGTAGCCGATACGCTGCTTGCCATGTTCCGCGAGCATGACGTAGTCGGGCGCTTCGGCGCGGACGAGATGATCGCGTTCATATCGGGATTCACGGCCCGCGAGCTCGCCCATGCGCGCGGTCAGGCGCTTGTTGAAATGGCGAAGGACATTTGCATAGGCGATTACGGTTCGATTTCGATTAGCGTGGGTGTCGCCGTCATCGATGGCAAGGCTTCGTTCTACGACTTCCTGGAACTCGCAGATCGCGCCATGCATATCTCGAAGGCCAACGGGAAGAACCGATTCACGGTTGCTGACGAGGCCGACGAACCCGTTCAGGTGCATCGCATGTCGCGTTCGTTCAGGTCGACCCGCTCCGAAGCCGGCAAGCGCGCCATGGAGATCGAGGCCAAGTGGAATAGGGAGCGCACCGCGAATAAAAATGAGTAGCAGGATGTTCCTGCTACTCATTTCATGTGAGAGTTGCGAATTTGGTTGATTGCCAGAAAATGTAGTAGCAGGAACGTCCTGCTACTCATTGTTACGTTAGATGATTTTCTTTAGGCTTCCCAATAAACCGCGGGCTACGCCGCTTCCGACGGCGCGGCTGGCAGATGTGAGGGCGGCGTCTATGAACTTCGACTTGGCCTTGCGATCGGCTTCTTCCTGCTTCAGGCGGGCCTTCTCCTCGGCTTCAGCCTTCTTGGCGGCTTCGCGCTCTTCCCGCTCTGCTTGGCGCTGGGCTTCGCGAGCTTCGCGTTCAGCCTGCTGTTGTGCCGCCTTGGCTTCGCGCTCTGCTTGCTTCTCTTCGGCAATGCGCTGCTTTTCAGCTTCTTTCTCTTCTGCCAGGCGCTGTTTCTCGGCTTCCTTCTCCTCGGCAAGGCGTTGCTTTTCCTCTTCGGCAGCGATCCGCGCTTGCTCAGCAGCTTCCTGAGCTGCGATGATGTTTGCGTTCAGGATCTCGTAAGCGCTTTCGCGGTCGATTGCCGTTCCGTATTTCGACTGTAGCTGGTCGTTCGAGACAATGTAGTCCTTTGCATCGTCAGGCGCCGCATCCATCGAGCAGGTGGGGGCGATGACCATGGCGCGCTGCACGATGGATGGCGTGCCGTCTTCCTGCAGGAAGCTGATGAGGGCCTCGCCAGTGCCGAGTTCGGTGATGACTTGCGCGGTGTCGAATGCTGGGTTTTCGCGGAAGCTTTCGGCTGCAGCCTTGATGGCCTTTTGCTCAGCCGGGGTGTATGCGCGCAGTGCGTGCTGAACCTTGTTGGAAAGCTGCGCCAGAACCGAATCGGGAATGTCGGAGGGGCTTTGCGTGATGAAGTACACGCCGACGCCCTTCGAGCGCACGAGCTTCACGATCTGCTCGACCTTCTCGACGAGCGCACGCGGCGCGTTGTTGAACAGCAGATGGGCCTCGTCGAAGAAGAAGCAGACTTTCGGCTTGTCGAGATCGCCGACTTCTGGCATCGACTCGTAGAGGTCGGAAAGCATCCAGAGCAAGAACGTTGAGTACAGCAGCGGGGATTGCACCAAGCGCACGCAATGAAGCACGTTGATGTAGCCGTTGCCGTCGGAATCAAGTTGCAGCCAATCGTTGATGTCGAGCGCGGGCTCGCCGAAGAAGATGTTTCCGCCTGCGTCTTCGAGTTGCAGCAACGCACGCTGGATGGCGCCGATAGACTGCGAGGCAATCTGGCCATACGAGAGCGTGTAGTCCTTAGCATGTTCGCCGACGTAGTTGACCATCGCGCGGAGGTCTTTCAGGTCGAGCAGCAACAAGCCTTCGTCGTCGGCTACGTGGAAAACGATGTTGAGAACGCCTTCCTGAACTTCGGTAAGATCGAGCAGGCGGGCGAGGAGCACGGGGCCCATTTCGGATATCGTGGTACGGCAGGGAAGGCCCCCTTCGCCGTACACGTCCCAAAAGCGCGTGGGGCAGCCGTGGAAGTCGTAATCGTACACGCCGAGGTTGGCAAGGCGCTCAGTGAGCTTCTCAGTTGCCTCGCCGGCGACGGCAACGCCAGAGACATCGCCTTTCACATCGGCAAGGAACACGGGAATGCCAGCGTCGCTCATCGATTGGGCGATCGTCTTCAGGGTAACCGTCTTGCCAGTGCCCGTGGCACCCGTGATCAAACCGTGGCGGTTAGCCAGCTTGGGCAGCAGGTAAACGGGCTCGGTTCCCTTCGCAATCTGAAGCTTGCCGTCGATGTACATGAAGTCTCCTTCGCCGCAGGTTGTCAACTGCGCTCATTGTAACAGCATGTTCGCATGCTGGGTTGGCCTAAAGATTGCCCTTAGGGGTTCTTTGGTCGCTTTACTCATGATTTATTTCAAGGCGCGGGTTTGCTACAATCGCGATTCCTTTTCGAATGACCCAAGGAGGCTTCAATTGAAGCGAAAATGCAACCTCATAGTCGATTCATGCTGCGATCTTCCGTACGACGTCGTTAACAGGGAAGGCGTTTACCTGGTTCGCTTCCCGTTCTTCTTCGGCGAGGAAGAGCACCTCGATGATTTGTGGAACGAGAATGATCCTCACGAGTTCTACGAGCGCATACGCAAAGGAGAGCAGCCTACGACCGCGCAGGCTTCTATTCCGGTGCTGAAGCAGACATTTGAAGAGGCGGCTGTCGATGGGCTTCCCTGCGTGTACTTAAGCTTCACGTCGGGCCTTTCGGCAAGCTTTGATCAGGCATGCCTTGTGGCAGAACAGGTTAAGGCGGAGCATCCGGAATTCGATCTGCGCATCGTCGACACGTTTTTGGCATCGACGGCCGAGGCGGTTATCGTATTCGAGGCGCTACGCCAGCAAGAACGCGGTCTTTCAGCAGACGAAATGGAAAAGTGGGCTTGCGAGGCGCGCTATTTCGTGAACGTGTACTTCATGGTCGAAGATTTGGAATGCCTGCATCGTGGCGGGCGCATTCCGGCATCGGTTGCCGTTGTCGGGTCGAAACTCGACGTGAAGCCCATCGTCACAATCGCCTCCGACGGTACGCTATCGGTGAAGGGGGTTGCACGGGGTCGTAAGAAGGGCCTTCGACAGCTTGTGCAGCTGTACATGGACCGCGTAGACAGCACGGCTGCTCCGTTCGTCTGCGTCGGTAACGCCGATTGCCCGAAGGACATGAAGAAGATGGAGGAGATCCTCGTGAAAGAAGCGGGGAAGGAACCTGTCTTCGTCGAGCAGCCAATCGGCCCCGTCATCGGCAGTCACGTGGGACCGGGCATGGTGTCGCTCTGCTTCTGGGGCAAAGACCGGCGCGAAGACGTTTCGCTCACCGATAAGATCGCCCGCAAGGTCAAGGGCGAATAAAAGAGCGTTACCCCAGGGACGATTGAACGCTCACCCCAGGGGTAATGTTCAAAT
>JAFUCC010000089.1 GCA_017459925.1 Eggerthellaceae bacterium
CCTTTTCACGAAGTTTTAACGGAACTCCATGCCAAGCGAATCAACCACCTCGGAGGAAATTGATTATTGCGCGCAATAATCAATTTCCTCCGAGGTGGTTGATTCGCTTGGCATGGAGTTCCGTTAAAACTTCGTGAAAAGGCCGCGGATGTGGCGTCACTGGCGCGCGTGGTAAGGTATTACCATTCTGGAAGAGATTGCGCCATCGACGTTAGGGGCTAGCGCCATGAATCCGGAGCTCGATTTCGTGTTGAAGACCATAAAGAGCCGTGACGTGCACTTCGTGCGCCTGTGGTTCACCGACGTGCTGGGCACGTGCAAGTCGTTTGCCGTTTCGCCGTCGGAAATCGAGGACGCGTTCGTCGACGGCATGGGCTTCGACGGCAGCTGCGTTGCCGGCTTCAGCCCGGCAGAAGAATCGGACATGCTGGCGTTTCCCGACCCCGAGACGTTCCAGGTGCTTCCGTGGCGCCCCTCGCAGGATGCCGTGGCGCGCATGTTCTGCGACATCCGCACGCCCGACGGCGCGGCTTTCGAAGGCGACCCCCGCCAGGTGCTGCGCCGCATGGTGAACAAGGCTGCTGACGCCGGCTACATCTTCAACGTCGGCCCCGAGCTCGAGTACTACTACTTCAAGGACTCCACGACGCCCGAGGTGCTCGACCGTGGCGGCTACTTCGACCTGACAAGCCTCGATTACGCATCCGACCTGCGTCGCGACACGGTGCTTTCGCTCGAGAAGATGGGCATCCCCATCGAGTACTCGCACCACGAGAACGGCCCGTCTCAGCACGAGATCGACCTGCGCTACACCGATGCGCTTTCCATGGCCGACGCCGTCATGACGTACAAGCTGGTCGTGAAGGAAATCGCGCGCGTGCACGGCGTGTATGCGTCGTTCATGCCCAAGCCGCTCGTCGACGCGCCGGGCAGCGGCATGCACGTGCACCAGAGCCTCGTCGACTTCGACGGGAACAACCTGTTCTACGACGAGTCCGACCCGCTTGGCTACAACCTGTCCGACCTGGCGAAGCACTACATTGCGGGCATTTTGAAGTACGCGCCTGAGTTCAGCCTGGTCACGAACCAGTATGTGAACTCCTACAAGCGCCTCATCGGCAACGGCGACGTGCCGGCGTGCCTGTCATGGGCGCGCACGAACCGTTCAACCTTGTTGCGCGTGCCGGGCTATCGTCCGCACCGCCCGGACGCCTGCCGCATCGAGCTGCGCAGCCCCGATCCGGCGGCAAACCCGTATTTGGCGTTCGCCGTCATGCTGGCAGCCGGCATGGCCGGTATCGAGGAAGGCCTCGAGCCGCCCGCGCCAGTCGAGGACACGAACCTGTTCTCGTATTCCACGCATGCCGCCGAAGAAGCGGGGCTTGCTTTGCTGCCGGCGAACTTGGGCGAGGCGGTCGAGCTCTTCGAAGGATCGCAGCTCATGAAAGACACGCTCGGCGAGCACATCCACTCGTATCTGGTGGAAACGAAGCGCGCCGAGTGGATGGATTACCTGCGCCACGTCAGTTCCTGGGAACTCGACCGCAATTTGGCGGTGCTGTAATGCGCAGGCGAGTTAACACCCGTAGGGGTGCGATTCATCGCACCCGGCAGGTCGGCGGTGATGCCTGATGCGCAAAACAGTCGTCTTCATCGCTGATTCGCTCGACAACGCCTACAAGTTCCAGCAGGTGCTGAGCGGCTTCGACGTGGACATTTCCGCCGGGTCGACGGTGCAGATCAAAAAGCTCCTCGCGCCAGGCGCCAGCCATGACCTCATCGTGTTCGAAGCGCGCGGCACGGCCAGCGCGAACCTGCCGGAGATCGTGCAGCTTTCCGAAGACCGCACGTGCCCGCTGCTCGTCATCGTGGACGAATCCGAAGTGGCGCACCTGAAGCTGCCGGGGCTCGTGCCAAGCGATTTCATCGTGCATGGCGCAAGCTTGGAAGAGTGCGCGGCGCGCGTCAGGCGCCTGCTGCAAGACGATGGCGCGGCAGGTAACGGGGAAGTCATCTCAATCGACGCCATGACCATAAACCTGGCGACCTACCAGGTTACGGTTGCGGACGAGCCGGTCGATTTCACGTATCTGGAATATGCGTTGCTGTCGTTCCTGGTGCGCCACCCCGGCCACACGTTCTCGCGCGACGCGCTGCTGCAGCATGTGTGGGGGTTCGACTACTACGGCGGCTCGCGTACGGTTGACGTGCACGTTCGCCGCATCCGCGCCAAGCTCGGCCCCGAGCTTGCCCAGCGTCTCGAGACCGTTCGCGGCGTCGGCTACCTCTGGAGCAACTAGTGCGCTTCTGCCCAGGTTGGGCCGTAGCTTACATCGGCAATCAGCGGAACCGATAGCTCGGCGGCGCCTTCCATGACCTCTTTCACCATGGCGCTGAGACGCTCGATCTCGCCAGCGGGAACCGAGAAGTCGAGTTCGTCGTGCACCTGGATGAGCAAACGCGCCTCGAATCCGTCGCTGACAAGTCGACGCGACACCTCGTTCATGGCGAGCTTGATTATGTCGGCGGCCGTTCCCTGCATCGGGTGGTTCATGGCCGTGCGCTCGCCGAACCCGCGCTGCACCGCGTTGCGCGCCGTCAGCTCGGGAATATGGCGCCTGCGGCCGAACATGGTCTCGGCATAGCCTTTCTCGCGCGCCTCGTCGACCGTGCGGTCGAGGTACGCACGCACGCCGGGGTACGCCTCGAAGTAGCGGTCGATCATCTCCTTGGCTTCGGCCATGGGAATCTCGAGGCTCTGCGACAAGCCGAATGCCTGCTGGCCGTACACGATGCCGAAGTTCACTGCCTTCGCGCGGCTGCGCATTTGCGGCGTGACCTCTTCAACTGGCACGCCGAACACGCGTGCCGCCGTAGAAGCATGGAAGTCGGCGCCCGAATTGAACGCTGCCACCAAATGCTCGTCGCCAGACAAGTGCGCAAGCAGCCGCAGCTCGATTTGCGAATAGTCGGCAGACAGGAACACGTCGCCTGCGCCCGGGTTCAGCGGCCCGAAGCATCCGCGGATCTTTCGCCCGAAATCGGTGCGCACGGGAATGTTCTGCAGGTTCGGGTCGGAAGACGACAGGCGCCCCGTCGCCGTGACCGTCTCGTTGAACGACGTGTGCACGCGGCCATCGCCATAGCGCCGTGCGATTTGCGGCAGCGCGTCGATGTAGGTCGATTTGATCTTCGCGAACTCGCGGTAATGCAGCACGACGGCAGGCAGCTCGTATTCGGTCGCAAGCTTCTTCAGCACCTGCGCGTCGGTCGAATAGCCGTTCTTGTTCTTCTTGCCATGCGGCATGCCCAGCACCTCGAAGAGGATGTGGCCGAGCTGCTTGGGCGAATCGACGTTGAACTCCTCGCCGGCAAGCTCGTATACGCGCGCCTTCAAGCCGTCGATTTCCTCCTGCGTGCTGGCGCCGAGGTCGGCGAGCGCCTGCGTGTCGATGGGCGCGCCGTTGCGCTCGATTACCGCCAGCGGCCCGATAAGCGGAAGGTCGATGTCGTAGTACACGCTCGCCGTGCCGTCGTCTTCCAACTTTTTGGCCAGCAAGTCAGCAAGGGCGCGAACAGCCTGGGCTTCCGCGGAAACGCACTGCCGGTCATCTTGCGCATCGGGAAGAGCCGCTCCCAGATGCGTTTCGACCAGGGCGTTGAGCGGATACTTGCCCGCAGACGAGTCGAGTACGTAAGCCGCAAGGGCCACGTCGAACATGTCGGCTGCCAGCACCTCGGCATCGGATAGTTCGGCGTGCTCGGCCGAATCGACCGGATACACCTCGTGAAGCGCCGCTTTCGCATCGTGCGCGGCAAACGAACCTTCTTTGGCAACACGCGCGAATAAGCTGACCGCCTCGTCGCCTTCGAGCAGCCCCGCGCCCTCCGACGTGGCAACCGCCATCGTGACGCCCGAGTCGAAGAGCGACTCCTGCGCCGGGCGCGTGAACGCGACGCTTACGCGTTCCGCACGCTGCAGCGCCGCTTCCACAAGCGCCGCCGCTTCGGCGCCTTCCACCGGCTCCTGCGCTTCGAATGCGTCGACGGCGGATACGGCCCCCTCTTGCCCGACCAGGCGCATGAGCTTGTCGAGGTGCGCGTTGAAGCGGATGGCGCCGAACGCCTGGGCAACGGCTTCGGCGTCGAACGACGGCCATGACACCTCGTCGACGTCGAGCTCGAAATCGAGGTCGGTCACGATGGTCGCGATCTTGCGCGACAGGAACGCTAGCTCCTGGTTGTCGCGGATGTTTTCCAGCTGCTTGCCCTTCAGCTTGTCGAGGTTCTCGTACACCCCTTCCATCGAGCCGTATTCGGCCAGCAGCTTCTGCGCCGACTTGGGGCCGATGCCCGGCACGCCGGGGATGTTATCGGACGTGTCGCCCATGAACCCCAGGTAATCGGGGAATTGCGCAGGTGTGATGCCGTATTTCTCCTCGACTGTTTCAGGGTCGTAAATCACCACGTCGGTGATGCCCTTTTTCGTGGTGACCACATGCGTGAGCTCGGTGACCAGCTGGTTCACGTCCTTGTCGCCCGACACGAGCAGCGTCTCGTAGCCGCGCTCCTCGTCGCGCGCGGCCACCGTGCCCAAAATGTCGTCGCCTTCCCAACCTGGCACTTTCACGACTGGGATGTTCATCGATTCGAGCAGGCTTTCCATAACGGGGAACTGCACGCGCAGCTCGTCGTCCATCGGCGGGCGCTGGGCTTTGTACTGCTCGAGCGCTTCCATGCGGAACTTCGGCTTGCCCGCGTCGAACGCGCAGACGATGCCGTCGGGCTGGGCGATTTCGATGAACTTGAACAGCATCGAGCAGAACCCGAACACGGCGTTGGTCGGCGTGCCGTCGGGTGCGTTCATGGTCGGCGGCACCGCATGGTATGCGCGGTGCATGAGCGAGTTTCCGTCGATGACTGCAATCTTCTTGGGCATGGGAGGTCCTTTCCTACTAGGGAGAGTATACCTTTCCGCGACCCGTCCCGAATGCAACGGGAGGGCACCCCTTGCGTTACGCTTTCCAACCACCAAACGCACACATTCTGCGGTTGACTCTGCAGTTCACGGCTGATAAAGTATCGGTTTGCGTCTTTGCACGCAAACGCACAGATGGCGCGTCCCACCCATACGTGTCGTCGTGTAGGAAATGCTTTAGGTACTAGCAAGGAGAAAGCATATGTACGCAGTAGTTAAAACGGGTGGCAAGCAGTACAAGGTCGCTCCGGGCGACGTCATCGAGATCGAGAAGCTCGATGTCGAGGAAGGCGCCGAGGTCGAACTGCCGGTCATTTTCGTGGCCGACGGCGACAAGATCGAGGCCGATCCCGAGAAGGCTGCAGCCACGAAGGTAACCGCCAAGGTTCTCGCCCAGTTCAAGGGCAAGAAGCAGCTCGTCTTCAAGTTCAAGAAGCGCAAGGGCTACAAGAAGCTGAACGGCCATCGCCAGCAGCTCACCCGCGTGCGCATTCTGTCTGTGGGCGGCGAGAAGTGGTCCAAGCCGGCCAAGAAGGCCGTAGAGGAATAGGAGGGGAGAAACATGGCACATAAAAAGGGTCTTGGTTCATCCCGTAACGGCCGCGATTCCCACGCGCAGCGACTGGGCGTGAAGAAGTTCGCCGGCGAGTACGTGAAGGCTGGCAACATCATCGTGCGCCAGCGTGGCACGAAGTTCCACCCCGGCGAGAACGTCGGCCGCGGCAAGGACGACACGCTGTTCGCGAAGTGCGACGGCCACCTGGTGTTCACCAAGGGCGTGAAGCGCCGCATTCACGTTCGTCCGCTCGAGACGGACCAGGCATAAAGCCTAACGGCGACAACATCGTACGTTAACGGGCGCCCTCTGCTAGCCAGGGGGCGCTTTTTGCTGAATGAGTCGCAGGACGTTCCTGATACTCATGGTCAGTACATCCTCCAAGTTGGCTCACGCCATGGCAAATGAGTATCAGGAACGTCCTGCGACTCATTCGCTTGGTAGAATAAGGAAGCTATGTTCATCGATAAAGTCAACATACACGTGAAGGGCGGCGATGGCGGCGCCGGGTGCATGTCGTTTCGGCGCGAGGCGCATGTTCCCAAGGGCGGGCCAGACGGAGGCGACGGCGGCCACGGCGGCGATGTCATCGTGCGTGCCGATGCCAGCGTGTCGTCGCTTATCGACTACCGCTTCAAACACCACTTCAAGGCGCAGCGCGGCACGCACGGCAAGGGCAGCCGCATGCACGGCGCCCGCGGCGAGGACCTCATCTTGAAAGTGCCAGTCGGCACGGTCGTGCGCGAGTACGACGAGGAGACGAAGGAAACCGGCGAGCTCATCGCCGACCTGACGCACGATGGCGAGCAGGTCATCGTCATGTCGGGCGGCGTCGGCGGGCGTGGCAACATCCACTTCGTCACGTCGACGCGCCGGGCGCCGGCGTTTGCCGAGCTGGGCGAACCGGCGGGTGAGGGTTGGATTCAGCTGGAAATGAAGCTCATGGCCGACGCCGCGCTCGTGGGAATGCCGTCAGCGGGCAAGTCGTCGCTCATCGCGAAGATCTCGGCAGCGCGTCCGAAGATCGCGGACTACCCGTTCACCACGCTCGTTCCCAACCTGGGCGTTGCGCTGACGTCTGACGATTACAGCTTTGTCGTGGCTGACGTGCCGGGCCTTATCGAGGGCGCGCACGAAGGCCGCGGGCTTGGGCACGAGTTCCTGCGCCACATCGAGCGCACGGCGCTCATCGTTCACGTGGTCGACCTGACGGGCGACTGGGAAGGGCGCGACCCGCTGAACGACTACGAAATCATCAACCGCGAGCTCGAGCTGTACGCCGACGAGTTGGGTCGGCGCCCGCGCATCGTCGTGGCCAACAAGATAGACGTTCCCAGCACCGAGGAAGTGTGCGAGAAGCTGGCCGAACGCGTGAAGGCCGATTCAATCGCGGCGGCAGGCGGCGACGAGTTCGCGGAAAGTCCCATCGACCCGAAGCTCTACCGCATCAGCGCGCTGACGGGCGAAGGCGTCGACAGCCTGAAGAACGCCATTGGCAGCAAGGTGCGCGAGCTACGCGAAGCTGCGCGCGAGCAGGCCGAACGCGACACCCAGTACGACATGGTATGGGAGCACAAGCGCGAGGCGCGCGATGCAGCGTATCAGGTGGTGCAGCTGGCCGAGCATGTGTTCCGCGTGTCGGGCCCGCGCGTCGAGCGCATGGTCGTGCAGACCGATTGGGAAAACGAGGAGGCAATTGCCTTCTTGCAGCATCGTATGAAGCGCATGGGCGTCGATAAAACGCTTGAAGACGCCGGTGCTCGAGATGGCGACGAAGTGCGCATCGTGGGGTACTCGTTCGACTTCGAGTCGGCGTTGGCCCACGAGGACATGTTTGCCGAATTGGAGGATTAACGGGGACAGTTGAACATTACCCCAGGGCTGATGTTCAAATAAATTTGAACATCAGCCCTGGGGTAATGTTCAACTCCTGCAGACCGGAGGACTGATGAAACGCTTGGTGGTGAAAATCGGGTCGTCGACGCTGACGACGGGCGAAGGGCGTATCGATCACGAGTACCTCGAATCGTTCGCGCAGCAGGTGGAAGCCGTGCGCGCGCAGGGATGGCAGGTCGTCGTCGTGTCGTCGGGCGCCATCGCGTGCGGACTCGAGCGGCTCGGCATGTCGGGCAAGCGTCCCGACGATATGCCCACGCTGCAGGCTGCGGCGTCGGTCGGGCAGGGGCTGTTCGCCAGCGCGTGGGGCGATGCGTTCGCCAGCCACGGCATGGTCACCTCGCTCGTGCTGCTGACGCGGCGCGACACGGCCGACCGCACGGCGTACCTGCATGCGCGCGACACGCTCGAGCGGCTGCTCGACTTGGGCGTGGTGCCCATCGTGAACGAGAACGACACCGTGTCGGTCGAGCAGATTCGCTTCGGCGACAACGACACGCTCGGCGCGCTCGTGGCTTGCCTCATCAGTGCGGACCTTACCGTCATCCTTTCCGACATCGACGGTCTGTACGACGCAAACCCGTCGAAAGACGCCAACGCGAAGCTCATCAAGCGCGTCGACCGCATCGACCAGTCCATCATCGGCGCCGCGGGCGACGCGGGCTCGGCCATGGGGTCGGGCGGCATGGTGACCAAGGTGAAGGCGGCGCGCGTGCTCGGCGTGGCGGGAATCCCGCTCGTCATCTGCGCTGGCAGGCGCGAAAACGCCATCGTCGATGCGGCGGCCGGCAACGAGGTCGGCACGTTGTTCGCGGCGGAAGGCGTCGCGCATGAGATCACCCCGCGTAAGTTGTGGATCGCGCTCGGCGACTCGTCGCGCGGCTCCATCACGGTCGACGCTGGCGCCAAGCAGGCGCTGCAGCGCAAGGGCAGCTCGCTTCTGGTCGTAGGCGTGGCAGCGGTCGAAGGCGATTTCGAAAACGGCGACATCGTCGACATCCTCGATGAGTCGGGCTACCTGTTCGCGCGTGGCCGTGCAGCGTTCAGTCGCGACGAAGCCGAGCTGGCGCTGGGCCGCACGCGTGACGAGCTATCGCGCAACCGCCTGCTTTCCGAAATGGCCGAGAAGCCGCTCGTTCACCGCGACGACCTCGTGATATTCGAATGAGCAGCACAATGAGCAGCAGAATGAGCAGCAGGACGTTCCTGGTACTCATTTTCAATGACGTGATGCCAGCTTGGAGGACGCTCTGCAAATGAGTATCAGGAACGTCCTGCTGCTCATTGTGCTGCTCATTGTGCCCCTACAAATCGCGATGCGTGAAGGTGCGCTTGCCGGTCGCGTAATCGCCGACGATGTGCCCATGGCCTTCAAGCAGGTACTTGTAGGTGACCAAACCCTCTAGCCCAACAGGTCCGCGGGCGTGCACTTTCGCGGTGGAAATGCCCACCTCGGCGCCGAAGCCGTAGCGGAACCCGTCGGCGAAGCGCGTCGAGCAGTTGCGGTACACGCCGGCGGAATCGACCAAGCGCATGAACATGTCCGCCGCCTCATCGTCTTCGGTGATGATGCAGTCGGTGTGGTGCGAGCCATGCTCGTTCACGAATGCGCACGCTTGCGCCAAGTCGTCGACGAGGTTGACGGAAAGGGTGCATTCCAAGTATTCGCGGAAATCGGCGACTTCGACGGCTTCCCACGCGCAGCTTTCGCCGAACAGCGCTCCAGCTTCCTCCGTTGCGCGGACGCCCACGTTCGCCTCGGCAAGCGCCGTGCCCAGCTTGGGCAAAAACGCCGGTGCCGCCGTGCGTGCCACCAAGATGGTTTCCACCGCGTTGCACGCCGCCGGGTACTGGGTCTTGGCGTCGACGATAACGCGGCACGCCAAATCGAAATCGGCTGCGGCATCCACGTAAATGTGGCAAATGCCGTCCGCATGCCCCATGACGGGAATCTTCGTGTGGTCCATGATGTAGCGCACGAACGCGTTCGACCCGCGCGGAATGAGCAAGTCGACGCAATCGTCGCATGCCAGCAGCTCGTCGATTTCGGCATGCGCCTCGACTTGCAGAAGGCAGGCCTCGGGAAGCCCAGCCTCAACAGCGGCATCGTGAATGATCCCAAACAGCGCGCGGTTCGTCTCGGCGGTTTCGCTTCCGCCCTTCAGCACTGCGCAATTGCCGCTTTTCAGGCACAGCGTGGAAATCTGGACGAGCGCATCGGGTCGTGCCTCGAAAATGACGCCGATCACGCCGATAGGGCACGTTACGCGTCGCAGCACCAGGCCCTCGTCGAGCTCGCGCAAGAGCGTCGTTCGGCCAGTGGGGTCGGGCAAGTCCACGAGCTGGCGAATGCCCGCCAGCACGTCCTCGAGCTTGTGCTCGTCGAAGCGCAGGCGCTGCACGATGCTTTGCGCCACGCCCGATTCCTCGGCGGCAGCGAGGTCGCGCGCGTTCGCCGCGAACACCTCGTCGGCTTTGGTGGCCAGCGCCCGAGCTACCGCTTCAAGCGCTGTATCGCGCTGTTCGCGGGGCGTCGACGCCAGGTACGGCGCCACCATCTTCATCTTCAGGACATCTTCTCGCACGGTCATGGCCGGTCCTTTCGTTTGGCATTTCGGTCATTCTACCGCACGCATCATGGACTTCGGGTGGTGGCTGGTTTTTCGGACGGGCTATCTCTGCGATAATCAAGCACCTGAAAGGAAATCGATCATCAGGAAACGAGGCAAAGGCTCTTGGCGGTTATCAGTGAGCGGTTCGACAGCTTGGGGGCAGACGGCGTTCCGGCGAAGCTCGGGCTCATGGGCGGCACGTTCGACCCGATTCACAACGGGCATCTGCGCGTGGCCGAGGAAATGCGCGAGGCACTCGAACTCGACGCTGTGCTGTTCATTCCCACGGGCGCGCCGGTATTCAAACGCGACCAGAACGTGACCGACCCCGAAGTGCGCTTCGCAAACGTGCGCGCGGCGGTGGCGGGCAACCCGCATTTCGACGTTAGCCGCATCGAGATCGACCGCGAGGGCGACACGTTCACGGTCGACACGCTGCGGCAGCTGCGTGAGCATTACCCCGAGAACGTCGAGTTCTACTTCATCGTCGGCTCCGACACGGCGGCGACGGTGGGGAAGTGGAAGGGCCGCGAGGAAATCGCGCAACTGGCGCACCTTGCCGTGGCGGTGGGCAGGCCAGGCTCGGCCGATGCCGACACGCTGCGCGAGGCCGTCATGGCGGCTGGCCCCTTCCAGCTGCATCTTGTGCGCGTGAGCATCCTGGAAATCTCTTCGACCGACATCCGCGAGCGCCTGGCGCAAGGGAAGTCGGTTCGCTACTTAGTCCCGTGGGACAATGGGGGCAGGGCAAGGTGTCCCATTGTGTCAATGGGACACCTTGCCCTGCCCCCATTGTCCCACCCCGACCCGCTTTCCAAAGCCTTCTTCAACGCGCGCAAGGCGGAACTCGAAAAACGCGTGTCGGCGAAGCGCTTCCAGCACAGCTTGGGCGTGTCGGACACGTGCGCGCAGCTGGCAAAGGAGTACGGCCTCGATGTGAAGAAGGCGCGCCTTGCCGGCCTTCTGCACGATTGGGACAAGGGATACGACGACGATCAGGCGCGTGCCCGCGTGCGCGAGCTTCACATGGAAGACGAGATCGACCCGTACATCGTCGAGCAGATGCCCGGCGTGCTGCATGGCATCACGGCGGCGCGCGCATTGGGGCAGGAGTTCCCGGACATTCCCGCCGACATCCTGCAGGCCATCAGCCGCCACACGACGGCGGCGGTTGACATGTCGCCGCTCGACATGGCGCTTTACATCGCCGACGCCATCGAGCCGAACCGCCAGTTCGGCCGCATCGACGAGCTGCGGGCGGCTGTGGGCAAGGAAACGCTCGAGGAGCTGTACTTCCAAACCTATGAATATTGGGTTTTTCTGCTGTTCGAGCGCCGCAAGCCCCTGCACCCCGATACGATAGCCATTTGGAACGCCTACACCGCGCAGCACCCCCGCAAGGGCAAGCGCGGCAACGGCGACGGCTCGGTTTCGGGCAAGAAGCACAAAGGAAAGAAATGAACATCACCCCTGGGGTAATGTTCATTTTGAAACTGTGATAGAGGAAACGAGAATGACCGAAAACGCAACATCGAAGGATATGGCAATCGTCGCAGCTCGCGCGGCTGACGAGAAGAAGGCAACCGACATCGTCGTGCAGAACGTCGGCGAGCTCATCAGCGTGACCGAGTACTTCGTCATCGTGACCGCCGCCAACAGCCGGCAGGTCAGCGCCATCATCGACGAGATCGAAGAGCAAGAACGCGAACAGCTCGGCATGAAGCCCCTGCATCGCGAGGAAACGCGCGACGGTTCGTGGGAGCTGCTCGACTACGGCAGCGTCGTCGTGCACGTGTTCCAACCTGAAACGCGCGAGTTCTACCGCCTCGAAGCCCTGTGGAACGACGCCCCGGTCATGGACCTGGCCGCAGAAGCGGGCATCACCGACGCCGTGTACTCCGATCGCGTCGCCGCGCTGCTCGGCGACCGTGAAGCGGGCGTTGAACTTGAAGAGAACCGTCAAGGCGCCGACGAACCCGCCGAATAGCCGCGCAGCTGCATAATCGCACGGTCGGATAACCGAATAGCACCTGCGCGCACAGTTTTGCAGAGCCCCTTCGCGGAAGGCGTAGCACAAGAACTTGTAGGCGGGCTTCCGATTCGGGCATATCTGGCCTCTTGCGCTGAAAGCGCGACGTCCGCTACGATTTACCTGACCATGGCTTGGGTATTCCGCAAGAAGGAACGCTCATGCAGAAATCAGGCTTCATTTCCAAGGCTGCCTGCCGCGGCTATCGGCCACGGCGCCTCGCCTCGTTCAACGTCCGCCAACGCACCCGCCTTATAACCCGTCTAGCACGCGACCGCCTCGTCGCCCGCTTTGTCGTCGCGCCAACCGGTTACGGGAAGACATGCCTGGCAATCGATTACGCCGAGACGATGTTCTCGTGGGCGCACGTGTTTTGGATAAACGCGAAAAGCCCGTGCTTCATCCGCGATTTGGACGACGGCGACATTGCCGGCGAATGCATGGCTGCCGACCCCGACGTGAAGCTCGTGGTCATCGAAGACGTGCCCCAACTCGACGCGCAACGGGTGCAGCAGCTTTCCCGTGAAATCGACGCCCTCCTTGCGCACGATTGCGAAGTCTTGGTCACCTGCGTTCCCTCATGCGATTTGGCAGGGGGATTGCAGCTCGACCGCTTTCGCATGGGTGCGGGAGAGCTGTTGCTCGACGATGACGAGATCGATGCGGCGCGAAGCGACGAGGAGCGCGTTCGCCTTCGCTCCTCCCAAATCCCGGCTTCGCATCGCGTGCCTGCGCTCATGTGGGATCAGATGCCCGATGCGCCGGCCCGGTTCGTGGCAGCTGCCATTCGCGAGGATATACCCTCTGACCTGCTGCTTGTCACAGCAACTGTCTTCATGCTGCATCGGGGTTCGTTTGAAGACGTGGCGAGGATGGGCCCCGTCGATCGCCTTATCGCGGCCGACGTGCTCGCCGATTACCCGCATCTGGGTTTCGATTTCGAGGAAAGCTGTTTCGAGGCGCCCCTGCTCGATGCAGAGATCGTGGCGCAATCTTTGAAGGGAGAGCTCGATGTCTTGGTCGAACGCTCG
>JAFUCC010000090.1 GCA_017459925.1 Eggerthellaceae bacterium
CAACGCCACTACGTTCGGTCGCATATTGTACGTGTCCCTCGACTACCTCGATATGATTTTTGCAGACGAGGGCATACAGGGCGACAAGGACAAGCAGCAGGAGTTCATCGACCACCTCGACAGCAACGTGGAGCAGTTCCTGCAGCACCGCGAGAACACGGGCAAGACCATGCGCCAGTTCATGTGGGTGGGACAGGACGGCAAGGAACATCACAACGTCGAGATAGTCGATGTGAAAGAAACCACCAACGATGCCGTGAAGGCTGGCAAGGAGGAGCTGGAACTCTCGACCAACCCCATCTTCCTCGCCCTGCAGGTTGACCCCCGCCTCGTGGGTGTGCCCATGGTGGCAGCCAGCAACGGCGGCACGGCCCTGCGCGAGATGGCCCTGCTGAAGCAACAGCAACTGAACATCCACCAGCGGCTCTATCTGAACTTCCTGAACACCGTCGCCCGCTTCAACGGCTGGTCGGAGCACGGCGAGTTCCACATCAAGCAGCAGACCTTCACGACGCTGGACGCCAGCAAGACGGGCACGAAGGAGACCATTGCAGGCGAGGAGGCGTAATCATAGTTTTATGTTTCAGGTTCAAAGTTCCAACTGAAAAACGGAAATCGGCGACAAACACCCACGTTTGCCGCCGATTTACTGTTTCCATTTCTCATTTTTTTCATTTATCCTTTAGCGGAGCGCGGCGGCTCACGCCGTAGCGTTTGGCGCGGGCCTTCAGCTGATCGAGGGTTATCCCCAGGTCGCGGGCCAGCCGCTGCAGCCCCTCGCGGTCGGCGTCGGGATATTCGCGGCGGATGCGCCGCCGCTCGGCCCTCGCCGCCGCCGGTGTCAGTGTGCGCCCGTTGGCATCCTTCGGCAGCCGCTCCTTCCGCAACCCCATCTTCCGCGCCCTGTACTGCACCATGTCCACGCTCATGTCGAGCGTCGCGGCCAGCACGTCGTTGGGCACCGTGGCATAGAACTGCCTGATGTACTCCTCCGCCGCCCGCAGCTGCCCACGCTGTATCGCCACCAGTTCCTCCACCGTGTGCTTCATTGCTTCATCATTTTATTACAGTCTCTCTCCCGCTGCCTGTATGCCGCCATGCTCTGACTGTAAACGCGGCTCTTGTGCTCACGGGTTTTCTTCCAGCCGTGCTTGACGGCCACCTGATTCAGCGTACCTTTGTTCAGACCGAAGTGCTCGGCGCACTCCTCGTTGGTGTGCGTGGGGTAGTATTCCGCGAGGGCGGCAATCACCTCGGGCGTGAACTTCGTCCTGCCGCAGCGCACCATGCCCGCCTTCCTTGCTTCGTGGGTACGCTCTTCCGAGCGGTGTATGCCGTAGCGTGCGGCCAGCTGCCCGACGTGGTTTCGCGTCACGCCCAGTTCCTCGGCCAGTGCCAGCAGCTCGTCCTCGCTGCCGTCGGGATAGACGTCGGCGATGCGCTGCCTGCGCCATGCCAGGTGCTCCGGGGTGTAGTAGCCGCCGCGTATCTTGGCGTGACCGCGCCCACGGGCCTCCTGCATGAACGCCTCGCTCTTCTGCAGCCCCAGCCTGCGGGCCCAGCGGCGCACCGTCTTCTCGTCCACGCCGAACAGCCGTGCCAGTTCCAGGTTCTTCGTCGTGGCAAAGTGCGCCCTCATGTATTCGTCGTACTGCCCCATGAGTGCCTTGCGCCGCTCGCCCTTGATTTTCCAGCCATGTTTCGCACCGCGAACCCACGACTGGCGCATGAACGACGGACTCTTGCCTACGCCCATCCTGTTGGCTTTGCGCACCACGGTGTAGTAGTTCAGCCCCGTCTCTACCGCCAGGTCGGCGCCCCGTCGCTCCGGGTACTCAGCCTTGATTTTCTCGTTGTGCTGCCGGTGCAGTTTGTTGAAGGGGACGAACGCCGCCGATGGCTGCACGTCGGGCGCAAGCAGTGCGGCCTCCTGCTGCGGGCTGGGCACCTTCTTCTTTGTCTCATACACCTGTGCCAGCCGCTGCCGTTCCTCGCTGCAATGCCTCTTGCGATGGCTGACTGCCGCCGACTTGGTACGACTGACGGCCAGTTCCTCGCGCCTCACGCCCAGCCGCTGTGCCGCCTTCCTCAGCGCCGCCGCCGTCATTCCCAGTTCGTCGGCCAGCCGTTGCAGGTCGCCGTCGGGGTATGCCTCGCGGATGCGCTGCCGCCGCCATGCTTTTTCATCCCGTGTCAGTTTCATTGGTCTTTCATTTCAGCACCACGCCGCTGTATATCCTTCGCTTCTCCTCGATGAAGTAGCCCAGCTGGTCGAGGGTGATGTTGTTGATCCATTCGTCGCAATACTTGTGATACTTCGTGTGGTTGTTGCGCCTGAACCGCTCACGCAGGTAGTCGCCCATCACCTTCACCCTCGGGTCACGGCGCCAAGGTGGCAAAAGCATGAGCCTGTGCGGCTCGTCAGTCTGATGTGTCATAGTCGTTATTTCCGTTTTAATAAACTTTTCGCTAAGTCCTTTGCCTGTCCTTTTTCTTCCTCCAGTATCTGCCGTGCCGTCTTTATCTGATACACGCCGCCGCCTACTGGCACGGCAAACTCTGAGTCGAGCGACATAGGAGGCATGGAGTCCCGCAGCGTCTTGTCCGACTCCCTATCCAGGTAGCCGCTCATCACGCGCACACTGCCCAGCCCCGACGGCCCAGGCTGACACTCCCCGACGGACAGAGGTTCAAGTTTTATGTTGCAGTGCTTCATACGCCGTCCTCCTTTTCGTTCATTATGTATTCTGCGACACTAAGGCCGCCGTGCTTCCTTGCGAACTGCTCGGCCTTATCTTGGGTAGAGAAAACACCTTCTATACCGGGGTCAACTCCCGTATCGTAATAGGCAAGATATACGCTGTAGAGTTTATCAACATCTTCGCGCTGGTTGTCAATCTCGATGTCGCAATACAGGTCGTACAGTTCCTTGATGGTGTATCGCTCCCATGCCTCTCGCCATGTCGTCACCCATTCAAAGTGGTCGTCCATCCCGCCGTAGTATTCGCCTATGCCCATGTCGATAGCTTTCTGCATCGCTTCGCCACTTGGCGATGTTCCGCGCAGCATGTTTACCACGTCGGCCTTGGTCAGCGTTCTTGTCAGCGTGTCGTTTGTCTGCTTTGCCATAGTTCGTTATTATTTTAGTCTCTCTTTCCAAACAGTCTGTCTATCAGTTCCACCACGTCACAGTCGTCGGCCACCACGTCGTCCTCGTACCAGGGAAACGGTGTCGCGCTGTACTGGCAGCTCATCGCAAATTTCATTTCGTCGTTGAGTTTTTCGTTCTCCATCTCCAGGTCATAATAGGGCCAGCCGATGACGAGGTGGCTGTCTATCGTTCGTGGCAGCAGAACGATGAAGCGCAGGTCGTGGTTCGTCAGCTCGCGCTTCAGGTAGTTGAAGTGCGACAGCCGCCCCTCGAAGGTGAAGTCCAGCACCTGTGTGAAGCCCTTACCCGCGCCGTTGTCGCTCCAGAAGTATTCAGCCGTCAGACAGTCGCAACTAAAGCCTTTCAGTTGCCGTCCTTTCTTCGGTCTAATCTCCATCTGTCCGCAGTGGTAGGGCGTGCTCTCGGCCTCACGGAACGTCTCGATGCAATCCAGCGGAATGAAGATGGGGTTCTGTTC
>JAFUCC010000037.1 GCA_017459925.1 Eggerthellaceae bacterium
CGCGCGACATCATGGGCGGATAAGAGAGAGGAGAAGACAGATGGACCCACCATAGGCAACCGCGGAAGGGCGCCTTCCACACCAAGCCCGAAAGCCAAACGAAAGATGCAAAGGAGAAAAGAAGATGGCAGACCAGGCAGAGAAGAAGAACACCTACATCTCGCTTCACAAGAACTTCGTGCGCACCGATATCGAGTACACCGACCCCAGAAGCGGCGAGAGGAAGACGTTCAACTCGGTGACGCTGCCGCAGGGCACGGTCATCGACGGCAAGGACGTTGGCGGCTACCAGTTCAGCCCGCTCTTCGTCAACGAGTCGAAGTACCGCGGGGAGAACTGGCGCGATATCCCGCTGCTGACCGACCGCGAGATATGGCTGCAGAAGAGCGTGCTCGACCCGGAGGGAAACCCCGTCGTCGGGGAAGACGGCAAGAGGCTCAAGGAGACCGTGCGCGTCATGCCGCAGCAGATCAAGGACGCGCTAGCCGAGTCCAGGCGGGCATACGCCGAGGCGCACAAGGACTCGCTCGCGGAGCGCGCGAGGGACGTGACCGAGGCGTCGCGGGCCATGGAGGCCGAGCAGCGCCCCGTGCCCGACGCCCAGGCCCGATAGGGGGCGCCGGATGAAAGCGAAGACGATGTGGCCAGCCGCCAGGAAGTCGGTGGCGGTGCTCATGGCGGCCCTGCTCGCCATCGCGGGGCTCGTCGGACCGCTCATGGCCAGGGCGGAGAGGGCCTACGCCGCCGAGGCGTCCATCTACGTATCAGACGAGCACCTCGACTTCAGGCAATACGATAGCAACACCGGAAACAGCTGGGCGGACACCTTCATGTACATCGACGGCGAGGTGGCCATGTGCATCGACGTCCAGACGACGGTGGTGGACGGCGCCTGGTACTGGTCGCAGGGCATGGACGCGGGCATGGCGCTCAGGCTCGGACTGTACGACCGCTACCTCTGGGAAGCCCATCCCGGCTGGGGGTCGCCGACGCACTACGGGTACCTGCAGTACATGGTCTGGTGCGAGTACAACACCGGATACATGGACGCATACGTGTCGCCGGAGCGTTCCGACTTCTGGGACGTGTACGCCGGCGCGAAAGCGTACTACGAGCAGAACAAGGACAGCTACGAGGCCTGGGGCACCGAATGGCACAGCAGCGACTCGCAGAACGTGTGCGTCATACCGAGGCTCACCCCGAAGGGCGCAATCGAGATCCACAAGGCATCGGCCATAGCCAAGACGACCGACGGCAACGGCTGCTACTCGCTTGCCGGCGCCGTCTACACCGTGTACTCCGACGAGGCGTGCACCGCGGAAGCCGGCTCCATGACGACCGACGAAGCCGGCTACGGCAAGCTCGAGCACGTCACAAGCGGCACCTATTGGGTCAAGGAAACGCAGGCGTCTCCCGGCTACGCGCTCGATCCCGCGAGCTACAAGGTCGACGTCTCGGCAGGCAACACGATCCCCGTGAACGGGGAGGCCGGCGTCGCCGAGATCCCGCAGTCCGACCCGGTCGGCATGCTCGTCGGCAAGGTTGACGCCACGACCAGCGCCAGCAAGCCCGAAGGCGCCGCGTCGCTTTCGGGCGCCCAGTTCACCGTGCGCTACTACGACGGGTACTACGGCAGCGCAGAGGCCGCCGAGGCCTCCGGCGAGGCGACCCGCACGTGGGTGTTCAAGACCGACGCCGACGGGTTCGCCTACTACTCAGACGAGTACAAGGCCTCCGGCGACGCACTCTACCGCCAGAGCAACGGCGACGCCTCAATCCCGCTCGGCACCGTCGTGATCGAAGAGACGAAGGCGCCGCAAGGCTACAACCTCGACGACGGCGCCGGCGGGGCGCCGAAGAGATTCTGCATCCAGATCACCCCGGAAGGCGCCGTCGGGGAGAGCGTCTACACGTACAACTCGCCCACGCAGCCCGACACCGTGAAGCGCGGGGACTTCCGGCTCGTGAAGGAGGTTCCCGTCTCGATCTACGACGAGGCGGACAACCCGCAGGAGGTCGAGCGAATCCTCGCCGAGGGCGTGCAGTTCCAGCTCATCAACGACAACGAGGGCACGGTCGTATCCCCCGAGACCGGAGAAGAGGTGGCCAAGGGAGGCGTCGTGTGCACGATCACCGTCGACGAGAACGGGCTCGCGACCACCAAGGCGATCGGCCTGCCCGACGGGTGGACCGGGGCGCTCGCCTACGGGACCTACACGGTGCACGAGGTCGTGCCCGACGACGTGGCAGCCGCCTTCGAGGCCGAGCACGGCAAGGAGCTGCTCGCCGTGCCCGACTGGAAGACGACCATCTCCGAAGAGGGCCAGTACGACGCGCCGGCGCTCGTGAACGACCGCATCCCCCAGACTCCTCTCAAGGTCATCAAGGTCGACGCCGAGACCGGCAGGCAGGTCCCCCTGCAATGCTCGTTCCAGCTGCTCGACGCAAGCGGGGCGCCCGTGACCTACGCGTCGCACTACCCCGAGGAGTCCGTGATGGACACCTGGACCACGAACGGCAGCGGTGAGGTGACGCTTCCCATGCTGCTCGAGGAGGGAAGCTACACCATCACCGAGGTGCAGGCGCCCTACGGCTACGCCGTCAACCTCGAGGGCGTTTCCTTCACGGTCGGGGCCCAGTACAGAGGGTGGGAAGACCCCATCTCGGTCGAGCTCGCCGACATGCCCCAAAAGGGCATCATCAAGGTGGTCAAGCACGACTCGACGACCGGCGAGCCCGTCGACGGGAGCACCTACATCGTGAAGGCCGCGGCCGACATCGTCACCGCCGAGGGCACCGTCCGCGCGGGTGCCGGCGAGATCGTCGCGACCCTCGTGACCGACGCGAGCGGCGCGGCGTCGACCGGAGAGCTCTACCTTGGCACCTACACCGTCTACGAGGCGAAGGCCAAGGACGGTTTCGCGCTCAACGTGAGCGAGGAGACGGTCGAGCTTTCCTACCAGGGGCAGGAAGTCGAGGCCTTCGAGCACGAAGAGCCCGTGACCGATACCCCCACCGAGATCAAGCTCCGCAAGGTCGACGCGACCGACCCCGAGACCCCCGTCGCGGGGGCCACTTTCCGAGTCTGGAACGACGAGGGGTCCTTCGACGAGGAGTTCGTCTCCGACGAGAACGGCGACATCTCCATGAAGTACATCCTGCACGGAAGCTACCACGTGCAGGAGACCGCGGCTCCGGACGGCTACGTCATATGCGACGTCGACGAGAGCGGAGAGCCCGCCATCCACGACTTCACCGCCAACGACCAGGGCATGATCGAGTTCGACGGGTCGGAGGAAATGACCGACGTGTACGAGTGGACCGTCGAGAACATGCCCAAGACCATGAGGACCACGGCCGTCGACAAGGCCAGCGGCACCCACGAGGGGCAGGCCCGGGGCCAGATGACGATCGTAGACACCATCGAGTACACGGGCTGCATCCCCGGCCAGGAGTACACGGTCTCCGGCACGCTCATGGACAAGGCGACCGGCAAGGCGGCGCTCGATGCCGACGGCAAGGAGATAACTGCCAGCACCACCTTCACGGCCGAGGACTTCACTGGAACCGTCGAAATCGAGTTCGCCTTCGACGGCGTCGACCTCGCAGGCCACGACCTCGTCGCCTTCGAGGCCATGGAGCACGAGGGCAAGGAGTACATGGTGCACGCCGACATCGAGGACGAGGGCCAGACAGTGAAGGTGGTCGACATCCACACCACCGCCGCCAACCCCGAGACGGGCGACAACCTGGGCAGCACCTCCAGCGCGCTCGAGCTCGTCGACACGGTCGCCTACGAGAACCTCACACCCGGCAGCACCTACCGCCTCACCGCCACGCTCCACGACTCCGCCACGGGAGGCGAGCTCCTCGATTCCGAGGGCATGCCCATCCTGGCAGAGGTGGAGTTCGCGCCCGAGGAGAAGGACGGCATCGCCGAGGTGCGCATGACCGTGGACACCGAGGGCATCGCAGGCCACACGCTCGTGTTCTTCGAGAGGCTCGCCGACGCCGAGGGCAACACCATCACGGCCCATGAGGACGCGGACGACGAGGGCCAGTCCATCCACTTCGCCGACATCCGCACGACTGCCGTCGACGGCGACGACGGGGACAAGAACGTCGTCGCGGACGAGAAGGCGAAAGTTACCGACACGGTGGCGTACGAGAACCTCGTCCCCGGCAAGGAGTACACGCTCGAGGGCAAGCTCGTGGACAAGGCCACGGGCGAGACGCTGAAGGACGCGGACGGCAAGGAAATCGCAGCAACCGCGACGTTCACGCCCGATAAGGCAGACGGAACCGCGGAGGTGACCTTCGAGTTCGACGGCAGCAAGCTAGCCGGCACGACGGCCGTCGCCTTCGAGACGCTGACGAGGGACGGCGTCGAGATCGCCGCGCACGCCGACATCGAGGACGAGGCGCAGACGGTCGAGCTCGTCGTCCCCGAGAAGGACACGCCCGGCAAGGGATATCCCAAGACCGGGGGCAGCGTGCCCGTAGCGCCCATCGCGGCCAGCATCGTCGTGATCGCCGGATGCGGCGCGGCAGGCGCCGCCTACGCGCTCGGCAAGCGCCGCAAGACCCGCAATGCCGACTCCGACACGGCCGATACCGGAGACGAGTAGTCCATCACACGCAGGGGCGGGCTCAAGCCCGCCCCGGTAAGCCGGGAGGAGAAGATGAGAAACGCGAAGCTGCTCCTGTTCCCGCTCGCCACGGCGGCCCTGGCCGTGACCGTGGCGCTCGTCCTCACGTGGCTGACGGCCACCCCGGACGAGAGGGACGAAATGTCCCAGTGGGCTTCCGAGCGAATCGGCCGGGAAGCGCCCGACGAGGACGCACGCCAGATCGACTGGGACGCCCTGCCCCCTGAAATAATCGCATGGGTCGAGGTCCCGGGGGCCGCCATCGACGAGCCAATCGTGCAGGCCGACCCCGAACACCCCGACTATTACCTCTACGCCGACGTGTTCGGCGAAGGGGGCTTGGGCACGCCCTACATCGACTGCGACTGCAGCTTGGGAGGCCCGCTCACGATTATCTACGGCCACCACATGGACGACGGCGGCGTGTTCGCCGACTTCGCTCGCTTCAGCGACCGGGATTACGCGATGGGCCACAGAGAGATCGTCGTCTACCTGCGCGAGGGGAACCGGAAAGTCGAACTGGATACCATAGCGGTCGACATCGTGAACGCTAATCGCGAGACGCTCAGGGCCGAGTTCGACGACCAGGACGAGTTCGAGGCCTACGCACGCAAGGCCATCGAGGAAAGCGACCTGGTCCTGGAATCGCCGCAAGACGTAGGCCGCCTCTACGCCTTCTCGACGTGCTCGTACCAGACGGGCAACTCCCGTACGGTCGTCTATGCGATAGAGAAGGAAGGGAGCCTATGAGAATCCGGCCAATCACACCGGCCTGCTCCGCGGCGGCTCCCTCGGCACGATGGATGCCACCAACGTCTGCGTCTGGGCCAGGCGCATGAAGTCGTTCGCGCACACGCAGCAGAGCACGAGCGCCATGTCGGCAGTCGCATCGTGGCAACGTTGCACGCGCGCACAATTTGGCGCTTGACAGAACAAATGGCGCAATGCTATTTTGAGTGAGCAGTCAATCAAAATAATTACGGAGTAAGAATGGGCATCGAGGAGAACATAAGGGAGTCGGCGTACAGGCTGTTTGCCGAACGTGGCTTCTCGTGCCCCACTTCGGCCATCACCAAGGACGCGGGCGTGTCGCAGGGCATCCTGTTCCACTACTTCGGGACCAAGGACGAGCTCATCGCCGACCTCTACGCCGAGGCAGTCGAAGGCTACTACGCAGAGGCGGCGACAGCCTTCGCCTCGGGCGTCGAGGACCCAGACGGTTTCGTGAAGACGCTGAAGCGGTCGTGGCTGCGCCAGGTCGACTGGTGCCTGGACCATTGGGTCGAGTTCAGCTACATGCGCATGTTCGAGGAGTCTGAGCGGGCCGCCGCTGGCGTGGTGCCGGAGAAAGTGGGGCGCTTCCTCGACGAGCAGATTGAGAGGGGCCGCTCGCTCGGGGCAGTGAGATCGTTCGACGACGCCTACCTTGTCGAGGTCGGCAACGCGGTGACGGCGGCCACCGTACGCCACCTGCACGCGCATCCGGAGAAGCGGGGGGACGAGGGCTTCATGGAACAGGCCTGGCGGATCTACTGGCAGCCGAAGGAGTGTTAGGACAGGGCGCCCGAGCACGCTGCGGTGCGCGGGCGTATTTCTTTACCTAAGATTGAGTGAGTACTCAATCAATATTAGACCAGAAGAGGGAATCGCATCGAGGATGCGGAAAGGAAAAGGAGGAGACATGGGAGGCAAGGTAATCGTGGTCGGGGCAGGCGCGGCGGGGATCTACGCGACGTGGCTGTTGAGGCGACAGGGCGTCGACGTGACGTGCTTCGAGGCGTCGCCGTACCCGTGTGGGCGCACGCGCGCCTATGAGAAGGACGGCTACATCTGCGAGACGGGCGCCCTCGGCGTCGAGACCCAGTGGGACTTCGAGCCCCAGCTGATCAAAGACGTGGGCCTCTCGGGCGAGTACGCCGCGGGCACGACGATGCGCGTGGGCTTCTGGCGCAAGAACAGGCTGAACCTCGTCGGTATCGGCACGGCCGCGCAGCAGCTGAGCTGGCTGCGCGAGACGCTCGGCTTCCGGGGGATCCCGCTCAAGGCGATACGCCAGGCGATTAAGGTGGCGCTGGCCATCAACAAGGAGCTGAAGCAGATCGAGGCGCAGGGCAAGGACGTTCACGCCAACAGCTTCGAGGCGCTCCTGCCTTTCGGCGACGTGCGCCTCGACGAATACGTCCTCGAGCACGGCGGCAAGGAGGCGCTCGACTACATCTTCCAGCCGTTCATGTCGCTCATGATCCTCGGCAGCGCGCCCGACACGTGCGTCACGCACATGATGTGCCTGTTCATCAACAACAGCCAGGGCATGTCCGAGAGCGGCGGCTTCGGCTGGATGAAGCGCGGCATCGGCAGCATCTACGAGGCAGCGTACGGGATGGACGAGGAGTGCTACCGCCTGTCGTGCCCTGTCGACGAGATCGTCATCGAGGACGGCGCCGTGACCGGAGTGCGTGCGGGCGGCGAGTTCTTCCCGGCCGACCACGTCATCTGCTGCACAACGGCGTCGAAGGTGGCCCAGATCACGCCCGAGCTGCCGCAGGCCATCGCCGACGACCTGGCGTGCGTGCGCTACGCGTCAACCTACCACTACATGTTCGGCGACAGGAAGAAGTTCACCCCCGACGAGTTCACCATGGAGTTCTTTGCGTCCACACCGGAGGACCCCAAGCCGCTCATCCGCGTGTGCCTGGACGCAGCCCAGCGCTCCGATGCCTACACCCCCTACGGCCGCGAGAAGGGCACGCTGTTGCACGTGCTGACCTCATACGAGCACGAGGAGCGCCTGATGGCGATGTCGGACGAGGAGCGCCTGAAGCTCGTTATGGATGAGACGCGCAAGCTGTTCCCGGATATGCCTGAGGACCTGGAGCTCTGCGAGTGCCTGTACCTGCCCGAGGCCATCTCGCTCGACGCGCCTGGCCAGATGCCCGCGATGCACGACTACGAGACGAACCACCTGGACGACGTCAGGGGCTTCCACCTCGCCGGTGAGTACCTGCACCCAGCGGCCAGCGCCGAGGGCGCCTGCATCACCGCGCGCAGGGCGGCAGGCCGCGTGCTCGAGCAGATGGGTATGCCCGGCCTTCCGGGCTGCAAGGCCGAATCGGCCGCCCCGGCGCCCAAGGCGAGCGCCAAGGACGTGGCCGTTCCTGCGGGCACCGCGGTCGCGGGCTTCGCTGCCGGCGTGGCCATAGGGCGTCGCACCAAATAGCCCCGCCTCGACGGCACGACCGTGAAACACCGGTACCTGGTACCGACGCTTCTGTTCCCGGCCTTGGGATGGCTGTGCTTCAACGTAAGCGATGCGCGCCAGAGAGACTACCGCGATTAGACCGCCTATCGCCTTCATTGCGTGAACGCGCCCCAACTCGGGGCGCGTTCTCTTCTACAATCAGTTACGGATCTAGGAGGGTGCTAATGGAGAAGAATTTCGCAGAGCTCGACTTGCAGCTCGTGATGTTCGATATAAACGACACCGAGGAAGAGCGCGAGGACAACGTGATCGCCGGCGTGGCCATCCGCGCCGAAGACGCCGCGGCGTTCGCAGCCGATGTCGAACGGCTCGCCGTGGAGAAGTACGGCGGCGCCACGTTCGCGGACCTTCTCGACGAGGATCCCGAAGACGAGTCCATGGCGGCGGCATGGCGCCTCAGCGATGCGAGGCGCAACGAGGCCCTCGTCGCCGAGGCGGAGAAGGCCATGGCCGAAGGCATGCCGAAGGAAACGAAGCGGCGGCCCATGCCTTCGATTAAGGGCAAGACCTTCGAGCAGGTCGAAGAGGAGTACGCCCAGGCCCAAAGGAGATGGGAGGAGCTGCAGGCCGACCCCGATGGCCACGGCCCCGACGAGGCCCGGGAGCGCCTCATGGACTTCGTCGACGCGGGGCTCTGTGTGGACATGGCTATGAGGCGCCATTACGAATCGCTCGACCCGCAGGCGCAATCCGAGATGCTCAAGCAGCTCGCCAAGGACGAGAGCGTCTCTGCCAGCTACTGGTTCGACGTGCTCTTCGGGAACTGGCCCCACTCCGAGGATTAGGTTACTCCCAGCGACCGCCCGATTCGACCCTCTCCCAATGCCCCTCGGCATCGTGGTGGATTGTCTCGTAGCCGACAACGGTCTCACGCACTTCCGAATGGTGCCCGCTTCCCTCGCCGGCGAGCATGTGCTGCTTGCCATGGGCCGCGGTGTTGCCGGTGACGTCGGCTCCGCAGATGTTGCAGATCGACACCTCCGTGTAGCCGTGGATCGGCACGGACTCGTCCCATGCCGGTGAATCCTCGACCCAGACCTCCTCGTAATCGGCCACCCAGACTGGCTGTTTCTGCGTTTCGCCGCCAGAAGCCTCAGGAGCCTGCGTGGGAGGCGTTTCCGCTGTTGGCGAGCTGGGTTGCGAATCGCCGCCGGAAACGCCTGAGACGGCGTCCTGCGAGGTCGTTTTTCCAGATGACGTGTTGGTTTGCCCCGATTGAGGCCCGGATCCTGCGACGGGATCGGATTCCGCGGCGCTTTCGCCCTTTAAAGCGTCTGAAGATGCTTCTGCCGAACTCGAAGACTGCGTTTCTACACTGCTCTTCGACGCCTGGGCTCGGTCGCCGGGAAGGCCCGATCCTGCAGAACAGTTGGCAAGGGCGATGCAGGCGAAAGCCAACACGACGATCGCCGCGATGCCGAGCGCTATCCGCCATCTTCTGTTTCTGTTGTTTTCCATCGTCCGCCCCTTCCTCACATGAACCTCGCGACGGCTCTGAAGAGCCACCTGAAAAATCCGAGCACGAACCTCATCACAAATCTCCTTCCCTCGAATCCCTGATCTTCCTGATGTCTGCGGCCTCCGTCCATGCCATGGCGTTGTAGGCTCCGAGCGGGTAGCCGATTTCGGCGCAGAGGGCATCGGGGTCATCGGCGATCTCGGGATGCTTCCTCTTCATGTAATCGTGCAGGAACACCGCGCGTCGGCTGATGGAGGACGTCTTCTCGTCCGAGTAGTAGAGGGACTCGCGCAGCATGAACAGGGCGCCGAACACGAGCTCACCCGACTCGCGCCATATGACGAGGGCGTCGTCTAGGTAGACCGCCATGAGGTGCCTCATGTCCTCCGGGTCAGCCAGCAGGAACCGCCAGCCGTTCGTTCTGCGGGCCGTCGCAATCGCTTCGCCCGGGTTGTCGGCCCGGACCGACGAGGAGGCGTCGTACCAGAGCATCTCCAGCCAGAGCCTCTCGCCGTCGATCTGGTCCATGCGCAGCTCGTAGTTCGTCAGCAGGTTCCTGTCCCCGAGGGCCTTCTTCTCGGTGAGCTCGTTCGTGTCGAACATTTCGATCCGCGAGCTGTCGTAGAGCAGCTTCAGCTTCATGTCTATCTCTCCTCCTTAAGCGTTTTCTGGGGTTCGGTTCTCTCCCGCCCGGCTTCGCCGGCACCGCTTCCAACCGCCTTGCCCGACCATGATGCGAGCGTCCTGGACGAGCCGTGCGAGTAGATGCGTCTCTGGGAGCCTTGCTGCGGCAGGATGCCCTTGCGAGAGCAGAAGGATCGCGCGGCATGCACCTGCTCGGCGTCGTCGGAGCCTGTGCGCTCGAGCTCTCCGATGACATGGTCGTAGTCCTCCATAGAGTCGATCTGGTAACGCTCGTTCGTCTCCAGCGCGAGCGCGAGCTCCTCGAGCTCCGCGATGTCCTCCAGCTCGATCGCGTTTCGGGCTATCTCCTCAATCCTGGCCTTTCCTTCGGGGGAGACGCGGTCCGTCATCAGGAACCTCGCCTGTATCGAGGACTTGCCGAACGCGAGCCCCATGCGCTCTCCCGTGATGCGCCACGTCGGATGGTCTGCAATCGAGAAGATCCAGTCCCGCCTTGAGCATCGCTCCGAGTTGTCCGAAACCTCGATTCCGAGCTCGGCGAGAATGGACATGAACTCGCGCTCGTCCGATGCGAGCGAGCGGGCGGTCGAGACCCGGTTCCTGATGTCAGAAACCCAGGAGTACTCGCCCTTCCCGGCGATCTCCTTCTCGGCCTTCCTGACGTAGACCTGCTGTTTGGTTGCCGGACGGTCCCTCGGCGCCTTCGAGGCGTCCGCGCGCCGCTGGAAGGCGCTCCTCTCATCGGTGATGCCGAGGCCGGTGAGGCCTCTTTCCACGGCCATAGCCTGCAATCTTCGGTTCAACGCAGACGGGTTCGGGTCTTGCAGCCTGTAGCCCGTTGCGATGTTTATATTGTTGACCACGACGTGCGCGTGGGGTATGCCCGCCTCGTTGTCGTCGTGGTAGACGATCGCCACCTGGTAATCGCCGAAGTTCTCGGCCGCCCAGTCGACGGCGAGCTCTCGGAGCTGCTCGAGCGTAATGCGGTCCTTCGGGTCAGGTGAGACGATGTAGTGCTTGAAGGTCCTCGCGCGCTTGCCCTCCCAAGGCTCATCTCCACCGCATGCGTGCCGGTACTCGTCCATGTCTTTCGACCAGTTGTACCCGACCGGGGGCCCCTCGCTTCGTGACAGGCGGCTGTCGTAGGTCAAGTTGAGATAGTCGGCAGCGAGAGCCCTGCCCTCTTTGGTCAGGTAATAGCGGATGTCCACGGTCGTCGTGTGCCCGGAAATCGGCTTTATGTAAGGCATCGTGCCGCCTACAGGAAGATCGTGGGCTTGTCCGAGATATCGGCGAGGCCGTACCGGATGTCGTCGACGCCCTTCTGGAGGCTATCGAGCTTGAAGCGGACGCCGTCGACCTGGCGCATGGCCCAATCCTCGCCCTCCTCTTCGAGGCGCAGCAGGTAGACGATCGAGTTGAGGGCATGGTTGGCCTGGTTGAAGTGGTAGCCCCAGCGTTTCAGCTCCCCGGCGAGGTTCCTGGTCGTCTTGGTGTCGAGCACGATGCAGCGAGGCGGATCGTCCGCTTCCCCGATCTTGTCGAGCTGTATCAGCGCATGGAAGAGGTCGCTTTGCGACAAATCGAGCCTCTCGGACCATGCGCGGAAGCGCTCTCGCTCGTCCTCGCTTACGCGGAAGAACATCCCGACGTTTCTCATATGATTCTCCTTTGCATCTTGCGACGGCGGGTTGTGGAAGGGCCGTCTTGTCTGCCTTGCTAGGGGCGCGGGGCATCCCCCGCATCGGTGGCGGCGTCCCCTCGGGGACGTTCGCCGGCGCATCCCGCTGCCCCGCTCCGAGCCTTCACCGGAACGGTCGGGAAGCGCGAGGATGGCATCGTCGGCGCCGGCTGCGGGCAAGTGCTATGGGTGTGGTTGATATACACCATAGGCTACTTGCTACAGTGGCCGTCAGGCTTCGCCTGCCGGCCATAGTGGGCTACCACGATGCCTCCTCGAGGCGCTTGACGGATGCCTTCACGTCGGCGATGAGGCTTCTGGCGGCTTCCGTCATGCCGCCCTCGGAGGCGGCCGCCTCCGCCTTCGACAGCTGCGACGCGGCCTTGCGCAGGGCGCCTTCGAGGGCATCTGCGCGGGGAGCCTTCGGCTTCTCGCCTGCTTCGAAGAGGCGCCTCTGCTCGTCTGGATCCATCTTCGATAGGCGCTCGATGTCGGCGTCCGCGAGGTTGCCGGCGACCGCCTCGTCGCGCCATTCCGGGACCAGCTTCTCCTCGACGAGGCGGGCCGTCCGTTCCTGCCTCTGCACGGTCTTGCCGCTCACCTTCCTGCCCGTGTGCGCGGAGATGATGGCGGCCTTGACGTCCTCGGTGCGCACGCCCTTGAGCGACGGGTTCGCCCTGCGCATCTTCGCCACCTCGGCCCCGAGGGCCCGCGACGCCTCGGCGCGCTCGAGCACGTTGAGCTCCCGCGTGAAGTAGTTGGCGGTGTGCAGCAGCACGAGCGCGTCCTCGTCGGTCATCCCGTCTACCACCCTGCAGGGGAGCTTCCCGAACGCGGGGTCGGCCTCGGCGAGCAATGCGTAGGCCGCCTTGCGGCGGTGTCCCGAGATCATCTGGTAGCCGCCGTGCGAGAGGCGCCTCACGAGCGGCAGGTCGGTTATCCCGTCGCGACGGATCGACTCGGCGAGGTCGCGGATGCCGTCCTCGTCCATGCTGTAAGCGACGTTGGCGGGATGGTCTGCGATCTCCGAGACGGGGATCTCGGATACGCGGAAGCGCTCGCGCGTGCGGGCGTCGGCGTCGATGAGGCCGGATATGGTGAAGCCCTTCGCGATGTCGGAGACGCTAGCCATGGAGCACCTCCTCCGCGAGCGCGAGGTAGTCCTTGGCCGGGCGGCTGCCCGGGTTGAACTCCACGACCGGCGCCCACTGCCAGCTGCCCTCGCCGACCTTGGCCGACTGGTGGATGACGGTCTGGAACTGCATGCCCGGGAAGTTGGCGTCGAGGACCTCCGCCCCTATGCGCTCGGACTTGGTCATGCGCCCCGGCACGCAGGTTCGCAGGATCTTCCACTCGGGGACGGGGATCCTGAGCGCGTCAGAAATCGACCGTATCGCGTTCACGGTGAACGCGGTGCCGCGCATGACCGTCGCGTCGAGCTTCACGGGGATGACGACCATTCCGTCGGCTGCCGCGGCGACGTAGGCGTTGAACGCGAGGCGCTTGAGCGTCGGCGAGCAGTCGATCACCGCGACGTCGAAGTCGCCCGACGCGTCGTCGAGCGCGAATCGCAGCCGCTGCTCGCGAAGCATCAGCTCGTTCTGGTCGATGAGGTCGATGGTCGACGGCACGCACCAGAGGTTGGCGGTGCCGGTCTCGTGCGTGGCGGATAGCACCGGCGCGTCGCGGTAGAGGAGGTCGACCGAGGAGCCTTGCGCCGCGTCCTCGTAGAGGCCGAAGAAGTCGGTGGCGGACGCCTGCGGGTCCAAATCGACCAGCAGCACGCGCATGCCCCTTGCGGCGAAGACGGATGAGAGGTTGACGGCGGTGGTCGTTTTGCCCACGCCGCCCTTGTAGTTGGATATGGCGATGGTGCGCATACCTGCTCCTTTGCATCGTGGGCCTGGGATGTGGAAGAGGGGCCCGGTATTCGGTTGTCGGCGGGCGTATATCCCGCGCCGCCTGCAAGTATATCACCTGCGGGATCGGCTGTTCGCCCGGACGGCGTGGGAGGACCGCCCGGGCGCCGGTGCCGCCGGCTCGCCATGCCCGCGCCTGCATCGGGACGCAGGCGTGTGACGACTGGGAGATGCCATCCGGGTCCGGGCGGGCCCGAGCCTCGTCGGCCCGGGCCCTTCGGCCCTCGCTCGGAGGGGCTAGGAGGTCTTACGCGGCCTCCGAGAAAGCGTTGATGTGGTGCTTGAGCATCGCGCGGCTCTCGCCGATGACCATCATCGAGATGATGTCGAAGCGGACCTCGAAGTTCGGCTCGTCGTCTGACTGCGCCAGGTACTTCGCGGCCAGGATCTCCATCGCTCCGCGGTCGGTCTCGGACTCGGGCACGAAGCCCTCGAAGCCGGTCTTGACCGTGACGTCGATGAACACGAGCACGTCGCCGTCGTATGCGATGAGCGGCACCGACTCCACGGAGCCTTCCGGGCTCCAGTTCTGCTCCAGGACCTCGTAGCCCTTGAGCTCGAGGTAGCGGGCGGATGCGCTGACGGCGCGATCGATAAGGTTGTTGTCTTTCATGGTGACCTCCTAGAATCTCGGCCGGCCCCTCTGGCCTGCCTTGTGGCTGCGACGGCGCGCGGGTCCCGCCCGGGCGCAAGGGGGAAATGCGAAGCCGGCCTTGGAATCGGCATCTCCCGGCGGTGTTTTTCCAAGCGCAGCGGTTTGTTTTCGGGGGCACTGGGACGATTTGTCCCACCGAAAAGAAATGGGAAAACATCGCGGCCCTTGCGCGCGAGAGCGGGTTCCGTGCGACAGTGCGCTGCTCAAGGAAGGCAAGGGACTGGCGGGCCTCAGGGGTCCCGGGGACAAAACTGCTCAGACCGCTCATGTGCTGTATGTTCGAGATTGCGAAAAAAGGGTGGCGTGATTCTATCAAGAAACGATGAAAGCTACGATGGCTGAAGCCCCCTCGTCTCCAATCATCTTCGCACTGAATGTCAAGCACGTCTGGAAGCGTTTAGACAGAAAACGTCTTCATGGAAGCGATAGTGATTTTTGCGCTGCGGACAACGACGAAGCAGTTAGCGCGGTGGCGCCGATGGCCGGTGGCGCAAGCGGATAAATTGAAAGCGGTTCAGGCAATGCGGAGATACGGGCCATGGATGGTCGCCTTCCAGCTTGATGCCGGATTTCGCACGCTAACGACCGAATGAGGTTCGGAGGTTACCGGGGCGGTATAATTGCCAAGTTGCGACTTAAACGAAACAGGAGAAGCGCTCAATGCCTACGCTGCAATGGATTGGGAAAGACAAGGTCATCAACCATCATCAGGATGTGCCCCTTCGCGTCCTCGACAGGACTTACAGTTTCGACAATAGCGGTGAACATGTGGGCGACAACGGCAGCGAAAACAAGATTATACACGGGGACAACCTCGAAGCGCTGAAGGCTCTTCTCCCAGAATATGAGGGCCGCGTATCCTGCGTGTACATCGATCCACCGTACAATACAGGCAACGAAGGTTGGGTGTACAACGACAACGTTAACGACCCGAAGATTCGCAAATGGATCGGTGAGGTGGTCGGTGCCGAAGGCGAAGATCTTTCTCGGCACGACAAGTGGCTTTGCATGATGTATCCACGACTGCGTTTGCTTCAGAAGCTGCTTGCGGATGATGGTGTGATTTTCATAAGTATCGACGATAACGAATGCGCAAATCTGAAACTTGTCTCCGACGAGATATTTGGGATGCGATGCTTTGTTGCTGATATATGTTGGCAACGTACATACTCGATGCGTAACGACGCAAAAGGCGTTCCAGCGGAGGTCGAACATATTTTGGTCTATTCAAAAAAGACCGATTGGCAGCCCGAGAAACTAGAGCGCACCGAGTCCATGGACTCGAAATATAAGAATCCGGACAACGATCCACGTGGAGCCTGGAGGAATATTGTTGCAAGCGCCCCTAATGCCGTAACACATCAGGGAATGGTGTATGCAATTCAAAACCCTATAACAGGCGAGTACGCCTATCCACCGCAAGGAAGATGTTGGAGCTTAGGCCAGGACCAAATGCTTGAGGCAATGCGACAGTGGTGCAATTACAGGTTGGAGGATTTGCACGACTACGATTCTCGCGCAAAGATTTGCAACGTATCGATTCAAGACGTCAGGAAAGGCGTCCTTGGTATAGTTCTGGACGAAGACCTAGCCACGGCAAGAGAAAAAGCCGAATCGATATTGGAACAAGGACCGATGCCGGAATTCTTCTTCTCCCGGAACGGTAAAGGCGCACTTAGCCGTAAAGCGTATTTAATGCAGATGGGCGGACGCCCTGTTACCAACTTCTGGCCTTTTGAGGAGACTGGTCACACAGATGAAGCATCCCGATTGCTTAAAAGCATGTTCGGGGGGACAGCCGTATTCGACACGCCTAAGCCACCGAGGCTTATTGAAAGGATTCTGCATATCTTAGGAAACAAGGATGCGCTAATTCTAGACTCATTTGCTGGTTCAGGCACTACGGCACATGCGGTGCTCAACGCCAACAAAGTTGATGGCGGTAGCCGCTCGTTCATATTGGTCGAGATGATGGACTACGCCGAAAGCATAACCGCTGAGCGCGTTAAGCGAGTGATCGACGGTTACGGCGAGGGCAAGAAAGCCGTTGAAGGCACCGGAGGGTCCTTCTCCTTCTACGAGCTCGGCGAGCCGATGTTCACGGAAGATGGTAACTTGAACGAGGCGGTGGGCACCGAGCGCATACGGGCTTATGTGTGGTATTCGGAAACGGGGCGCGCCTACCAGCCACCCGAGAAAGCTAACCCCTACCATCTCGGCAATTCGAACGGAACCGGATACTACTTCTATTACGAACCCGAAGCCCTCACGACACTTGATTATTCGTTCCTCGCGACCATCACGGACAAGCAGCACGGTTACGTGATATACGCCGACATGTGCGCCATATCAGACGACGAGCTGGCGGAGTTTGGCATTGCTTACAAGAAGATCCCGCGAGACATAGCACGGCTGTAGGTGACGCAAATGGAGCTGAAAAAATACCAACGCAGGGTCATGAAGGACCTGCGTTCCTACCTGGAAGAGCTGCAGGACAAGCAGGACGCTGCGGAAGCTTATCGGAGCTACTGGGCGCTTCGCGGCGTTCGCGTGGGCGGCAGCAAGATGCCCGCCTACGTGAATTCCGTGGCTGGCGCACCCCACGTCTGCTTCAAGGTTCCAACCGGTGGTGGAAAGACGTTCCTTGCTTGTAACGCAATAAAGCCCATATTCGACGCCGCCGACTTCACTAAGGCCAAGGCGGTCGTGTGGCTGGTGCCGTCGGACGCGATCCTGGAGCAGACGGTTAAGACGCTGACCGACACGAGCCATCCGTACCGCCAGAAGATCGACGTCGACTTCGGCGGGCGCGTTGAGGTGTACACGAAGGCGCAGCTCCTCGCGGGGCAGAACTTCAACCCAACGAGCGTCTACGAGCAGCTGAGCATATTCGTGCTGAGCTACGACTCGTTCCGCACCGGCAAGAAGGAGGGCCGCAAGGCCTACCAGGAGAACAGCAGCCTCTACCTGTTCGCAGAGGCGCTCGGCGAGCCGGAGGCCCCCATCGAGGGCGCCGACGAGACCGCGCTTATACAGGTGATCAACCAGCTGCATCCGCTCGTAATCGTGGACGAGAGCCACCACGCCAAGAGCACCTTGAGCCTGGAGATGCTGAACAACTTCAACCCATGCTTCGTGCTGGACCTGACCGCGACCCCCGCGAAGAACAGCAACGTCATAAGCTACGTCGACGCCGTGCAGCTGAAAGCCGAGAACATGGTGAAGCTGCCCGTAATCGTGTACAACCGGTCGAGCAAGGAAGACGTGCTCGTGGACGCCATCGACTTCCGCCAGAACCTCGAGGACTCGGCCGCAAAGGACGCCGGGGCGAGCGAGGCGGGCATTCGGCCCATCGTGCTGTTCCAGGCGCAGCCGAAGGGCAAGGAGGACTCCACCACCTTCGAGAAGCTACGCGACAAGCTCGTAGAGTTTGGCGTGCCGGCGGAGCAGATCGCTATCAAGACGGCCAACGTGAACGAGCTCAGGAACGTGGACCTGATGGACCCCGCGTGCCCGATCCGGTTCATCATCACCGTGAACGCGCTGAAGGAGGGCTGGGACTGCCCGAACGCCTACATCCTGGCCACGCTCGCGAACAAGACGTCGCAGGTTGACGTGGAGCAGGTGGTGGGGCGCATCCTCCGGCAGCCGCACACGCGGAAATACGACACGCCCGTGTTAAACATGAGCTACGTGCTCACGTCATCCGCCGATTTCCAGGCAACGGTGAACCGCGTGATCGCCGGGTTGAACAGCGCAGGGTTCAGCACCCAGGACTACCGGGCCCACGACGAGGGGCTCTTCGGCGACGAGCGGGCCGAGCAGCAGCCGCAACCTGCGCAGCAGACGCAGCTCGCTGTCGGCCAGAACGACGGCGAGGAGTTCCTCGACTTCGACGACGAGAAGGTAAGCGAGCTGATCGCGTCGCACAAGGACGACGGGGCAAGCGGCGGCATCGCGGCCATGGAGGCGCTGGCTCAGGAGGAGGCCATGGACTACGAGCGAAAAGCGAAGGCGGCGCAGGACGATTCTGGCTTCGACTACTTCTTCACAAGCCTTACGCAAGGCTACTCCATGAAGGACGAGTACCGCGAATTAGCCGAGGCGATCGTGATACCGCAGTTCTACAAGACGATCGAGGGCAACCTGTTCTGCGAGAGCCAGGAAGTGCCCCTCACCCAAGCGCACCTCCTCGAAGGCTTCAGCCTGAAGGGCAAGGACAGCCAGATAGACTTCAAGTCCATCGATTTCGACATGTACAAACTGGACGTCATGAAGGGCGGCGCGGTATCCACCCAGAAGCTGATGGGCCGCGACAGCGCGTACATCAAGAAGTACTTCAGCGGCCGGTCGCCCGAGAGCAAGGTGCGCGTTTGCAAGGGCATCATACACAGCTACCTAAACAAGGACGATGCCGTGAGCTCAGGCGAACTGGAGGCGTATATTGACCGCATCGTCGGCGACATGACGAGCGACGAGCTGTCGACGCTCGAGAAGTACCCCACCGTGTTCGCGAAGAAGATACGCGAGAAGATAGACGAGCTCGAGCGCGAGTACTGCACCGCGCGGTTCGCGGAGGAGATAGAACGGGCGAGCATCGTGTGCAAGCCTTCGTGGAAGCTGCCCGGAACTATCGCGCCAGCTGCTGCACTGGAGAACCCGGTAGCCAAGTCGCTCTACGAGAGCGAGGAGGACGTGAACGGCTTCGAGCGCGAGATGATGATGGCGCTGTCGGGCCTAGGCAACATCGTGTGGTGGCATCGGAATATCGCCCGGAGAGAGTTCGCCATTAATGGATTGACCAACCACTACCCGGACTTCATGGCGTACACGTCTAAAGGGCGGTTGCTGCTGATTGAGACGAAGGGCGACCACCTGAACAACCCAGAGACGCGGGCCAAATTGCGCATGGGGCGACAGTGGCAGAATAGCACCAGGGACGAGTTCAGGTACTACATGGTGTTCCAGAACAACGACCCTGGGCTTGAGGGGGCGTACGAGTTTGGGAAGTTCTTGGAGCTGGTAACGCAGCTGTAAGCCTACATGCAAGCAAGGTTGTGTGCGCGGAATTGGGGATGTAACCGAATGGGCGAATGCCAGAAACTGAGTTTTGCAGACGGCGAGAAAGACCATGCGGCTCGGCGCCCTCTTAAGCCGTCTCGCTTTCTAGTGAGCTCTGAAACAAGTCAAGCGGGGACATGGGCGGTGTTTAGCACACTGACCGGCGCAGTCAGCGCGATGACCAGCGAGGAGCTGGAAAAACTGTTCGAAGGATCATCCCTTGGCGTTGAGGCGGACGAAGCGCTCTTCGATGATGGGATGCTGGTCCCCAAAGACTTGGATGAGATCGCGCTTTTAAGGCGCGCATACCAGAACGTTAAGCGAGGGGAAGAGGCTTATCAGCTAATGATTTGCCCAACGCTCGAATGTAACTTTAGATGCCCGTATTGCTATGAGACGAGGGTACCTGGCTTCATGGCGCCTGATGTTCAAGATGCGGTTGTTGACTTCGTCAACCGAAAAACGAGCGATAAAACCAATCGGTTGTCTGTTACGTGGTATGGGGGCGAGCCTACCCTCTGCCTAAAGATCGTTATCAGCATAAGTGAACGAATTGCAAGCATCTGCTCAGCTAACAAATGCGACGTTAATTTCGGAATGATAACCAATGGATACAGTCTCGATGATGAGGCGATAAAACAACTTGCCAAGGTGCACATGAGCACAGTGCAGATCACGCTTGACGGCGGCAGAGAGACCCATAATAAACGGCGACACTTAGTCAATGGCGGCGGCACTTTCGACAAAATCGTCGAAAACGTCATTCGGCTATCGAAGGCAGGCGTCTTCGTCAAAGTGCGCGTGAATGTTGACAAGACAAACTTGGAGAGCTTCGAGAAGGTTTGTTCTGTTTTTGCTAATCAGAAGAACGTCCGCATCTACCCATCAATCGTGACTAGCTCTTCAAACAGTGCCCATTGCGCAAGTTGTTTTGGACATGGGGAGCATAATTTGTTCTATAGCCATTTTGAAAACGAAGTCTTTTTCCCTGATGGTCTCGACGACCTCGATTACGGCATTGGGCCTTGTCGGGCAGAAAGAGAGGCTTCTGCTATCATTGGGCCTGATGGGCTTGTATATAAATGCCTAAATGACGTCGGCAGGCCCAATATGCATATTGGGACCATCTTAGATGACGATGAGGTAAACCCGCAGGTAGCAGCCTTGTATCTTGGGCGGGATCCCTTTACTGAGCCGGAATGCTCCGCGTGCGAATATCTTCCACAATGCTATGGCGGCTGTATATGGGAATACCACGACAAAGGCACACACGCCTGCCCGCCGGAAAAATACTATATTAAAAGTCTCGTCAATGACGTTGTGAACGAATCGCAAGGAGGTGACAGTATATGAAGCAGATAAGGAAAGCGGCGAGCTCACATAAAGAGATTGCAGCTAAAGCCAAAGCACTGAGTAACTCGTGCGACAACCAGCGCGATTTGTCTTGCAGTGGAAAGACTGCGATGCCGCCGCGGTAAAGCGCCATCGAGGCAGCCCTGGAGGCGTCCTCGTAAAGCTTCCAGGGGATACCAGCCCATTAATCAGATAACCCCGAGAGACGCTCGTAATCCTCTCGGGGTTTCTCAGTATGCGCTACTTTTGGCGCTCTCCAAGCAAGGCCGTTGGAAGGTTAACGAGTACGGCGGCCTCACATCTCATTTCGTTTCTTAGCAATCTTTGCTAAATAGCTATGCGTAATGTCGTCCCTAACGCGCACAGGTTCGTTTCACCTCCCGGGAAAAAGGGCGGCATGATGTGAGGCAGGCTACGCAAACAACGTAAGGGACAACTACCTAACAGCCAGTATCGAAGAAGGCCCGTTAGTAATGGAACAAAGGGCATCCTCCCAAACACTTGAAAAGCTGCTCGCATTCAGCGCACTCATCATATGGAAGCTTGACCAATGATTCCCAAGGAGCAGTAAAGGCCTCCGAAGAAAGAAAAGAGAGGAACTCTTTCTCCGTTAAATAGTCTACTCCCATTCTCCCTACAGACATGCCCGGAAGATGGTTGCAAAGTAGCAGGTCTCCGTTCGTATCGAACACCAGGCCACTCCGATGAAGCACGTGGCATCCATAAGTAAGATTCACCGTTTTGGAATCAGATGCTTTGAGCAAGGAATTCGCGTCAATGTTACAAAGCGGAACATTCGCATGAAGGTAGATATCCGAATAGTCTATTTCATCAAGGACGTCGATGCATCGATTCATCAAATCGCAAAACGACTTCAGAGATGCTGGATTTACTATTATTCCATTTTCAGCATAAGGACCACAAAGCGACAAACCTATTGGTGCGCTCGTTAAGCCGCGAATAACTCCCAAGACCTCTCCGAGCTTTCCGATGTTGCTTTTGGAAACAACGTAGCTGACTGTATATCGCAGCGACGAAACTGCTGCTAGATTCATGATGCCCTTAACTAGCAGTTCGAAACTGTCTAGTGATGAGGAGAGCGAAATGTTTTTGTAGTCGAATTTCGAGGATCCTTTGAAGGAAATCCCAATCGTGTCAGCTGGTCGGTATGCAGTTGATAACCTCTGGATGAAATCACAATCGGAGAGCGCAATGCCATTTGTTGCTAGAGAAACGCGCATGCCTTCCCTATGTGCAAGACTAATAAAATCGATCAAGGAGGGGTGCAATGTGGGCTCGCCGCCGATGATGATTACCTGTTCAACGCCGCATCGCGCTGCAGCTTTGAGGCAGAACTCCGCAGTATCAAGCGTCATCATGTGCTCGGCAGGGTAATCGGAAGATTGCGCATAGCACCATGGGCATCTGAGATTGCAGGCCCGATTGATTGTCAGCCAGCAGGTCGTACGTTGAACCAAATTCTTCATTTAGGCGAAAACGATTTCCGTACAGTCGCATTGGCAGTGACAATCGACGGAGCAATCGGGCAGAGCGGCGTTGAAGCCTGCTATGTTGATTGGATTAGGCGAACGAACAATGCAGTCAAAACAGTCGAGGGAAGATGCGGCACCTTGCGAAAAAGACTGAGAATGCGATGGAAGCGGTGTCGCCTTAGGGCCGTGACAAACGCAATCTATAGCCGTATCTGGTTGAAGGAAACCTTGACTTAAGAAGTCCTCACGTGAAGACAATACGGCTACGAGGTTTGGCCCAGTTGCCTTTTTTTGTGATAGGGCAGACAGAATGGATGTTGTATCGGACATCTAGAGCTCCTTACCCGGGTGCTTTTGTGCTTCCAAAACGATAGCATAGCCCTCACCGAGCAATAGCCACTGATCAAAATATTGCCACCAAAGTAAATGCGGCGTATTGGGTTCAACTGCCAAATCCTCCACAAATCGCCTTCCATCGATGCGGCGCCAGAACGGTGATTGGCTTGAATACTGATGAAGCATAAAGTCGAATGACGGATTGTCTTCTGCCCCGATGACTTCCACCTTGATTGTGGGTTGGTAAACCAGCTCGGTAAAAAACCTATTCTCGCTGATTGACGTAGCCTCGTACTCGCATGTTACCTCGACACAAATGTTTTTGTCGGGGGGGACGTCAATGTTTAAGCTTGCGGTGAAAAACGCATCATGCCGATCACGCTTATCGGTGGGGGCGGGTAGGTATGGCGCATCCCATTGGTTTTGAGATGCATGTGGTTCCCAGTTCTTTAATGATATGCAGATACCATTACGTTCTGCTTTGTACCAGAGAACTTGGACTGGGCTGCATTCCGAATTGTCAAGTTGTTCTTGCGTGATTCGGCAGCTTGTTTTCCAATCTTGAGGTTTCGGATAATCTGTCGTTTTACCCGTATAAAAGTCATCATAGCGCGGTAGGTCGTCGAGCTTGACAATCAGAACCCCGTCTTCATCTAGGATTGATACGCTTCTATACCTGAAAGACCTCGCCTTTAGCAGGTCTTGAAATATGCACGTCTCGGAGAATGCATTAGTTGAATTAGATCGCCGTAATTGACGGATTGATTGGACGACTCGGTAAGGACGGGTGGGCCAATTGGAGACATCTATTCTCGTGGATATCGCAAATTCTGAGATTAAGGAATCACAGCTATTTTGAATTACCGATGCATACTGCTTCAACTCGTTATCTATCTGACTCAAAACGGCATGACTGCGTCTACTTGCTTCCCGGCTTCCTCTTTGGGCGCGTGTTGAATGCCCTGATGAGGCCTGAATGGTCAGGTTTTCGAAATTCATATGCTCAAGGTCGAATAAAGCATTCGTGTTCTTTACCGCCTGTTTCGTTAACTCGAGACAGAGCATCCACGAGTTATTGTTTTTTGCACTATAGGGTTTCTCGAGTATCGCTGTAGCTTCGTCTCCCAAATCGGCCAATGTGCCATTGCGTATCTTCTCCTTAATTCTTTTCTTGAGTAGTTCAAACCGCTCCTTGGTCTCTGGCCAGTCGCCCTCTCCTGAGGCAAACATGTATTTACAAAGATCTTCGGCGCTGATGTTGTCGTCGGAAATTCGAGAGTAGCCTTTTTCCCAGCTATAGAGTGTTGACGCGCTGTAATGGAAGCTCTCGTCTCTACCTAATCGTTGATAGAGGTTGTCCTTAGAAGTTTTTTTCACCATGCTCGCAAGTTTGCCGAGCTGTATAAACCGAAGGGGAGCCTTTTCGTTCCTCATATTCGAAAGCCTTCCAAACGCGATTGCTCTTCTGTTTTGGTAATTTTACCAAACTTTACCAAATACCAAAACATGTTTAGTAACCCCAGTTCAAAGGCTATATTTCTGAAATACGAGTGCTAATCTCATGTTGAAGACGGGCGATTGGCCGTAGCGAAAGAGCCCGCAAATCCGTTTTAGACACTACCCGAGAATTGAGGAGGAGTCCAATGTCCAAGGTAGAAGAGCGAGTCGAATCTTTCACGGATTTTCTCGAAAGGAAGGAAATTGATTATCGAGCATCCGGAAATACAGTGCTTATTGTTACGGGTCTTGAGAGCATTCAGCTCGCAAAATTTGCAGTCACTTTTGACGACGGTGGGGCTTCAGTTCATATCGCAGCGCTTGGGATAGCTCGTGCACCGCAGGAACGAATTGAGCGAGTTGTTCCAGCTCTCAATGATCTAAATCGTAGGTTTCGCTGGTGCAAGTTCTTCGTTGATCATGACGGCGATGTCATAGCCGATTGCGATGCGTTGATTTACGACGATACGGCCAACGACACCTGCTTGGAACTTATCGCCCGTGTCGCGAGCGTGATAGACGATGCGTATCTAGACGTAATGCAATCGATTTATTCCTAACAAAGGATGGGGCAATACGCGTTGCGCGGTGAAAGGAGGTGCCAAATGGTCGAACTAAGCACTCTGAAACTTACTGCCGAGGGCATTCTTAAGAGGGGAGGCGAAGGGTCGATATACCGAATCCCGGGAAGCAATCAGTTGGCGAAGGTCTACCATCCTGCCGCCCGTACGGACTACCGCGCGAAGAAGGTTGAGCGCATGACGCGCCTTAAGGTGACCGGGGGGATGTCGGGCGCGGTTGCTTGGCCGGACGAGCCCATTACCGACAACGGCAAAACGGTGGGCTTCACCATGGCCAAGCTCGACGCAAAGCCTCTGAACAGGCTGCTCAGCAACGATGAGTGCTTCAAGGTCGATTGGTGCAAGCGCCTGAAGATCGTCCGCAGCGCTGCAGTCACCGTTGCTAGCTTGCACTCGGCAGGCGTCGTCGTAGGCGATTGTCATGCGGACAACTTCGGCTACACGGACTCGGGTGGTACGGTTCTCTACGATGCCGATTCGCTCCAGCTCAGCGATGGTCGTCGCCTCTTCCCGTGCACGGTCGCCCACGACGATTGCAGGCCACCGGAGATAGCAAACGTCGACCTGTCCGCCAAGTCGGCTCTGAACGAGCGGACTGATAACTACATGCTCGCAAACCTCATCTTCCGCATCCTCATGGGCGCCCATCCGTACAGCGGCGTGCGCACGAGCGGGTCGGCATCGTCGGTTTCCGGGGCGATTTCGAGCACTGTGAAGAAGGGCGAGTTCGCATACGAGACGAATCCCTCGGCCGTACCGCAATATGCGGCGCCATACGATGTGGTTGGCTGTTTGAAGCCATTGTTCAAGTGCTGCTTCGTCAACGGAGCCAAAGATCCTTCGGCCAGGCCGGCCGCATTGGAATGGGTGCAGGCAATCGATAAGCTTTCCAGCGAGAAGATGGGGCACTGCGCCAAGCACGGCAGCTATCCAGCCCGAATGGGCAGCTGCCCGTTCTGCAAGGCGAAAGCCCCGACGGTCAAGCGACCCAAGCAGGCCGCTCAGGCAATCGCCCGCGTTCCTGTTGCGACTACGGCTCCCGTCAACGCCGCCGCTGTCGCCGTTGCGCTCCCTGCGCAGACCGCCACGAAGGCGAATGCGAGAGCCATTGATGCTGCGGACGTCGGTTGGACGATCGCCAAGATTCTCGGTATCGGTGCTTTGGTGGTCGTCGGCATCGCGGCGATCGCCTACCTGCTTCCCTACATCCTCATGGGCGCGATCTTCATCGGAATCATTGCTTCGCTGGATTAATCAACCACCTTAGAAAGGAGAACAAACCATGGCAACGAATTCGATCCATAGCTTCACTGCGATGGAAGAGGAAGCGATTCTCAACGCCTCCCTCGAGCACTCCCTGCTCGCCTTGCTCATCGACGAGAGCAGCAGCATGTACAGCATCAAGGAAACGGCGGACATGGCAATCGACGTGTTCCTTCGCGTGCTCCGCTCCTTCGAAGACGTGAGCGGCGTGCTCGACTTGGCAGTCGGCAAATACAACGACGCCTACACGATGGTTCAGCCCTTCCGGGCAGTATCCAATTCGCTCGAAGCTTATCAGATCTCGCCCGACGGCTGCACCCGCGCCGACATCGCCATCCCCGCGATGCTCGACGCCGTGCAGGAATACAAGCATTCCGTCTTGAAGCCGAACAAGGTTGCCTATCACAGGGCTTTTGTGTTCCACATCACAGACGGGGCGAGCCAGGGCGACTTGACGGATGCTGCATACATGGTGCGCAAGCTCGAGGCGTCCAAGTCAATCGTCTTCTACACTATCGCCGTCCCCGGGGCGAACATTGAGCAAATCAAGCTCTACTGCCAGAACATCATTGACCTTACCAACGAGGGTGAAAAGCTTGACGAAGTGCTGCCCCGGGTCCTCGCGGCAATCGCTACGCTGTCGGCGTCTGGCGCAGCGGCGAAGTCCGGGTCCAGCGCCATCGCCGCAACTGTCAACGACGGCGCCGCGAGCAAGGCCGCCGCGATTCTCAGCTCCTTCGGCCTCGAGGAAAAGTAGGTGCGACATGTTGACCTACAGCAAAAGCCAAACCGGCCGTTGGCATTCCGAAACGTCCACTCCCTGCCAGGACTGCTCTTATGCATTTGAGCTGGCGGATGGCGGGGCCGTGGTGATGGTCGCGGACGGGCTCGGTTCCTGCGAACGCTCCGATTTGGGATCGCAGGGAGCGGTCACGGCGGTCGTAAACGTCCTCAAAGGCATGAGCGCCACGGGGACGGGCGAGCATGCGCTCGGCATCGCTCAAGCGTACATCAAAGTGGCATTTGCGGAGGCAGAAGCCGCTGTCGCGCGCATTGCCGAGAGCGATGGAAGGCCCGTTGAGGATTACCTGACCACGTTGAGCGTCGCTTATCACAACGGGCGCAACTTGGTGTGGGGGCATTCGGGCGATGGTGCGGTGATAGCCGTAACCTCCTTCGGCACCATCCGAAAGCTAACCGAGGAGGATAACGGCGAGACGAGCTCGATAGTGTACCCCCTCCAAGCCGGGCCGTCGCACTGGAGCTTCGGATTCGATTCCCAAGAGGAGTACGCAGGAGTGCTTGCCGTGACGGACGGGTTGCTCGAAGCTCTCCAGCCTCAGCTTCTCCGCGGGAGCTTGTACGAGCGGCTGTGCGCGCACATCTTCCAGGTTGGCATGTCCGGCGACTTGCATAGCGGGCTGACAGCCGCTGATGCGGTCTTTTCCTTCGATGACACGGGTTGCGCGCTTTTCGACCTGTGGTCACGCGAGATACACCGCGCCAGCCCCAAGTCCGAAGGCCTGCTGCGTGACGACTTGTCTGTTGCCATGGCGGTCAACCCGGAGCTCATGGAGCTTGTTGAGCAGGAGTACCCGGAGCCGGATTGGCTGAAGCTCGCAGTTGCCCTCAACGACGACCTGGCCCAGCTTGGCGCAAGCAATGCGCCTGGGGAATAGAAGAACGATCAATCAAGAGAAAGGAACCCAGCCATGAAGTGCAAGAAGTGCGGCGGAAGCGGTGTCGTGTATAACCCGAAATCGAACGTAGGTAAAACGTGCCCGAGTTGTGGTGGAAGCGGAAAAGCGAAGGATACGGTACGCCATTAGCGGTATCGACAATCTTACAAGGGCAAGGATATACGAGGAGGCGAAATGAATATCACTATCGGCGAAATCGAGCTTTCCGCCTGCGATTTCATGCCCGTTCGTGGCGAAGTGTATGCCTTGTTCTTCGACACGCCAAGTGCCATCGGCGCCGTGGAGTCCACTTACGCCTTGCTGGCGGAAATTGGGTTCGACGGAGAAAGCATCGTCGCCGAGCACTTCTACTTCCAGCGCGACTTCGGCCGTGACAGGCTTCTGAAATCCTTGCTGAGCGCCGCCCTCCGCGAACATGCGGGCCGTTCGGCGATTGTGGTTATCCCGGGGCTCTCCCCCGGCTTGATCGGGTCGACGGGCGCGGACGAGGCCGACGTGCTCGGCTGTCTGTTCGAGCTCCGCCGCCAGTTGCCTGGCGGCGGCAACGCGCCCTGCTTCGTGCCCTTCCAGTCGTCGCGCGTTGGAGACGCGTCGTGCGGGTCGGTGAAGCGCGCCGCCGAGGTCGTCGGGTTCGTCGTCTGCGATGTTGGGGGCAACAGCGGCGGAGGCGGGAATCTCGGGGTTTCCGAGGATGCCGCCATGCGCATGGCGGCGGCGAGCCTCGTGAAGGAAGCGACAGGCATCATCGAGGAATCTTGCGAGGGAGGTCGTGAATAATGGCGATGCACATTGCCGGGACATACGAGGCCGCGAACCGGGCGGCATACGACGTGGGCGCGGTAGCATCGAGCCATGTTCGCTACGAGGACCTTGCCCGCGGGCTGAGCGGGTGCGCCATCCCGCTCGGCTGCGATGGCGACGGGGTCTACCTCGCCGAATGGCACGGTCGCCACGCCATCTGCTCGGGCATCACGGGCGCGGGCAAGACCGAGAGCGTGCTGAACACGACTATCGTGCTGAACGCCCTGGGGCGCGATGTCCAGTCGAACCTCTTTGTGATCGACGCGAAGGGCGACTGCTTTGACAAGACCGCCCCCATCCTCGCTGCGCGCGGCTACGCGGTCCGCAACATCGACCTCAGGCCCCATCGCGGCAAGGACCGCTTCAACCCGATTCACGACGCATACACGGCCTTCCTCGAGGGCGACCCTGCCATGGCTCAGGAGCTCGCCGGCGAGGTGGCCGAGGGTCTCGCTTCCCAGATAGCGGACAGACAGGACCGCTATTGGGAGGGCGCGGCTTCTGCGCTGTTGCAAGCCGTGATCCTGGCACTCATGGAGGACAAGCACAAGAAGGGCTGCGAGCCCACGTTGGCTGACGTGTCCGACCTGATAACGGAAGGCGTCCCGGCGTTGAGCAAGCTCGCATCGAGCGTGTCTAGCACGAAGGCAGGAAAGCTCCTTCTGTCGGCCATCAGCATGCGCGACGCCAAGGACACCGTGGCATGCGTCCTCTCGTGCGCGCTCCAGCCGCTCACGTTCTACCGCACGATGATGGGCAGGGAAGTGGCGGGCACCTCGACGTTCGACGTCTTCGAGGACTTGGGGGCGGAGAAGCCCGTCGCCTACTACCTGTGCGTGGCCGGTGACGCGTCGGAGGGCGCGCGCGTATACGGCTCGATGCTGTTCGACCATATCTACAAGACCCACGTTAGGCGCTTTATCTCGCCTGGTCAAGGCGGAGTACGCCTCCGGCCGATGCGCTGCGTGTGGGACGAGTTCCCCCAGCACAGGGCTGTGGGAAGTGTTCCCAACGTGCTCGCAACAGCACGCGGGTACGACTTCCTGGTGATGCTGGCTGTGCAGTCGACGTCCCAGCTCGTCGCGAACTACGGCATCGACGAGGCGCGCGTTATCCTGAGCCAATGCGAGGCCGGCCTGTTCATGAGGAGCGTCGACGAGGAGATAAACCGCGAGGTGGCCCTGCGCACCATGGATGCGGTGACGCCGGCGCACCTCGTAGACTTGGAGACTGGCGAGGCCTACTTCGCCTTGCCCGGCAAGCCTGCGGTCAAGGCCAAGTACGAGACCTTTGACGAGCTGGTCGAGCGCTGCGGTTTCGAGGCTCTCGACGTTGAGGATTACCTGCAAGGCGAAGGCGCTTCGGAGGTCGCGGCCTGCCAATCCAGGGCTATTGGTTCGGTTACGGCCGATGCACTCCTTGAACAGTGCAAGATCGCTGCAGGAAGCACGGATTTCGCGAGGCTTGCCAACGCACTTTCGCAACACGATTCCGCGTACGAAAAGGCTGGCGTGAAGAAGTGCGCGGCCGTGTTGGCCGACGCGCTCGAGTATTCCTACCTGCGCGCCGCGCCCGATTGCCGTAAGGCCATCGAAGCGTGCCTGCCTTCAAAGGGGGGCGTGAACCCCTATCTCGCCGAGCTTTACCTCATGGCCCTCGAAATCCTCTTCGAGATCGGTCGCAAGGGACACTTCGAAGACGTGTTTGAGGAGCTCGCGGCTGCCATGGAAGCTATGGCGAATTACATTGAGGGCTTTTTTCGTGGGGAATTGCGCGAAGACGCGGTCATCGACGAAGGGCCCCTGACCTTGGGAGAACAGCTCGACAAATTCGCGAGGATTGTATACGCCGCCGATTCCAACGGGAACGGTTCGCTGAAGAGTTTCAAGTCCTTCTTCAAGAGCGGCATGCGCGTGCACCTCATGTTCACTCGCAGGGTTCTCGTGAAGATGGTGGAAGACGAGGTCGAGTGTGGCGTTCCCCTGATGAGGCGCATCGCCCTGCCAGGCCCCGAGGGGGACAGGGCGTTGAACCGCCTACGGGCGATCCGCGTCTTTGGGCTGATTGCTGACTTCGACGTCTTCGAGAAGCTCGTGTTGCTCGAGAGCCAGCCGACGCTTTGGGGCGCGGCCAAGATGTCGATGTAAGGGTTGTTGGGTTGGCCGACATAAAGCTCCGCAGCCCGTGATTGGCGCGCTCGTCGACCTGACGATGCCGATTCCAGGAAGCGGATGCTCGGTATCTGCGACGAGGTGCTCATCCTGCGAGCGGATAGCTAATGGTACGCCTGGATGGTAACGAAAAGAGAGGAGAAAGCGATGACGGAACAAGAAACACGATGCAGTGACGCGCTGAACAAGGCTCTTGATAAGTGCCAATCGAGCGTCGGCAAGGCGAAGGAGGGAAGCCGCCTTCTCACGGGCACGATCCTCGACGAATTGACGGGAGGCCTCAAGCGAGGCGATTTGACCATCCTCCTTGGAAAGACCGCTGGTAAGTCTTGTCTGGCACGAAATCTGGCCATGAGCATCTCGTCCAACGAGGCGGAGCACGTGCTCTTCGTTCCGCTGCAAGACGCGTCGGAGGAGGCCGCCATCCTGAGGCTCGCTGCCATCGAGGGCGACGTTCCCCTCGCCGTTCTCGATCAGGAGCGCATGTCGAAGTCGGACCGCATCGACGTCTTGGACGCGATCGACGGCATCCGCGGGCACAACCTGGACATCGTCCTTATCGACGGGCTGAGCTTGACCCCGATGCTCTTCGAGCGGGCCATGGAGTCATTCGCCGAGGATCTGGACGCCCGCGAGGTTTCCGTCAAGGTACCGAAAAGCCGAGACGACGACGTCTTGCCTGGCTCCGGTGCGGTAATCGTCGACACCATGACGCTCCTCGCGGATATCGATGACCCGCGTGAGGGAACGAAGGGACTCAAGAGCATGGCCTTTTCATCGGGTGTTTCGGTAGTGGCGACCATTGCAGGCGTCGAGCCCGACTGCCTCTCCGATGCCGGGTGCGTGATCCTTGTCGAGGCCGGCGAGCGTGACGAGGAGCGCGGAACCCAGGAAGTCGTACTCACAGTTGTAAAAGATGGAACATGCGCCGCCATGGGGCGTTCGGTAACAGGCGTCTTGGACCTTGCTACGTTGAAGCTCGTCGAGTCGTAGGGGCGAATCGCAGGCAATCGCAAGGGCACATGCGGAGAGAAGCATTCGTGTCAATCTTCATGGATTCGTCCTGGCGGCGGCTCGAATCGCGGTTCGCGCGGGTGATAGAGACCGGTGACGTGACGGGGTTCTCCTCCTGGCGTTCGCCCTGTGCACGCCCTAAAGAAACCGTTAGCTAGAAAGATAGGAACAAGATGATGAGCAAGATGGAAGGCAAGGCCGAACCTGTCGGATCGGTGGATGAGTTCGCGACGTTTTTCGACTCCGGCGCGCCTTGGCCAATGGCGACAGGCGCGGGCACTGGCGATTCGGCAGGCGGGGATGGCGCATGCCTCGTCCTGGAGGGCGCAATGACGTGCGGCAACGGCGAATGCTTCCGTGTGTACTCATACCAGGGGACGCTTCTCGCGCGCAGCGTGCTCTATTTTGCGAAGGAGCTCGGCAACGATTACGACGATGTCCCCGTCGACGAGATGTGGGTAGAGCTTGACGGGCGCCTGCCTATGGCTAACGCGATCGCGCACGGCTACTCGAAGGTGGGGCTCATATCGCCCGGCGAGCGCAGCTACGAGGCGACATTGCTCGTCAGCGGGGCGAAGGCGGCATGGTTCGAGCTACGCAAGACGCGGGTAGGCATCCGCTTCGATTTCAACAGCAAGACCGTCACTGTGCAGGAGTTCGACGGTAAGTTCCCCGAATGCTCGAATGGCGAGTCTTGCGAGTGGATCTACTTCGAGGATGCCGAGGGGAATCTCTACGAGACCAACCGAACCTACGACACCTTCGCCCGTATCTGGGATGACGGCGTTCTCACCGCCATGGAGTGGGTCGACCGGGAGGAGAAATCCGATTTCATGGAAGCTCTCAAGTCCGTCGATGACGCAGACCGAGTCCGCGGGAGCGTGTCGTTCCACAGGGATGCCGACGACTTGGCCGAGGAGGAGCTGAGATTCTACGCGAAAGGGCCCGATGGGAGGGTCCGCGAGTACCAGGGGCTCATAAAGTTTCAATCTCCATGTACTGGCAATTACGTATTCGTTTACACGAACGCTCCTAATCGCCGGCGCGGGGGGCTGAAAGTGTACGCCTCGGAATACGACCCGCTGCAATGGAGGGCTTTGGGCGGCTTGGGATCCGGCCGGCTCGACCTCGGGGAGCTGATTGATCCGCGCGATTGGAACGAGGTGTCGCGAATCATCGGCAATGGGTATGAGGTTTCGACATTGAACGCATCCGCAATTGATTCGACCCATGTTGCTCTTCCGAGGAAATCGCTCGGGCTGATCGACAAGGTGCGATTCGCGATGGGGCTCTAGGAACTAGGGAGGATAGTGCGATGGAAAACGTTTGGGGCTACGTAGAATCGACGCAGACGGACTCACCTTCAACGGGAGGCCAGTACCTGAAGGCTGAGATCATCGACGACGAAGGAAACGGCGAGCCGACGCGGCGGCATGACATAAGGGCTGTTGGGACGAAGGCTGCCTTCCTGGTGGCGGTGTACGCCATCTCGGTGGTGGTCGGTTACGTCGGCGGGTCTGTGTTTTACGCAACGGTCGAGGCAATCGAATCATTCGTCGGGCAGCCTGTCGGCGGACTAGCGCACGAGGCCACGGTTGCCTCCGCGGCGGGCACCGTTCCCGTCGGGTCGGCCGTGGTGACCGAAAACGGCCTTCGGATCCGATGCGCCGGGTCGTTCACGAAGCCTGGGAAGGGGAAGAACGGCGAGCCCACGGTTGTTGTTGCCCTTGAGGTTCAAAACATCTCTGATGACAAGGTCATTATGCGGAAGGGCGATATCGCAGCCATCGGCGCCGACGGCGAGTTCGTAGAGCCCTTGGACCAGATGATTGCCCGTGGCGACAAGGGGTCGTTTCACCAATTCACGAGTGTCGCAGTGGAGCCGGGGGGTGAGCATTACACGATTACAGCGTCCTTTTATGAGGTCACCCGTCCGACGCAGTTGACCTACAGGCCCTTCGCGTCGGCCGGTAGGGGTGGTCCAGCATACGCGACGTTCGATATCGGCGGTGCACAGGAAGCGGTGCTTGCCTAGCGGAATAGCTGGGCAGGCTCCATCAGGAAGGGAACATGGAAGTCAACCGTCAAACAAGAGAAACGACCTTCGTCCTGACCGACGGGGCGGCGAAACTCTCCCTTAACTGGAAATCGGCTGCCGAGCTTCCGACTGCTGCGAGGTCGGCATGGCGGCCGCGTGCAAGGGCGATGGTACAGCGTAGCGCCAAAGCAAAGGGGTTGACGGCATGAGGAAGTCTTCTATCGAGGATGCACTCGTCGCGTTTAAGGTTGCGAAGAAGAGTTGCCCGTTCGGTTGGCGATCACGTGAGCGTGGAGGTTTTTTATGTGGGAAAAGCCTTTGTTTTGCAGGGAGTTGCCATGAGTTACGAAACAGTGAAATGCGATAGCTGCGGGGCGTCCCTAGGCGCGTTCAACGAGTACGCAAACCGCGGGGTCTGTCCGTTTTGCGGCGCGATTATCCGGAAAGTCGAGGGGATGGACGAGGTCGAGAAGGCCTTAAGGAAAGCTTACGATCTTCGAGACAAGATCGGCGACGAGGAGAAGGCCAAGGAAGCCGCTCGTGAGTTTGCTAGCCTTCACCCTGGTGATTTCAGGGCATGGAAGATGGACTACGAGTTCAATGCGAACAGGGAAATTGGGGCGGCCTACTATCCAAGGCCCGTTGCGGTCGAGAGGATGTGTCGAACGGCAGAAGACGCAATAGACCGGCAATACTTGCAGAGCGTGGCTAAAGACATCGGTGAAGACAAGCAGAAGCTGGAAAAGCGAATTTCCGAAATCGCCGACGATGCCAAAGAGGTCGAGAAGCAGGGGCCGAAGGCGGGCGCCGGCGATTGGAGGCCCGCGTCGGAGGCGGACCTTTTCCGGTTGGACAAGGAAATAGAGGATTTGAACGCCAGGATAAGCGACCTGTCACGATACGATGTGGCATCCATGTCGTCATACGCACAGGGCTTTGCCATAATATGCGGCATCTTGTTGACGATGACGTTGGTCGGCGATGGATGCAGTAGGGGCGGTTTCGCCAGCGTGTACAACGGGATTGTGCTTGGGCCGTTGGGGGGCTTGCTGTTCGGCGCTCCGGTCGGTGCGCTGGTCGGCGTCGTTGTGGCGTTTGCTGTCAACAACTCGAGGGAAGCGGCCTCGAAGAGGGCGTCAGCCCAGGAGCGGTCACGCCTCGAGGCGTGCCTTGGCGAACGGCAGAGCGTGCTCGTGGAGTTGGGCCGTGCTTCTGAGGTCGGCGAGTTGAAGGAACGGGTTGACTGCTTGAGGAGGTCGGTTGCCGAGATCGACTACCTGTTGGGGATAATAGGCGATGTGGTTTAAATTGACGGGACGCGCGAGTCCGGGTGACTACAATGATTGTGTGGGCGAGCCACGTGATTTCGGGCTGAAGTGCAAAGGGGGCCTTTACGGTCTAGTGGCAGCTAGTGAAATGAGACCACGCGCGCGTCGGCATTTTTCACAGAATCGGAGTTTTCAGTTAGCCGACTTGAGAACAAGGGAGTGAAGGATATGAATCGGGGGCCTTCGAGACCGAAGAGGATATCGTATACGCGAGCTTGATAACCCAGGACACCGTTTGACTCGAACAAATCTCCAGCACCAGCGGCGAATTGATTAAATCTGACATTTTTGCAACTAGGTGAATAGTGCTCATTCTTGACGATTCTCGTCAACGACAACCCTTACGCTCAACAGGGGCCCGGCAGGAAGCCGGATTGGTTGATTGGGGTACGGGAGGCGGCAATGCAGAAGACGCCGGAGATGATGGTCTCCGTTCTTGAAGGCGCGCAGGCGATCGTCGAGGAAGTGGACCATGACCACGATGCGGATGCGCGCCTGTACGCGGTCGTCGCGGCCATCGAGACCGTCAAGGTGTATATGGAGCGCTTCACGGACGATGGCCTGTCCGAGCTGATGCGGTGACGGACGGGGCCAACACGGTTGCCGGCAAACCGGCCTCGAATGGCCGCGGGCTCTCAGAAGGCCCCTCCGCGCTGGCATTATGCGATACCCGCGGAGGGGCCATGCCGGACAGGCCGCCTATCCGGCGGCCCGGCTCCGCAGCATCGTCCGGATGAGCTCGAGCCCGCCGGACATGATCGACTCGTCGCTGCCGAAGCGCTCCATGACCCGCTGCGCCTCCGCGTCGGTAATGTCGCGGTCCTCTCCGGTCTCCGGGTCGACGCCCACGCAGACCCTGTCGCCGAAGACGATCGAGTCGAGCTCGCCCTCCGCGACCGCGTGCGAGACGTCCATCTGCGAGAGGTAGCCCGCCTCGGCCA
>JAFUCC010000022.1 GCA_017459925.1 Eggerthellaceae bacterium
ACGGGCGGGAAGATGTAGGCGAACAGGATCTTGGAGGCGTTGGACCACATGCCGCGCGTCGAGGCGAGGCGCGCGCGGTCCTCGGGCGTCTTGCCGACGACGGCGATCATCGACACGTTCGCCACGTACGGGAAGTCCCAGCAGCAGTGCGACGCCACGTAGAAGACCGTGATGAGCACGGCGGTGACAACCGGGTTGTCAGAGAACTTCACGTAGTCAAGCGCGAACAGGATCGGCACGACCCAGGGCATGATGAACAGCCAGGAGCGGTAACGGCCCCATTTCATCGGCTTGATCGTGTTGATGATGGCGCCCCACAGCCAGCCGACGATTGCGTCGATGACCGAGCCGATCGTCGATACGAGGCCGGCCATGACCGGGTCGAGCATCGCGCAGTTGGTCAGGAAGAACACGAAGTAGTAGTTCTCCACCGAGTTCATGATGTTGAACCCGAAGTCGCCGACGCCGTAGAAGAACTTCAAGCCCGTCGATAACGGCTTGTAGTCAGCGGGCAGGGCAGGATCGGCCGCCTTGTTCGTGACTGGCGCCACGGCAGCTTGCGCTTGTTCCTGCGTGGCTTTTGTCTCGTTACTCATACTTACCCCTTTCCATGTCGAGACTTGTCTTTCTTGCATGGTCGCTGCGGGCGATCCCCTAACTCGCCGTTGCGGCGCGTCATGCAGCAGGTAAGCGCAGTTGTCGGCGATCCTTCGCCTTCATCGCCTACAACTGAGTTACCTGCACGCTGATATGATTGGCCATCGTCGCCGGCATCTCAATTTGCGCGCCGACAGGGAATTTCGATGGTTGTTGTGCCGATGGCACAGTGTTTGTCGATAGCGCACAACAGATTAACCAGGGTAGTATGCTTTCGATTATGCAGACGGCACAATCGAATTCAAAAGACTCTGTGCGGCATGCATAGCGTTGCGGTGAAGGCAGGCCGTGATAATGAAGGGGGCCATTGTGCACTTTGCAAAAGGGGAAGGGGATAGTCATGCAGCTGACGCTGAACATCATCGAGCATGAGCTGCGTCCGTTCGGGCGTGTCGTGCGCACGTGCCAGGAAAACCCCGCGTTCTCCGACTTCAGGTTGTATATCGAGAACGCCCCGCTGGCGGGGCCCGATGTGCTGTACCTGTGTGGCACGCGCGCCGATGTGGGCAAGGCCGTGGGCCAAGGGCGCAGCGCCGTTTACGTGAGCGCCACCGATTCGGCTCCCGATGAGCGGGCGGTTTTATCGGTGCTGCACGACGAGTCGATCCTCGTCGTGTTCAATGCGCTGCTCGACGTGGCGTACCGGTTCGGCGATTGGGAACGCGCCATGGACGCCGTGCGCGTCGAAGGCGGCGGCCTGCAAGAGCTCATGGACGTGAGCACGCCGTTCCTGCGCAACAACGTGGTTATCGTCGATCCCGCGCTGAAGCTGCTCGCCTACACCAAGGACGTTCCCTGTGACGACCCCATCACCGTCGAGCTCATCACGCACGGTTACCACACCGAGGAGAACATCGCGAAGTTCAAATTGCACAAGCGGTTCAAACCTTGGGCGGAAGAAAGCGGCTTCATCATCAACGAGTCGCACGAAATCTGCAAGTACGTGACGGTCGTCTGGTCGTTCAAGACGAAATCGTCGTTCTCGATGATCGTCATCATGATGTGCAACGTGGCCGAACCCGATGACTACCTGCTCGATGTGTACAACATGTTCGTGGAGCGCGTGGAGTTCTACGCCCTGCGCGATTATCCCGACGACAAGCCTTCGGGAAACGCGGTCGACACGTTTCTGAAAGACCTTTTCTTGAACAAGGCGGGAGATGAGCAGGCCATCCGAGAACGCGGGAAAATAGCCGGCATACCCTTCGATGCGCGGTTCTGCCTGTTTTACATTCGCGAGCCCGAAGGCGCGGTGCCCAAGCCGCGTTTGCTTTCCGATGTGTCGCGATTGGTGGCACCGGCCAAGACGGCCCTTGTCGACGACGCGGTGGTGGTGCTGTGTTTCAACTGCCACAGCGACCGTTGCGCTTTGCATTGCGCTGCGAATTCGTGCCCGTTGGGGCACACGTCGCTTTCGGCGCGCCTCGACGAGATGATGGGCCGCTACGACCTCATCTGCGGGCGCAGCTCGAAGTTCACGAAGCTGAGCGTGGCACCCATGGCATTCCGGCAGGCGACGGTTGCCTGCCGTGCCGGTTGGAGGCGCCTGCTCAAAAAAGAGGGTTTGAGCATTCAGCACAACTGGACCCGCATCGTGTCGTTCGATTCGTGCATCGTCGACTATATGGTAGAGGCCACCGAGCATGAGGGCATCGAGCTTGTGGGATGGACCTATGCAGGATACGTGCTCGATTCGATCAAGCGGCAAGACGAGGCGGCGAAAACCGACAACTACACCTTCCTGTATGAGTACCTCATGTGCGAACGCCGCGCCCTGATCGTCGCCGAGCGATTGCACATGCACCGCAACAACGTGAAGTACCGCATCGACAAGATAGAGGACCAGTACGGCATCGACACGAGCGACCCCGCGTTGCGCTTCGATTTCCTCTTGGCGTACCGCATCCGCGAAGCGGCGATTGTGCAGTCGGCATAACAAATTCGCCGAAATTGACTTGTTTCGGCAAAATGACTGGGCGCGCTGCCGCTCCTATTCTTTGGCCCAACGACGCAGAACGGAACTGCGTGGCTAGGACGAAGAAAGGAAAGCGCAATGGCAATCAAGAAACATGAGGACATCCGCCTGAACGTGAAGCCGATGTTCCTGACCCTGTACCACGAGTACGTGTTCGAGGGTCCCTGCCGCTTCGGCGAGGGCATGCAGCTGGAAAAGGAATTCGACCTGCATATGGCTGCCGAGAAGTTCAAGGGTTGGTACGCCCAGTTGCAGGCCGCCATGCCCGCCGATGTGGTGAACCTGCTCGAGCCGGTGAAGGTCGAACGCGACGAGCAGTTCCTGACCAAAGACGAGATGCTCGACACGCTGGCCGAAGGCAGCGAAGACGTCGACCTGTACTACATCGGCTATGCCAGCCGCCCGTACGACCTGGCGCTCGAGTTCGCCATGCGCACTGGTAAGCCCTGTGCCATCACGCAGGCGTGCTGTGCCGCTGCCATTACGTCCGCCGAGTTCCTGTCGCGCGGCCTCGAGTTTTACTCGTTCGAGGATTGGGCCGACGCCACCGAGTACATGACCGTGTTGCGCGCTCGCAAGGTGCTGAAAGACTCCAAGATTTTAGCAGCTACGCGCATGACGAGCGCCGTTTCCGTGAGCGCTCCCGACTCGATCATCGACCCCGAGAAGATCACGGCCAAGTTCGGCACGCGCCTGCGCTTCGTGTCGGCCCACGAGCTGCTCGACCAGATTAGCTACGACGACCCGATGGAAAACCACTGCACGCCGGGCCGCAAGGGCTTGAACTTCGACGGCGAGGACGCCAAGGGCATCGACAAGCTGACCGACGAAATCATCGACGGCGCCGACGAATGCCAGATGACCCGCGAGATGGTGAAGAAGTCCGTCGAGGCCCACTGGGGCATCCAGAAGTTCCTCGACTACTACGAGTGCAACTGCTTCACCGCCCCGTGTCCCGACCTGTGCGCGACGCGCCGCCTGAACCAGAAGCAGTTCACGATGTGCCTGAACCACTCGCTGAACAACGAGCAGGGCATCCCGTCTGCTTGCGAGTACGACTTGGGCGCCGTCATCTCGAAGCTCATGCTGCAGGCCATAGGCCGCCGCCCGTCCTACATGGGCAACTGCTTCACGAGCCCCATCCGCAACGGCGTGCGCGCCCCGTTGCCCAAGGCGCTGTTCTTCACGCCCGAGCACGTCGACGCGAAGACCGAAGAGCTGGCCGACGCCGAGAACGTCGTGCTGACCTTCCACTCCGTGCCGAATCGCCGGTGGGAGTCGTTCGACGAGGATTACCGCCCCTACGCCATTCGCGAGTTCGCCCGCTCCGGCTTCGGCGCCACGTTCCGCTACCAGTTCGAGGCCGACCGCGGCCAGACGATCACGATGTGCCGTGTCGACCCGACGTGCGAGAAGCTGTTCGTCGCCAAGGGCACGATCCTCACCTCGATGGGCTACGACCAGACGAACTGCTCGATGGGCGTGTTCTTCCAGGTGAAGGATTCGAAGGACTTCTTCCAGAAGCAAGCTGCCATCGGCAACCACATGCCGCTGATTTACGGCGACTTCGAGGACGAGGTCATCGAGCTCGGCAAGCTGCTCGGCCTGGAGATCGTGAACGCGTAAGAGCGTGTCGATAGACATAGGCGATTTCGGCCCTGCCCGCAGCTGATTCATGACGCGCTGCGGGCAGCGGCTGTGTTCGGGGGAGACGAGAGGGGAGTGCACATGACCGGGACCATGACGCTGAAGGAACGGCTCGACATCGCCGCGCTCGACGCCGATGCCGCTTTGAAGCGCCTGCTCGAGGACGATTTGGACCGCGATGGCTTCAGGCGCGAGGTGCGCGCGTTCACATTGGCCAAGTTCTTCCTGACCGAGGAGGAATGCGCCCAGGAAGGCACCGAGGAGCTTTTGAAGCTGGCGAACGCGAGCGTCGAGAAGATGCTGCGCAACGCCGACAAGAGCGTGAAGCTAGCCGAGGGTTCCACGACGTGCACGAACCAGAGCTCGACCGACATCAAGAAAGTGCTGTTGTCGATGACGCTGCAGCGCTCGCTTGGCGTGAAGTTCACGCCCGAGTACTCGGCGAACCTCGAGACCATAACCCAGCTGGCCAACGCGCTTTACGATGCGCGCGGCAAAGCGGAATTCGCACGGTAAGGCCTAGGGAAGGGGAGCGTATGGCCGCAATCGGCAAGGACGAGGCGCGCAGGGCGCTTGCCGCACGGCTCGACACGGATGTATCGGCGTTGGCGCAATTGGCGGGCGACTACGATGCGGAAACGCGCCGGCGCGTGGCGGCGAACCCGCATGCGCCCGTGGCGGCGCTCGAGGATTTGGCAGCCGATCCCGAGCCGAACGTGCGCGTGAACGTGGCCGGTAATGCATCGACCCCGCCATCGCTGCTCGAGCGCCTTGCGGCTGACCCGGTCGAGCAGGTGCGCGAGCGCGTGGCGCATCACGAAGCGGCGCCCGTGCACGTGTTGGGAATGTTGGCTGAAGACGCTGACGAGGGCGTGCGGCGCGTCATCGCGTCGCGCGAGGATGCGCCCATTCAGGCACTGCGCCTGCTCGCGGCCGATTCCGAGGAGTGGATTCGCGGCTTTGCGGCCATGAACCCCGTTATGCCGCCCGATGCATTGCAAGCGCTTGCAGACGACGAGGAAGAGGACGTCAGCCGCGCGGCGTTGCGCAATCCCGGCATTCCCGCGTCTGTGCTCGAGGCATTGGCTGGGGAAGCGAACGAGAACACGCGGTGGGACGTGGCCGGCAACGCCAATGCGCCGGCGGGCGTTCTCGAGGCGTTGGCGCGCGACGAGGTTGCACCCATACGTGCCCATGTCGCCGCAAACCCCGCTGCATCGGCGGAATTGCTGCATGCGCTGGCGGCCGATGGAGAAGAGGCCGTCCGCTGCAGCGTCGTCGCCAATCCGGCCGTGCCGGCCGAATTGCTCGCCGCTCTTGCGGCGGATGCAAGCATGGACGTGCGTAAGCGCGTGGCCGAAGCCGGGGGCGTTCGCGCGCAGGACGTGCAGGCACTCTCGCGGGACGCTTCTGCGGTCGTGCGCGCGAGCGTCGCGGATCGGGCAGATGCCGACGGGGATACGCTTTCAAGCCTGTCTGGCGACAAGGCGCGCAGCGTGCGCCGGCATGTGGCGGGCAATGAGTCGACGAGCCCTTGCGACCTCGGCCGGTTGGCGCGAGACGACGATGCGTACGTGCGCGTGCGGGTCGCCGCCAACCCCTCTGCAGGGGCCGATGCGCTTGCGGTCCTCGCAGGCGACGACGATAAGGGCGTGCGCCGTGCGGTGGCGGGAAACGCCGCCGCTCCTGCCGCCGCCCTCGACGCGCTCGCATCCGACGGCGACGTGTATATTCGCCGGGGCGTTGCCGGCAATCCCGGCGCCTCGCAGCGCGCCCTTGCGTTGCTCGCCGCCGATTCCGATGGCGACGTGCGTGCTGCGGCTCTGGCAAACGAATCGTTCGACATGACCCGCCTGCTCGACGCCGCCGTTATCGGCGACGCTGCCGCGGGGCGGGCAGCAGAGGGTTCCGCTGCATCTTCACCGGCAGACGAAATTCGCAAGTTCCACGAGCTCTTCCAGATCGGCGCCATCACGCAGCAGGAATTCGAAGAAGCTAAAACGCGCCTCTTGGCGTCGTTGTAGGGAAGGGCAGGTCATGCATTCGCCCCAGGAAATTCAGGATCGCATCGTCCGCGAAATCGAGCAGGCGGGCGATCCGTTCAACCAATTCGAGTACCTGCTTGAAAAAGCGAGCCTGCTCGACGAGATGCCCGACGAGCGCAAGCGCGCCGACGTGCTCGTGAAGGACTGCCAGTCGCAGGTGTGGCTGTACCTTCACGAGGTTGACGGACGGCCCGTCATCGAAGCCGACAGCGACACGCTCATGATCAGGGGAACCATCCAGATCATGAAGGAGATGTTCGACGGGCAGCCGCCCGAAGACGTCGTGGCGTGCGATGTCGACTTCATCCAGCGCACCGACCTGGCCTATGCGTTCGATTCGAAGCGCGTGGCCGGGCAGGTGGCCATCGTCGGGCGCATCAAGGACTTCGCCCGCTCGCTCATAGCCGATTAGGTTTCGGCGGGAAGGGGACGCCATGCTTCACGTGAACGAGATACGGAAGGATTTCCCCATACTCGACACCCATGTGTTCGGGCATCGTCTCGTGTACTTGGATAACGCGGCGACCATGCAGGTGCCCGAGCCGGTGCTGCGGGCGGTCATGCGCCATTACCACGAGGACAACGCCAACGTGCATCGCGGCATCCACGCCCTGAGCGAACGTTCGACCCGGGCGCTGGAAGAGGCACGCGAGCATGCGGCCTCGTTCATCAACGCGCGCTCGGCCGACGAGGTCGTGTTCACGAGCGGCACGACCGCTTCGCTCAACATGCTTGCAGACATGCTCGTGGCGCAACTGCCGTCGGGCAAGGCCGTCGTGACGACGGTTATGGAGCACCACGCAAATTTCGTTCCCTGGCAACAGGCATGCGCGCGCACAGGGCATCCTTTTCTCGTTGCGCCCCTCGACGGGCGCGGCGATTTGAACCTGCGCGCGCTCGAGGGGCTGCTCGATGCCAACGACGTCGGCGTCGTCGCCTTTGCGCACGTGTCGAACGTGCTTGGCACCGTGAACCCCGTGAACAAGATCGTCGCTGCCGCTCATGAGCGTGGTGCGATCGCCGTCGTCGATGCCGCGCAGAGCATCCGCCACGAGGTCGTCGACGTGCAAGCGATGGGCTGCGATTTCCTGGCGTTCTCGGGCCACAAGATGGGTGCGTCGACCGGCATCGGCGTGCTGTACGGCAAGCTCGATTTGCTCGAGGGCTTGCAGCCAGTGCGCTTCGGCGGCGAGATGGTCGACGACGTGCGCATCGCCGGCACCACGTTCACGCGATCGCCCCTGCGCTTCGAGGCCGGCACCCCGAATTACGTGGGCGCTATCGGCTTATCGGCGGCGATTTCTTATCTCGAGAATCTGGGGCTTGGCGATGTGCGCGCCCGCGAGACGCGGCTCATACGCCACGCCGAGGACAAGCTGAAATCGGTGCCAGGGCTGAAAGTGCTGGGGGCTCCGGCAGTGCGTGCAGGGTGCTTGTCGTTCGCCATTGAAGGCATCCACCCGTTCGACCTGGCCACCATGATCGACAAGCTGGGCGTGGCCCTGCGAAGCGGCAACCAATGCGCGCAGCCGTTGCTGCACGAGGAATACGATGTGGGCACCATCACGCGCTTGTCGCCGGCGTTCTACAACACCGTTTCCGAAATCGATTACGCTGTCGATGCGCTCGTCCGCGTGTGCGAGCTCCTGCGTTCGAAGCGTTAGGTCAGGGTGCCGGTTCCTCCTCGCAATTCCAATCTGCCCCGATGCGGGCAGCGCCCTTTCCGCCAATTCATTTTCATGTCGAACGCCAAGTGCCTTAGGCCGGCCATGCCGTATCATATTCGTGGGGGATTCTTATCGGGTTTAAGAGAGAGGGACGCTCATGGCGTTTGATACCAGCAAGGTGAGCACGCTCGGGTTCGGCTGCATGCGCTTCGATGGCCGAGCAGACGACGCCATCGACATCGAGTACACCAAGCAGATGGTCGATTGTTACCTTGAAGCGGGTGGCAACTACTTCGACACGGCATGGGCGTATCCGAACAGCGAGGCTGCGCTCGGCAAGGCGCTTGTCGGGCGCCATCCGCGCGATTCGTACATGATCGCCTCGAAGTGCGTGGCGTGGAACCACTGCAACGGTCCCGAAGATTTGGAGAAGCAGCTGCAGGAAACGCTCGCGAACCTGGGCGTCGACTACGTGGATGTGTACCTCATGCACAATTTGGGCGGCAACCGCACGGCCGCCTTCCAGAAACACGGTGCCTGGGAGTTCATGAAGAGCGTGAAGGAACGCGGGTTGGCCAAGCACATCGGCTTCTCGGCGCACTGCACGCCCGAGGAGTTGCGCCAATTCGTCGTCGACTACCCTGAAGCTGAAGTCGTACAGCTTCAGGTGAACTACCTCGATTGGGACAGCCCGTCGTTTCGCGAGCGCGAGTGCGTGGAAGTGGCGCGCGAAGCCGGCAAACCCGTCATCGTGATGGAGCCCGTGAAGGGCGGCATTTTGGCCAATCCGTCTCAGGCGGTACGCGACGTGCTGGATGCCGCCATGCCGAACGACTCGTACGCCACGGCTGCCTTGCGATTTGCTGCGAGCGTCGACGGCGTGTGCTGCGTGCTTTCGGGTATGAACACCGTGCAGATGGTGGAAGAGAACTGCCGGGCGTTTGCCGACTTCAAGCCGCTTTCCGATGACGAGCGTGCGGCGATTTCGGAAGCGCAGCGCATCATGGCAGAAAGCGGCGCCATTCAATGCACGGGGTGCGACTACTGCGCCAAGGTGTGTCCCCAGGGCATCGGCATTTCGGGTTGCATGACGGCGCTCAACTACTACATCAACTTCGGCGACCCCGAGGCGGCGGCCTACCAGCTGGGGTTCGTGGTGCGCTTCAATGCCGGCAAGCAGATGCCGAGCGAGTGCATCCGCTGCGGGGCCTGCGAGGAGGCGTGCCCTCAGAACATTCCCATTCTGGAGTGCTTCGATCGCATCGCGAACGAGATCGAGCCGCATCGCAAGCCCGTCGTGCTCATGAAACAATAAGCAACCTTTGCCGAAACCCCGATTTCGTTCCACACGGCGCTTCGAGGTGGAAAGAAAACGGGGTTTCGGCATAAAAACCGTCTGCAAAAACCTTGCGAGAAGAAGTTTTCCCAGGTCGCCAAAAACGGGGTCGGCCGTTTTTCTCGCGTAACCTCGATTTCTTTCCATTGCGGTGCGAAAACTGGAACGAAATCGAGGTTGCGGCACATTTTATGCGTGTCGTTTGCAAGTGCATTTTGGTTGCTTGCACCGTAGTGTGCCACGAACAAAATGGATACAGTGGCATGGAGGCGGAATCGAGCGCATCGGTATCTTTATGGGGGAGGGCGCATGTCGCTGGATGAGCGCATTAAGGCCAAAGCCGCCGAGTTGGGGTTTTGCAAGGCCGGGTTCACGACGGTCGATGATTTGCCGCGCGTGTCGGAGCTCGCCCGCACGCGCGAGTACCCGGGGTTCTTTCAGGACATGATCGAGAAAGGCTCGCATCCCTCGCGGCTCATGGAAGGTGCGCGGTCGGTTATCGTGCTCGCGTATGATTACTCCGAACTGCGATACCCCGAAAACCTGCTGCCGTACGTGGCCCGTACGTACCTTTCGCACTCGTATCTTCCGCTTCCCGATACGCCGGCGCGTGATCGGCTCGATGCATTCGAGGCTTTCCTTGCCGACGAGAGCGTGGCGTTCGAGCCCGATTGCAATATTTTGATGATGCGTCCCGCGGGATTACGCGCAGGCGTCATCACGTTCGGTCGCAACAACTTCGCCTATGTGGATGACGTTGGCTCGTTCGTCATCTTGTACGGCTATCTGGTCGATGTCGAACTAGTTCCCGACGAGCCCTCGCCCGATTGCGTGTGCCCGCCGGGATGCCACGCATGCGTCGACGCTTGCCCGACGGGCGCGCTTGCGCGGGAATTCGACCTCGAACTTGAAAAGTGCATCCTGTGGGATAACGCCATCCGCTACCGCCGTGGGTTCAATCGCAACGTGCCCGAAGAACACCGCGGGGCCATCGGCGTGCGCGTGCACGGCTGCGACGCTTGCCAAGAGGCTTGCCCGCGCAACCAGCGTGCGCTGGCTAACGGCACGGTCGTCGACCCGGTGCTCGAGCGCATTGCAGGCGAATTCAACCTGGAAAACCTGTTGCATATGCCCGACGGGTTCTACGAAAACTGTGTGCACCCCATTATGTACAACTACGTGAACGATCCGGTCGCGTTCCAACGCAATGAGGCTGTGGCCATGGCCAACTCGGGCGACGCGCGTTACATTCCGCACTTGCAAGCAGAACTGAACCATCCCGATGAAGTGGTGCGCTCGCACGTGCGCTGGGCGCTCGATAAGCTCGGCGCTTTGTGACAAGCCAGGCAGGGGTAACCGTCGCATCGACCGGCCCGGGACCCCATCCGAACGTGCTGAAACCCCCGTCCCTTTTGCACCTTGCGTTGCGTTCCATGACATGAGAAAAGCCGCCTAGGTCGAACGCCCTCGTTCGAAACCTCGTCGTCGTATTACGAGCTTATGGGCAGGATATCGATGCGGCTCAGTTATTCGCCCGAGGTCATCCTGCGCGGCAGCAACAAGGGAAGCATCGCCTGGCATATAGTCAAAGACAAGGCGCTGTATATAATGAGCACCGAGTACATTGCCTGGGGCAACGACTTCCTCATTACGCGCGTTCCCATCAAGGACTTCTCCGTGGGCATGATGGGTTTGTGGCGGAAAGGGGAAAACGATGAGGCGATCAAGCACCTGATAAAGCACATTGCGGATCCCGAGGCGATGTAAGACCAGCGAAAGGGGAGCAGACATGGCGATTCTCAACAACGAGTCGGGCAAGTACGCGATCAACATCAAGCAGGACACGAACGGCGCTCCGACGAACATGGACGCCGCGTTCAAGGCGATTTACGATAAGTTCTCGCATCGCATCGTGTGGATCGACGGCGACGTGGTGCCCGGGGCGTTCCAGATGAACACCGCCTGGTACAGCGCCGTGCCCGAGCGTGATCCCATCTTCCTGGAGCATTGCCACGACGACGCCGACGAGCTCATTGGCTTTTTGGGGTCCGACCCCGACAATCCCAACGACCTGGGCGGCGAAATCGAGTTCACGATAGACGGTGAGGCGCACCTGCTGACGAAGTCGTCCATCATCTTCGTGCCGGCTGGCGTGCCGCACAATCCCATGCGCATCCTGCGCGTCGACCGGCCGATTCTGCACTTCTCGGTCGTGACGACGCACTTGTACGACGGTTCCGGCACCTATAAGTAAAGAACTGCGGATAGGCGCGTAATCTCGCGCGGTCCTGCTTGCGGGGTCGCGCGCGACGTTTCAGCAAGGGCGATGCAGCGTCACACGAGGCGGGGGCGCTTGACGCTGTGCATCTGCAGCTCGTAGACGAGCGCCTCGTAAGGCATGTTCCAGAACGGATTCACGGCATCGTCGAGCATGGCCTCGGCATCGCGGCTGTGGCGCAAGTAGTATTCGGCTGTTTCGTAGACGAGCGTCGTGTACTTGTTCGCGAAGAACTCGAACGTGCTGGGCGGCAGGTAACGTCCGCCGAGCACGAACTCCAGGTCTTTCACTACGGCTGGCCGGTACAGGGCCTCGATGAGCGTGCGGAATTCGGGTTCCGTGCGGTCGAACAGCTTCCCGTAAAACGCGGGTTTAGCCATGACGCAGCGGACGAGCGTTTTGAAGTAATCCCCGAAGTCGAGCGTGCGGGCGCCGATTTCCCGATGCACGTAGTAGGGCAGTTCCTGCGCTCCCGGTTCTGACGTTATAGGCGCGCTCAACAGTTCATATTCGGGGAACGCGTCGGTCAGGAATCGCGCGAGGTCAGTGCGGAACACGTACAGCGCGACGTCGTACTTGCTGGGGAAGTGGTAGTAGAACGTGTTGCGGTTGATGCCGAGTTCCTTGATGAGCTTCGACACCTGCACGCTGCGCAGCGGCTCGGCTTCGACAGCGGCCAGAAACGCGTCCACGATTGCTTGTTTTGCCGGCGCTGTCGCCATGTTCCCCATCTCCAGATAATCAATTACCTCGGAGGAAATTGATTACGCAATGTGCATGCTCTCGTGAGAGCTTATTGTACTAGACACATTTCGATTGTGTCTGTTCATCCTGGGTTCGATGATTTGCACAATGGAAGCATCGTCACGGACATATGCGCATTGCGCGGGAAGAAGCAGGGTGATTGCACCTCATGGGCTCGAAGGACCTAGGGCATAACAGTGTGAACGCCCAGCAACCTGGCGTTTTGCCTGGTTCATCCCGTTTCCCCGAGCATGCGTTCATGCGCTATTTCGAAGACGGGTACCTGCATTGGCCGTCGAGGATCGCCATCATGGGAACGGGCGAGACGATTACCTACTCGGAAGCGTATTTGCGCGCCAAGACGATCATGTGGTGCTTGAAGCACGACTATTCCATCGGCCCGGGTTCTACGGTGGCGCTGGCGTCGCCCAACATCGCGGGCCTGCCGATCGTCATGGCCGCTGTGCAGGCGTGCGGGGCCATGCTGGTCATGTGCTCGAACTACGCCGAGCTCGTCGACTACACGGCGTATGCGCGACTGACGCACCCCGACCTGTTCATCGTGTGCCGCCCTGACGCGTGCGACGAGCTCGCGCGCGAATGCCCGGACGTCGCCGTCATGACGTTGCATTGCGAATGCGAGGGGTATCCGGCGGTTCGCCACGTGTTGGCGAAGTACCGCGCCGAGGGCGTGGCCTACGAGCCGGATTTCGAAGAGGGCGCGCGCATCGTGCTGTTCTCGTCGGGTTCGACGGGGGCTCCAAAGGCCATCGTCAACCGGTTCGAGTCGTTCCACCACAACGGTTGCGAAATCGCGCGCGGGTACCGCATCGGCTCCGACGATGTGATGTACCTGCCCGTGCCGCTGTTCCACAGCTACGGCATGATCGGGCTGTATGCGGCGTTCACCGAAGGCGCGACTATCGTGACGCTGCTGAAGTACCGCCCGGATTCGTCGCTGGCGACCATCGAGTCGGCGCGCGTTTCGGTGTATTTCGGCGTGCCGACCATGTACCTGCGCGAGATGCGCGAAAGCACGGATGGCGATTGGGATTTCTCGAGCCTGCGCGTGATGAAGCTGGCGGGTTCGGCATGCCCCGAAGAGGCGGTCATGCAGCTGGAAGAGCACTTCGGGTGCAAGCTGCTCGCGTCGTACGGCATGACCGAGACGGCCGCCACCTGCACCATGGCCGACTACGACGCGCCCCTGAGCGTGCGCGCCTCCAGCGTGGGCGTGCCCATCGACGGCGTCACGCTGAAGATCGATGCCGACACCGGCGAGCTGCTGGTGAAGTCGGTGTCCCTCATGGACGGCATCCTGCGTGAAGACGGTTCGCTCGATGCGGGCGCATCCGCCGGCATCGACGAGGACGGCTGGTTCCATTCGGGCGATGTGGCCGCAGTCGACGAAGACGGGAATTACCACATCGTCGGGCGCATCAAGGACATCATCATCCGCGGCGGCGTGAACATCTTCCCCGTGGAAATCGAAAACGCCTACCAGCAGCACGAGGGCATCTCGGAAAGCTGCCTGGTCGGTTATCCCGACCCCGACCTTGGCGAGCGCACATGCCTGTGCGTCATCGAGGCCGAGGGTCACGACGAGCCCGCCTCGAGCCTGCGCGCGTTCGCGATAGGGCGGCTCGAGAAGTGGAAGGTTCCCGACGTCGTCATGAAGATGGAAAGCCTGCCGCGACTCGCAAGCGGCAAGACCGATAAGAAGGCCCTGCAAGCGCTGGTCATCGAGGCGCTGCACAAGGGAAGTTCGCTGTAAGCGCGTGCGCGAGGAGTGTGCCATGATTCTCACCGACGGCCAACAACATGTCATCCAGATCGTTGACGAGTTCTGCGACGAGTACTTCACCGAATCCGCCATCCGGCAATGGTGCGTGTCGAGGGGCATGCCGTCGCATGTGTACAACGCGTTCTACGAAAGCGAACTCGGCCAGTACGCGCTCCCCATCAGCGTGGGCGGCAAGGATTGCCCCTATGTCGACCGCGTCACGCTCGTCATGTCCATGATGCGCCGTGCGGGCGCTTCCTTGCCGTTCCAATCGGACATGACGGCGCTGGCCCTGCTGTCTGCCATGCAGAAGGTGTCGCAAGACGAAATCGTCGAGAACCTGTATTCGAAGTCGGGACGCGTCCTGTTCTCGCAGGCGTTCACCGAGCCGAACGCGGGTTCCGACACGCAGGCCGTGCGTACGCAGGTGACTGCCGATGCCGACGGGGTGTTCCTCGACGGCGAGAAGACGTTCGTCAGCAGCGGCGAGTTCGCTGACAACACGCTCGTGCTGGCGCGCGATCCGGTGTACGGCCAGCTCGACGGCGGCATGTCGCTGTGGCTCGTGCCGATTCACAGCATCGGCGTGTCAACGCGCCCGGTTAATACGATAGGGCAGGACATGCTGGCTTCGGCGGCGCTCGCGTTCGACCATGTGCCGCTCGACCCCGAATGGCGCATTCAGACCGACGGCAAGCTAAACAGCATGCTGCGCCGGCAGTTCGGGTTCGGCCGCGTGCTGACGTGCGCGTCGAGCGTTGGCTTGGCGCTCGCGGCGCTCGACGACGCCACCGTGCACGCCGCCGAGCATACGGTGAAGGGGCGCTCGCTCGTCAGCCTGCCGCAGATTCAGGAGAAGCTCGCCGACATGGAGGCCAAGGTGCGCAGCATCATGGCACTCACGTTCGATGCGGCGCGGGCGGCCGATGGCGACCCGAACGACTTCAACCTGAACTCGGCGCTGGCCAAGCGCTATGTCCCCGCGTTGGCGACCGAGGTGGCGTCGGAGGCCCTGCAGGTCTTCGGCGGCATCGGCTATACCGACCAGACGCGCGTCTCGCGCATTTGGGAGGACTGCCGCGGCAACCAGATCGCCTGGGGAACCGACGAGGTCATGGCTGGCATCGTCGCGAAATCGATTACGCGTAAAGCGGGCACGCGCCGCTGGTACGGCGGGACGTTGGTGACAGGGGGACGTTTCCCTTGTCACCAAATGCATGAAACAGGTACCAGGTACCTGTTTCAGAGGTGACAAGGGAAACGTCCCCCTGTC
>JAFUCC010000023.1 GCA_017459925.1 Eggerthellaceae bacterium
AGGAAGTTGAATGAATCTCAGCGATGCGATTAGCCATGCAAGCACCATCTTCATGCCGGAGTTTCTGTTCGGCGCCGACGAGTCCATGCTGTTGGGCGAGCGCGCGGCAAACGAAGAGGCGATCCATCTGCTGACCGAGGAGTACTTCGCCAACCCGAACCCCGGCTTCGAGTTCGATTTGGTCATGGAACTGGCCGAGCGCAACCGCAGCATCTGCGACATGATGGAGCCCGAAACCGTGTCGGGCGACCGCGATCGCAGCCGCAACCTGGCCAGCAGCCTGTCCGATGACGATATCCTGCACGGCGTGGCAGCGCTGCAGCACCGCAGCGTGGAGAAGGTCGCCAAGGAAGTCGAGGGCATGAACGCCACGCGCGGCGTGCTGTACGGCAGCAAGCCCGCGAAGGGCACGTTCGTCGGCATCGACATCGAAACGACGTCGGCCAGCCCCGATCGCGGTTACATCGTCAACGTCGGCTGGGAGGTCATGACGCTGGAAGAAGGCGCCGAGCCGACCGACGCAAACTCGGTGTTCTGCGGCATTCCCGAGCAATACGAGGAAACCGGCGTGCCTCTGGCCGAGGTTCACAAGATCACATGGGCGGACGTTGCCGACAAGAAGCCGTTCCGCGAGGACAAAGACTTGCAGAAGCAACTGCTGAAGGCCCTGAAAGCGCACCCGTTCATGGCGCACAACGCCGCCTTCGAGGACGGTTGGTTCCTGCTGCACCTCGACGGCTACGCCGAGGCGCGCAAGGCCGGCAAGATCATCCCCATCGACACGCGCGACATTTGCCGCGCGCTCGACCCCGAGGTGCGCTTCCTGTCGTGGGAAGCCAAGCCCGCAAGCCTGGAAGCTTGGGCGCAGCGCCGCGGCGTGCTCGCTGCCGACGAGGAAGAGCGCCACTTGGGCCTCGACGACACTGACCTCATGTTCCGCACGCTCATCGCCGAGCTGAAAGAGCGCAACCTGCTGAAATAAATGAGTAGGAGGAACGTCCTGCTACTCATTCTGCTACTCACTTGCCAAGGTTACGGTTCGGTTCCCGTGTTTGGTCGTCCTTGACTTGCCTTCCACGCGTACTACAATTGCATGGTTAGCACTCTTTGAAGGAGAGTGCTAACTTATTGAATGGCGAAAAGGCACATGCATATATATAGGTAAGGAAAGGAAGCGACCGGCCCCATGCGCAAGTTCAAAACAGAGAGCAAGAAATTGCTCGACCTCATGATCAATTCCATCTACACCAACCGTGAAATCTTCCTGCGCGAGCTCATCTCCAACGCATCCGACGCCGTCGACAAGCTGTACTTCCGCAGCCTGACCGACAAGTCCGTGCAGCTCGGCAAGGACGACTTGGAAATCCGCGTGGCGTTCGACAAGGACGCGCGCACCATCACCGTGTCCGACAGCGGCATCGGCATGACCGCCGACGAGCTGGAAAAGAACCTCGGCACCATCGCGCATTCCGGCAGCCAGGAGTTCAAGGCCGAAAACGACTTCTCCGAAACCGACGCCGCCGACATCATCGGCCAGTTCGGCGTCGGCTTCTACAGCTCGTTCATGGTGGCCAAGCACGTGAAGGTCATCACCCGCCCGTACGGCAGTGCCGAAGTCAGCCTGTGGGAAAGCGACGGCATCGACGGTTACACCATCACCGCCCTGGCCGAGGCCGAGCGCCCGACCCATGGCACCGACATCATCCTGACGCTGAAGGACGACACCGACGACGAGAACTACTCCGAGTTCCTCAGCGAGTGGAAGCTGCGCGGCCTCATCAAGCAGTACAGCAACTACGTGCGCTACCCGATCCACATGACCGTTACGAAGTCGCGCGAGCTGCCCAAGCCCGAAGACGCCGGCGAGGACTACGTGCCGCAGTACGAAGACTACGAAGAGGACGAGGTCATCAACTCGATGATCCCCATCTGGAAGCGCCGCAAGTCCGACGTCACCGACGAGGAATACGCCGAGTTCTACAAGTCCGACTTCCACGACTTCACCGACCCGGTGCGCACCATCAGCGTGCACGCGGAAGGCACGCTCAGCTACGACGCGCTGCTGTTCGTTCCCGGTCGTGCACCGATGGACCTGTACAGCCGCGAGTTCGAGAAGGGCCTGGCGCTGTACTCGTCGGGCGTGCTGATTATGGACAAGTGCGCCGACCTGCTGCCCGACTACTACGGCTTCGTGCGCGGCGTCGTCGACTCTTCCGACCTGACGCTGAACATCTCGCGCGAGACGCTGCAGCGCAACAGCCAGCTGCGCGCCATCGCCAACAAGGTCGAGAAGAAGATTACGAGCGAGCTCGAGAAGATGCGCGACAACGACCGCGAGGACTACGAGCTGTTCTGGGACAACTTCGGCCGTTCCATCAAGTTCGGCATCTACGGCGGCTACGGCATGAAGAACGAAGAGCTCGGGCCGCTCGTCATGTACTACTCCGTGAAGCAGCAGAAGTACGTGACGCTCGATGAGTACATCGAGTCCATGCCCGAAGAACAGGCTGACATTTACTACGCCGCCGGCGACGACCTCGAACGCCTGCGCAACCAGCCCATCGTGCGCACGTTCACGCGCAAGGGCTTCGACGTGCTGCTGTGCACCGAGGATGTCGACGAGTTCTGCCTGCAGACCATGCACGAGTGGAAAGAGAAGAAGCTGAAGAACGTGTCGACGGCCGACATCGACCTGGCCAGCGACGACGAGAAGAAGATCGCCGAAGAGGCGAACGAGGCCAACAAGGACCTGTTCGCCGCCATGAAGGAGATCCTCGGCGACAACGTGGCCGAGGTGCAGGTGTCGCCCAACCCGACTGAGGCACCCGCCACGCTGACGACCGCCGGTCCCGTGTCGCTGGAAATGGAGCGCATCCTGTCGAACGTGCCCGAAGAGGGCAAGATGCGCGCCTTCCGCATCCTTCAGCTGAACGCGCAGCACCCGGTGTTCGAGAAGCTGGTGGCCGCGCAGGCCGACGGCGACAAGGCGAAACTGCGCCTGTACACCGATCTGCTGTACAACCAGGCGGTCCTGACCTGCGGCCTTCCCATCGAAGACCCCGTCACCTTCGCCGAGGAGATCTGCAAGCTCATGTAGTTAGTCGCCGAAGCCAAGCGAACACCCCACCCCGAACCAAAGGAAACGGACAGCCAATTGCGACGCGTATTGCTTTGAATTAGCGGTATTATGGTCGCGAATGCAGGCACCCGGAATTCCGGAGGTGAACCGTGGCAGAGACTACGAATTACCAGTGTCCCAACTGCAATGGCCGGCTGCGCTGGAACGGCGAGCTGAACAAGTTGCAGTGCGAGTTCTGCGAGTCGACGTTCACGACTGAAGAAGTAGAAGCCCTGTACGCGCAAAAGCAGGCGCAGGCCGACGCGAAGGCGTCGGGCAATCGCGCCCAGGAAGCCGGAAAGCACGCCAAGGCTGCAGGCGCAGATACAGGCGCAGACGACCCCTTGGAAGCCGCGCGCAACAACGCGCGTGCTCAAGCTCAGCACGAGGCGTACGAAGACGGAATCGCCCATGGCATGTCGGCCAAGGAAGCCGTCGAGTACGCCAAGAAGGCGGGAGATGCGGCTGCTGCGGCAGTGGGCGCGCCTGCCGTATCCGCAGCCGCCGCTTCGCAAACCGAGGCGACGCGCGTGAAGGTGAAGCATGCCGCCACGGGCGACCCCGTGCAGGACTACCTGGCCAACTCCAAGTGGACCGACGCCGACGTCGACAACATGCGCGCGTACAACTGCCCGTCATGCGGCGCACAGCTCATGGTCGACCAGGTCACGGCTGTTACCAGCTGCCCGTACTGCGGCAACAACACCGTGGTGCCGGGCCAGCTTTCCGACGTGCTGAAGCCCGACTACGTCATCCCTTTCAAGCTCGACAAGGACGATGCGATCGCGGCGTTGAAGCGGTACTACCAGGGCAAGGTTCTGTTGCCGAACGCCTTCACCGACGAAAACCACATCGAGGAAATCCAGGGCGTGTACGTGCCGTTCTGGCTGTATTCCGGAACGGGTTCGGGCGAGGTCAGGATGAACGCCCGCAACATCCGCACCTGGCAGGATCGCAAGAACGTGTACACCGAAACCGACCACTACCTGCTGACCCGCGCCGGCAGCATGCAGTTCCGCCATGTGCCCGTCGACGGTTCCACGAAGATGCCCGATGCGCACATGGACGCCATCGAGCCCTACGATTACTCGGAGCTGGTCCCGTTTTCGGTGGCGTACCTGCCCGGCTACCTGACCGACCGTTACGACCAAGACGCCAAGACCTGCGAGCAGCGTGCAACGTCGCGCGTGGACAACACGGTCGAAGCCGAGCTGCAAGCGTCGGTCAGCGGTTTCATGGAAGTTGACGTCGCAAGCGCGAATTCGGAGCTGCGTGTGGAACAGGTCGCCTACGCATTGCTTCCCGTGTGGATGCTGCATACGAAATGGAACGGCCAGGACTACCTGTTCGCCATGAACGGCCAGACGGGCAACCTCGTCGGCGACCTGCCCATCGACAACGGCAAATTGGTCAGGCGCTTCCTCTTGTTCCTCATACCTTTGATCATAGTGATCGCCGCAGTAATCCTGTTCCTCTTCGGCGGATACTCGATGTAGAAAGGGGGCCGAAATGAAAACCTTGAAGAAGATCTTCGTCGGAATGTTCTCGGTCGCCCTGTTCGCGACCCTGTTCGCGGTGCCCGCCTATGCGGAAAGCGGCTCGTACGTGTTCGATGAAATGGGCGTGCTGACTTCGTCGGAGTTCCAAGCGCTCGAAAAGCAGGGCGCCGACTACGCCGACCAGTACGGCATCGGCGTGTACATCCAGTTCACCGACATGATGAACGGCAATCCCAATCCGACAAGCTCGCAGCGCAACGAGTACGGACGCCAGGTGTTTCTGGACAAGGGCCTCGGCATCGGTTCGGGAAAGAACGGCATCATCGTCATCGTGGCCGTTCAGTCACGCGATTACGTTACGGTGAAGCACTTCGGCGACAGCAGCCAAGACCCGTTCTCCGATGAGGCCGTCGATGCGCTGGAGGGACGCTACACAGAAGAGTTAAGCAACAACGATTGGTACGACGCCGCTCGCTACTACTACGACGCGGTTGGCGAGCAGATGGAATACTTCACCGTAACCGGCAAGCAATGGACCGAGCCCGACCCCATGAGCCTTCTCCTGAAGATCCTGGCCACGCTCGGCATACCGGCAGCTGTGGCGTTCATGATCACCGGCAATGACAAGAGCAAGATGAAGACCGCTCGCGAGGCCACCGAAGCCTTCAATTACCTCGACCGTTCAAGCTTCCACCTGACCGTTTCCAACGACCAGTTCGTGAACACCACGATGGCGGTGGCGCCGATACCCGATAGGGACGACAATCGCGGCGGCGGCTGGTCCAACATGGGCGGCGGTTTCAGCGGTTCCGGAGGCGGCAAATTCTAGCAGGTTGAGACGTAGGGCGTATACCCAATCAGGTATGATGTGGGTTAAGCAGCAAGCGCGGCCGCGGCGCGAGATGCGGCGAACAATCGGCGATAGGAGCTGGTTATGGGTTTGATCAAGGCAATCACAGGAGCAGCGGGCGGCGTGTTGGCTGACTCGTGGCGCGAGTTCTTCTACTGCGACTCGGACACGCTGAACGAAAACGTGCTGGCCTGCAAGGGCCAGAAGCGCACGTCCGACCAGGGACGTAGCTCGAACGTTCGTGGCGAGAGCAACATCATTTCCGACGGCTCGATCATCGCCGTCAACGACGGCCAGTGCATGATCATCGTCGAGTCCGGCGAGATCGTCGACGTCTGCGCCGAGCCCGGGCAGTTCGTGTATGACCGTTCCACCGAGCCGTCC
>JAFUCC010000024.1 GCA_017459925.1 Eggerthellaceae bacterium
CGAAAATGAGTAGCAGGAACGTCCTGATGCTCATCATGTCATTCGATGACAAGCAAGCGCTTGCAGGTGGGACAGGTGCCGAGCGGCGCTTCGGCCTTCAGCGCGATGAGGCGGCCGCCCTCGATGCCCGTACGGCAGATGCCGCACGTATCCTCTTCCAGCTTGCCGATGGCGACGCCACCGGTTTTCTCAGCAGTCTTCGCATACAGTTTCACCAGGTCAGGCGCAATGGAGGCAGCCATTTCGTCACGCTTGGCGGTGCAGGCGCGTATCTGGTCGGCCAAGGCGGTGTCCTCGCCTTCGAACGCGGCGCGCAGGCGCGATTCTTCGGCTTCGGATGCGGCGATAGCGCCTTCGAGCTGGTCGCGTACGCCCTTGATCTTGTCGAGCTGCGCTTGAACCTCGACGCGCTTTTCCGCCAGCGTTTCGCGGCGCTTGGCGACGCCTGCCATTTCCTTGGAATGCGACTCGACCTTGCGGTAATCGGAACCCGCCGCGTCGATGAGCTCTTGCGCACGCTCCTGCTTCTCGACAAGCGAACGGTCCTCGTCTTCGACTTCGGTCATTTCTCCATCGGCGCGCTTCTGCAGCTCGTATACCTGATCGAGCTTTTCCTGAATCTCGCCGCGCTTCTTGCGCAGGCGCATGACCTCGATGCGCTGGGGCAATTCGACGCGTTTCTTCTTCGCCTGAATGATTTCCAAATCGATCTTCTGGATTTCGAGCAAGGTCTCAAGATCAGTGAACTCAGCTTGCATGCGCATGTCCTTCCACCAGGCTTTTTGGCTTTCCCTATTGTAACCCTTGTCGCATGTCGGCACGCGCTGATTTAACGCCCCGGACATGCGAAAACGCTGAAAGGAGAACGGCTGCGCCGTGCGGCGCTAAATGCGCGTGGAATCAGGCATCGCCCAGTTCTCGCCCTGGTCCAGGATGAACACGGCGTCGGGAGCGATGCCCGCCTCGATAGCCGACTGCGCGAGCAGGGCGCATAGCGGAAGCTCGCTCACGTCATGGCCGAGTTCGACGATGGCCAGACCGGCTTGCGCGGCATCGAGTGCAGCGTGGTACTTCACTTCCCCGCACACGAGGCAATCTGCCCCAATCGAAAGCGCCTCGTCAACAACGTTGCCAGCCGACCCGTTTGCGATGACGACGCTCGAAAGCTGTTTGGCCGCATCGCCCCACACGCGCGGCGCGCGGCCGAACACCGACGTGCAGCGCGCTGCAAGATGGGCGAGCTTGAACGGCTTGTCAGCTTCGCGCACGGCGCACAGCTGGCCGTAGCCCTTCTGCCCCGTCGGCTCGATGGGAACGAGAATCCGCTGGAAATCGAGGCTGAGCATGCTCGGCAACAGCCGCATCGCCGCCACGCTGACGTCGAGTGCCGTGTGGAAGTTCACGAGCGCGACGCCCTGCGATGCCGCTTCGTACACGTTCACGCCCGGAGCGGGAGCTATCGCATACGAGGGCGAGAACACCGCTGGAGGCTCGATGAATGCCGGATGATGCGTCAGCAGCACGTTCGCGCCTGCGCGCTTGGCAGCCGCAATGGCGTCGCGCGTCACATCGAGCGCCACAGCCACGCCCGTCACGAGCGCTGCCGGATCGCCCACGAGCAATCCCGTGCGGTCCCATTCCTCCGCATCCTCGCGCGGGAATTGGCCGAGCAACGCCGATTCTAACGCGCCCACCGTCAGCGCCTTGCGCGTCGTGGCGATATCGCCCGCCGGCGCCTTCGCCAGCTCATTCGTATTGGCGTCTTCAATCGGAATCATCGAGGCTCCTCCTTTTCAACGGTTGAACGTCATCCCAGGGAAGATGTTCAAATTTGATGAGGCCATCTTCGCGTCGAAACCCTGCTTCAATTTGAACATCATCCCTGGGGTGACGTTCAACTGCCGCCGAGCCTGCGAGGACAAGCGCGAACCCTACCTGCCATCTGCCCCTTACACGGTTCAGTGAATGCAATCCGCAAGCGCTTCGGCGAAACGCACGAGATCGTCTTCGGCGGTGTAACGCCCGAACGAGATGCGCAAAGCTCCATAAGCCTCGTCAGCCGAGATTCCCATAGCGCGCAACACGTGGCTCGGTTCGAGCGAATGCGACGAGCAAGCCGAACCGCCCGACACGCCGAAGCCCATCATGTCGAGGCGCAGCACGAGCGTCTCGCTTTCGTAGCCGCTGACAAGCACGTGCACGATGTTGGGAAGGAAATCCTGCGAACCCGCCGGCACGTCGACCGTGCAGCGCACGCCGGCAATCGCCTGCATGCGTTCGCGCAAGCTGTCGCGCATGGCACGTTGGCGGGCCGATTCCGACTCCAACGCTTCAAGCGCCGCATGAGCCGCGGCGGCGAACCCCGCGATGCCGCATACGTTCTGCGTCGTGGAACGGCGGCCGTCCTCCTGCCCTCCGCCGAGCATCTGCGCCGTGAACGGCGTACGCGCCTTCAAGTACAGCGCGCCAACGCCCTTCGGCCCGCAAATCTTGTGGGCGGAAAACGAAGCCGCGTCAACTCCGAGATCTGCGACGTTCACAGGCACCTTCCCCAATGCCTGCGTCGCATCGGTGTGGAACAAGGCGCCTTGGGAATGGGCGATGCGCGCCAGTTCGGCAATCGGCTGCACCGTGCCGACCTCGCTGTTCGCCATCTGCACCGAGACGAGCACGCAACGCTCGTCGAGCGCCGCTTCCAGCGATTCGGGCGTGATGAACCCGCGTTTATCGGGCTTCGCGTACACGACGTCGAAGCCCTCGTGCGCAAGGCGACGCGCAGGTTCGAGTACGGCTTCGTGCTCGATGGCCGTCGTGATGACGCGCGGCACGAAGTCTTTCCCCTCGCGCTTGCGGCGCGCGTCCGCTGCGGCATGGGCGATTCCCAACACGGCGGCGTTATCGGATTCAGTGGCCCCCGACGTGAACAAAACCTCGTTCGGACGTGAAGCCCCCAAGTCGCGTGCCAGCTGCCGACGGGCCAGTTCCATGGCTTCGAACGCAGCGCGGCCGGGCGCATGCAGCGAGTTCGCGTTCATGCCGAGCGCGACGTTCGCAAATCCGGGCGCCAGGTACGGGGCCATGGCGCTTGCCGCCTCTTCCCCGAGCGGCGCCGTCGCCGCCCAGTCGAGGTACACGTAGTTTTCAGGAACCGTTATCGGCACCGTAGAACCTTTCTATCGCAATTGAACATCGTCCCAGGGCTGATGTTCAAATTCGTTGCGGCCCCGTCTTTGCGCGGGAGCGTTCCCTCAATTTGAACATCAGCCCTGGGACGATGTTCAATTCCGTCCTTACGACATCGCGGCAAGGCGCGCGGCATTGCCGAGCGCTTCGATTTCAGCGAGCGCTGCAGCGGGATCGTCGGCGGCGTACACCGCATTGCCGCATACGATGACGTCAGCGCCGGCAGAGCACACGCGCTCGACCGTCTTCACGCCGATGCCGCCATCTACTTCGATGAGCATGCCGTAGTTGCCCGCATCGCGGGCCATCTGCGCCACGCTCGCGACCTTCTCCTCGCTGCCCTCGATGTAGCCCTGACCCGAAAATCCCGGCTCGACCGACATGACGAGCACCATGTCGAGCCGGTCGATCACGCTGGCCAGCGCTTCGACGGCCGTGTTCGGCTTCAACGCCACGCACGCCTTCGCACCGCCCTCGTGAATCATCTCGACCGCACGGTCAAGCCACTGCCCTTCCAGCGCTTCGGCATGCACGGTGAGGATGTCGGCACCCGCTTCGATGAACCATGGAAGCTGCACGAGCGGGTTCGAGATCATCAGGTGCACGTCGAGCGGCAGCTTGGTGATACCCTTCAGCTGCTTCACGTGCGGCACGCCGATGGTCAGGTTCGGAACGAAATGCCCGTCCATGACGTCCACGTGCACGTATCCGGCGCCTGCGCGCTCGATGAGCTCGATATCGCTCTGCAGGTTCATGAAATCCGCCGACAAAATCGACGGCGCAATCTTCACAGGCTGAAACATGTCGCCCCCAAGAAACCAAATAACCCTTGACGCACCCATTCTAACGCAACACGCATCATCCCAAGCCAGCGATACTGAGCGTATAATGGCTGGTGACGGGAGGCAGCATGGCTCAACCGCAATCCACGTACTTCACGTATGCCACGGTCCACGGACCCATCACCATCCGCGCCACAAAGCGCGGCGTGGCCGAAATCGCATTCGAGCAAACAACGCTCGAGGGCACGTGCGCCGCTTCCGAAATCACGAATACGGCCGCCACTCAAATTCAGGAATACCTCGCCGGCAAACGCCATACGTTCAACGTCCCCATAGACGCCGCGGGAACAGCCTTCCAGCAAACCGTGTGGACCGAAGTATGCGCTGTGCCTTACGGGGAAACGCGCACTGCCGCCGAAATCGCCGAAGCGCTGGGCAAGCCGGGCAGCCACCGCTCGGTCGGCACGGCTATCAGGCAAAACAAGCTGGCGCCGATCATCCCCACCCACCGCATTCCCGTTGCGAACGCGACCGGCAGGCAAGCCAAGATCATGCGCGCCCTACTGGCGCTCGAGCAACGCAACGGGTAACTTGCAATCGCTCAGCGCCCGTAAGCGCACTTTGCCCCATATCCTGCCGCCACGAAAAACCCAGTCGTACTTTGGGCGATATCCTGCCACTCGTGCAAGGCCGAGCCGTACTTTGGGCGATATCCTGCCACTCGTGCAAGGCCGAGCCGTACTTTGGGCGATACCCTACCATACGCGCAAGGGCTAATCGAACTTTGGGGCATATCCTGCCATGCTTGCAGCGCTCATCGTACTTTGAGCGATATCCTGCCATAGCTGCATTTTCAAGCGCTTTCGTGGAAGGACATCAACTCCAAGTACGATTTTGGCAGTGAGCTTGGCAGGATAACTCGTACTTGTGCGGGCTATCCTGCCAACACTCGTACTTGGAGTTGATGTCCTTCCATGAAAACTGAAAAGCACGCAAGAACGACCAACGAGACGAGAAAACGCTATTCCGCGCCAACGAAGCATAGCGCGCAACGACAAGCAACCCTGCTACCGCATGAAAAAGCCCACTTTCTTTTCTATGCAAAACACCGAACCCGCAACCTGGTTTCGACGTCATTCATGGAAACCGCACTATAGGCGCGGTGGAGCGCGTTCAAAGCGCAACTAGCGCCTATCCCGGTGTTGGAAGCAACTAGCGCCTATCCCGGTGTTGAATAGCGCCTATCCCGGTGTTGGAAGCAACTAGCGCCTATCCCGGTGTTGAATAGCGCCTATCCCGGTGTTGGAAGCAACTAGCGCCTATCCCGGTTGTTCGAACGGCGTTCGGTGTTTTCGCGATAGCCACTTGAACGGCGCTCGCTGGCGGCGCGACTGCTGCTGGAATAGCGCGCGGATGCGCGGTGCTCGGAACCTTGCCGATTGCTGTCGGCTTGACGTCCGGCGCTGTCCTTGTCGCCGCCGATGCGGCGCTCGGTGCCGGCGCGCAGGCGCTCGATGTTGCCGCGATGTGCCCACACCACGGTGAAGCCGACGATGGCGCACAGAAGCCAACCCGGCACGTTGCCCCAGAAGAAGAACAGCGCGAGAACCGGGCAAGCCAACGCGGCGGCGATAGAGCCGACCGAAACGTATTTCGTCACCACGACCAAAACGGCGAAAATCACAAGCTCGATGATGGCACCCACCGGCCCAAACGTCACGAACAGGCAGCCCACGGCAACCGCGATGCCCTTGCCGCCCTTGAAACCCAGCCAGGGGCTGAAGATGTGGCCGTACGTGCATCCGAAGAACGCAACCGCCGTCAGCGTGTGCACGCCCGTGGCGTCGAATCCGAACGCGCCGCCTATCCATGTGGCGATGAAACCCGACAGCAAGCCCTTTCCGAAGTCGAGCACGAACACCGCATAGCCGCCGACTTTGCCCATCGAGCGGATGGCGTTGGTCGTTCCGATGTTGCCCGACCCCTCTTCACGCAGGTCCTTTCCGTAAAACACCTTGGAAATGACCAGGCCGAACGGGATCGACCCCAATAAAAAGGTGATGACTAAGACGAGCACGTATGCCATGGTTGATTAGTCCTTTTTCTTGAATTTGAAGCGGATGGGCGTTCCCTCGAGGTCGAAGTGCTTGCGCATGTTGTTCTCGAGGTAGCGCTCGTAGTTGTCGTCGACGATGTCGGGGCGGTTCGCGAAGAACGTGAACACAGGCGGGCAGGTACCGGTCTGCGTGACGTATTTCATGCGCAGGATGGCCTTGCCCTTCGTGATGGTATGGCCCGTTTCGCGGATGTCGGCGAGCCATGCGTTCAGCTGGTTGGTGGGAATGGACTTCGTGAAGTTCTCGTACGCCTTGTCGATTGCCTCCCAGATGCGATGCACGTTCTTGCCCGTCAGCGCCGAGATGGCCACAACAGGCGCGTATCCGACGTACATCATGCGGTCTTCCACGCGCTCGCGGACATCGGCTTTGGCTTCGGGGCCGTCGACGATATCCCACTTGTTCAGCGCGATGACGAGCGCGCATCCGCGGTCGTGCGCGAACCGGGCCACACGTTGGTCCTGGTCGGTGAGGCCCAGCGTGCCGTCGATGACGAGCACCGCCACGTCGGCGCGGTCGATGGCGCGCATGGCGCGCACGAAGCCGTAGTATTCCACGTCCTCGTCGATCTGGCTCTTGCGGCGAAGGCCCGCCGTGTCGACGATGGTGTAGCGCTTGCCGTCATGCTCGACCGGCGTGTCGATGGCATCGCGCGTGGTGCCGGCGACATCCGACACGATGGAGCGCTCGCCTTGGGTCATCTTGTTGGTGAGCGACGACTTGCCCGCATTCGGACGGCCGATGATGGCGACGTTCACGCCCGAATCCTCGGCCTCGGTCGCCCGCTCCACCGCGCCCGTCTCGTGCAGCAGGCGCACGACCTCGTCGAGCAGATCGCCCGTGCCATGGCCGTGAATCGAGGAAATGGGCCACGGATCGCCCAGGCCCAGCTGGTAGAACTCGTACATCTCGTCGTAGCGGTTCGGCGTGTCGAGCTTGTTCACCGCCACGAGCACCGGCTTCTTCGATTTGCGCAACATGCGCGCAACCTGCTCGTCGTCGGCGTTGATGCCCGTGCGCGAATCGACGATCAGCACGATGACGTCGGCTTCGTGCGTGGCCGTGAACGCCTGGTTGCTGATCGACATTTGGAAGTCGTCGTCGCTGCCCATTTCGATGCCGCCGGTGTCGACGACCGTGAAAGGCACGCCGTTCCAGATGGCCTCGTGGTACGAGCGGTCGCGCGTGACGCCGCGCATCTCGTGCACGATGGCGTCGTCCGCGCCGATGATGCGGTTGACGAACGTCGACTTGCCGACATTCGGCCGCCCGACGACGGCCACAAGGGGCAATGCCATGATGAATTCCTAACCCGCGATGATCGCGATGATTTGCTCGAAGTATTCTGCAGGTGTACAGGATACCATGTGCAGGGTTTGGCCCGTTGCCTTCTCCATATCCTGCAGCGTTTTACCGTCGAGCGTGATGCCGTCGTCATTGAAGATGACACGGGGAATGAGGAAGAAGGCGTCCGCAGGTAGAGAAGGCGCCTTCTCTACCTGCTTCGTTATTGCATTGGCGATGTCTTCCGCCACCAGCAAGCCGGTTACGTCGACGTTGCCGCCGAAGTAGGCGTTCTCGACGTAGAGGGGCTGGAAGACGTCGGCGATGTTGGACGAGGCGATGAGCGGATCGAGGAATTCCCGCTGTGCGTTGCCCGCAATCATGCGGGCGATTGCATCATGCTTGCGCAGGGCCGCGGCGCAGCGCTGGATCGTGCCGTCATTTTCGACCTGTTCCCATTCGTCGACGGTCGAGCGGACGATGCCGATTCCGTCTTCGAACATCGGGAAATCGCCGTAGAAGCTGGCGGGTGGAAGGTGTTCCAGCAGGTCGTCGCGGTAGGCATTGCGATAGAACTCGTCGGCAGCGTACACCCAAGGGGTGTTGCGTTCCCGGAGCGCTTTTTCCTGGAAGGGCTCAACGCGGTCGAGCACCTCGCGCGAGGCTTGCACATCGTTGAAACTGCGGTCGAACATCGTCTGGTGCTTCGTGTAGCCCAGCGGCACGATGCCGATTCCCAGGATTCCCGGGCGCTCATACGCCCAGGCAAGCGTCTCGGCAAGGGCGTCACCATCGTTTTCGCCCGGTACCAGCACGATCTGCGCGTGAAACTCGATGCCAGCGTCGAGCAGGCGGTCGAGCGCATCCAGGCCATGCTGCGCATGTTTCCCGATGAGGCGGCGGCGCACGTCGGGATTGCTCGCCTGCAGCGACACGCGCAACGGCGAGATGCGCTGCTCAATGATGCGCCGCTCGTCTTCAGGCGCCAGATTCGTCAGCGTGACGAACGTTCCGACCAGGAAGCTCAGACGGAAATCGTCGTCGCGTAGGGAAAGCGACGGGCGCATGCCCGTCGGAAGCTGGCGCATGAAGCAGAACGTGCAGGCGTTGCGGCACTGCTTCACGTCGTCGAACACGAGGCCATCGAATTCGAAGCCCCATTCTTCCCCCGGCTCGCGCCATAGTTCCACTTCGCCTGTGTCGCCATCGAGGTCGATGTAGCCGACCGTGATGGCCTCTTCGCCCGACAGCCAGCGCCAGTCGATGACGTCGCGCACCGGCATTCCGTCGACGGACGTGACGAAGCACCCCGGCTCGAACCCCGCATCGTAAGCCGGCGAGTCGGCGAGCACGCTTGAAATGCGAGCACGCATTTGGCGCACACGCGCGTGCGCGCTGCGCTCGATATCAGCCGAAGGATATGTTGACACGTGCTCCATGCCCTCCATTCTATCCGACGGGCATGGCGCAACAGTGGAGCATGAACGTCATTCCACGTTACAGCGCTTCCAGATACTCCACGACGGCGGCGATTTGGTTTTCGGGGGTCGAGGCGCCGGCGGTCACGCCGACCGTCGTGCAGCCCTGGAACCAGGAAGGGTCGATTTCGTCGACGGATTCGATGTGGAACGCACGCGGGCAGGCGGCTTCGCAGATCTCGGCGAGGCGCGTGGTGTTCGAGGAATTGCGCCCGCCGATGACGACCATCGCATCGACCCGGCCGGCCAGATCGGCTGCAGCGTCTTGGCGCAGGCGCGTGGCCGAGCAGATGGTCCGCTTCACGATGGGCTCGATGCCCTGGGCGCGCACGGCCTCGACCACGGCGTCGAGGTTCTCGCGGCGCTGCGTGGTCTGCACGACGATGCCGATAGGCGCGCGCAAATCGGTGGGCACGGCATCGGGCGACGGAACGACATCGACCTTCGTGCCTTCGCGCTTCGCGTATGCGCGCAGGCCCTCCACCTCGGGATGGCCTTCCTCCCCCACTACGATGACGCGGCAACCCTCGTTCGCCAACTCGGCGGCGGCCCTTTGCGCACGCGCGACATGCGGGCACGTCGCGTCGACGACGTTCAAGCCGCGTCCGTCCAAGTTCTCGTACACATCGGGCGTCACGCCATGGCTGCGGATGATGACCGTTCCCTCGGCAACGTCTTCAGGCGCAGCTGCGACATGCACGCCGACGGCATCGAGCTCGGCGACGACGCCGGGATTGTGAATGAGCTGCCCGAGCGTATGCACAGGGCCGGAACCCTCGGCGGCGTCATGCGCCATGTCGAGCGCACGCTGCACGCCATAGCACGCGCCGGCGTTTTCGGCGAGAACGACGTCCATGGCTCCTACTTCAACAACGCGGCGACTTCGGCGCTCGTCAGACGCGGAATGGGATGCTCGGCGAACGCCTGCGTGAAATCCTTGTCGTCGGGGAACAGCGCGACCATGTCGACCTCTTCCGGAGCGACGTGCTGGAACAAGGCGAAGCATTCGCGCAGGGCGTACCACACGCACCCGTCAAGGCGGTCGTCTTTGGGCAGGAAATCGAAGTCGGACAGCATGACCGGATTGCCGAACTCGGTCGTGATCTTCGGGAAGCGCAGCCGCTCGCCCTTCACCTTCACCTTGTCGACGTTGTGCACGGCCATCGGCAGAATGGGGGCTTTGCCCATGCGCGCGATGAGCGCCGCGCCGCCGTGCACGCGCGGCTTGGCCGAGCCCTTCCCGCGGCGCGAGCCCTCGGGCATGATGCAGACGATCTCGCCGTTCTTCAACATGCGCGATGCGCGCTTCACGGCTGTGCGGTCGGCGGAATCGCGTTTGATGGGAAATGCGCCGATATGCGCGAAGATCCAGCCCAGCGCAGGGCTCGCCTCGAACAGCGTGTCGCGCGCGATGAACCGCGGCCAGTACTTCGGGCGAATGGAGAGGTACATGAACACGACGTCGAGGTACGACGTGTGGTTGCTGATGACCACGACGCCCGACTTCTCGGCGAGCTGGTACAGGTTTTCGCGGCCATGCACCTCGTAGCGGTACAGCACTTTGCAGATGCCGGCAACCGTGCTCACGATGACGCGCGCAGGGCCTCGGCTGAAGCGCTTCTTGCCGTTGTCGTATTCGTCGACGCCGAAGGGGCTGTCGAACAGCTCGCCGTACTGCTCTTCAATCGTTCTCTTCTGAATGTCGGCGCTTTGCTTTTGGATGTCTCCCATGCTAGCCCTGGGCCTTCCGAACGAGGTCGCAAATGCACGCGACGACTTCGTCGATCGTCATGTCGGACGAGTCGACGTGCACGGCATCCTCGGCAGGCTTCAGAGGCGATGCGGCGCGCGACGAATCGTACTCGTCGCGGCGGATGATGTCGGCGAGCACCTCTTCGAAATCGGTGGAACCCACGCCGCGCTGCTCGTTCTGCAGCACGCGGCGGCGGGCGCGCGCCTCGTCGCTGGCCGTGAGGAACACCTTCACCTCGGCGTCGGGAAACACGACCGTGCCGATGTCGCGGCCTTCGACCACGTAGTCGCCCGAGCGCCCGATGCGCTGCTGTTGGGCGACGAGCGCCTCGCGCACAGCGGGAACGGCGGACACGGGGCTGACCGCGCGGTCGATCTCGGCCGTGCGGATAGCCAGCGTGACATCCTGGCCGCCGATGGAAACGCCGATGGGCGACGGATTGCCTGGCTCGTGCGTGAAACCGATGTCGTAGGTGCGGGCAATCTCGCCGAGCGCCTCGGCATCGTCGAACGCCACGCCGTCATGCAGGGCTTGCCAGGCGATGCACCGGTACATGGCCCCCGTGTCGAGGCACGAGAACCCCAGTTCGGTTGCGACGAGCTTCGAAACGCTCGACTTGCCGGCCCCGCTGGGGCCGTCGATGGCGACGATCATCGGACCAGCTCCTCCATGTCGCGCAGGAAATCAGGGTAGCTCACGTCGACGCTGTCGAAGTTCGTGACCTTCACGGGCACGTTGCCCGTCAGGCCGACGAGCGACCAGGTCATGGCCAGTCGATGGTCGCCACGCGAGTCGAACACGAGGCCTTCCGGCACCTTCAGGTCGGGTTGGCCTTCGATGAACAGGTCGTCGCCTTCGGTCCATGCGTCCACGCCCAGCTGCGCCAGGCCGGTGACGATGGCGTCGAGACGGTCGGATTCCTTCGCACGCAGCTCCTCGACGTTGCGGAACACCGTGAGGCCTTGCGCATGCGCAGCCACGAGCGAAAGCACCGGCACCTCGTCGACGAGGCTGGCGATCTTGTGGCCGGGAATCTCGCAGCCGTGGAGGCGGCCGGTGTGGCACGCGGAGATGATGCCGTACGGTTCCTTGCCCGAGCTGCCCGTGCGCCTCGTGGTGACGTCGGCGCCCATCTTCTCGAGCGTGATGAGGAAGCCCGTGCGGGCGGTGTTCAGGCTGACGTTTTCGATTTGCACGGCGCTACCCGGTTTCAGCAGGGCCGCACACGTGATGAAGGCGGCCGACGACGGGTCGCCAGGCACCTGGATTTCAGCGGAATGCATCTTCGCCGGGCCGACCACACGTGCCGTGCGCTCGCCAGCCGTGGTTTCCACGCCGTATTCCGGCAGCATGAGCTCGGTATGGTTGCGCGAGACGCTCGGCTCGTTCAGCTCGGTGACGCCGTCGGCGTACACGCCGGCGAGCAGAACAGCGGTTTTCAGCTGAGCCGAGGCCATCGGCGAGTTGTACGTGATGGCCTTCAGGTTCTTGCAGCCGTGCTCGGTGATGGGAAGCGTTTCGGCGCCGGCAGGGTCGAATTCGACGCCCATTTTCATGAGCGGCGCGGTTATGCGGCGCATCGGGCGCTTGGAAAGCGACTCGTCGCCCTCGATGCGCACCGAAATGTCCCACGGCGCGAGCACGCCCATGAGCAGGCGCGCCGTCGTGCCGGAGTTCGCGCAGTAAATCGGCGTGTCGGGCTGCGTCGGGCCCGCCTCGCCCCACCCTTCCACGCCGCCGGCGAGGCTGCCGTCGGGTTGCTTCTCGAGCGACACCTTCGCCCCGAGTTTCTGCACGGCTTCGATGGAAGCGCGCACGTCGGACGAATCGAGCACACCGAGCAGGCGCGACGTTCCCTCGGCCATGGCCGAGAACAGTATGGCGCGGTGCGAAATCGACTTGTCGCCCGGCACATGGCATGAGCCGTCGAGCGGCCCGGCCAGCGGTTCGATGACGCGCGGTTCGCTTGTGGTAGTCATGACGCTCTCCTTCACGACAAAACGCCAGGGAATTTCCCTGCTCTCATATTACACGTTTACACGCGAATATGTTTCCACACGCCTTCGCCCAATGGGAAGCACTGCCTTTGGGCTAAACGTGAATGTGCTCCTTCGGCTCGAGGGGCGCGAACGACACCGCATAGCCCGCACCGATGAGCTTGGAGGAAAGCTGGCCGATGTCGCCCTCGTCGGTGAGGATCATCGACAGGAACGCGCGGTCCTCGGTGACATGGTCGATTTCAATCGACTGGATGTTGCAGCCGACCTCGCTGGCAATCGTGGTGGTTTCGGCCACGGCGCCAGGATGGTTGGAGATGGGAATGCGCACCTCGAGCAGGCGCTCGGACGACGGCACCCACGCCGCCGGCAGCGAGCGGCGCACGTCAGCCGCGTCCTTCAGCAGCTTCGTGAGCTGCTCGCGGTCGCCCGCTTCCAGCGCGTCGGCAAACGCGCCCAAGATGTCGCGCATGTCGGACAGCCCCGCCTTCACCTGCTCGGCATTGTCGAAGGCGATGCCGCACCATAAATCGGGCGATCCGGCTGCGATGCGCGTCGTGTCCTTGAAGCCGCCAGCTGCAAGCCTCATGACGGTTTGCTGCTCATCGGCCGCACGCGCCGCAAGCGTGACGAGCGACGATGCCACGAAATGCGGCACGTGGGAAACCACGGCCACAGCGCGATCGTGCTGGTCGGGCGCGATGATGATGGCGCGGGCGCCGATTCCCGTGATGAGCTCGTGCAGCGCGGGAATATGGTCGGGCGGCGTGTCCTCGCTCGGGCAGAGAATCCAATACGCGCCCTGGAACAGGTCGTTGCGCGCGCCGTCGATGCCGTTCACTTCCGAACCCGACATAGGGTGCCCCGGCACGAAGTTCTGCGGGTAACGCAACGTCGCAGCGGCCATGGCCGTGACGCGTTCCTTCGTGGAGGCCGTGTCGGTGACGATGCCCTCGTAACCGCTGTCGGCAATGGTTTGGAGGTACGGCTCGTCTGCGTCGACCGGCGTCGCCAAGATGACCAGGTCGCATGCGCCCTCGAGCACGTGCGCAAACGCCTCGTCGCCGTACGCCTCATCGACGAGGCCCTTCTCGACGGCGAGCTTGCGCGTGCGCTCGTCGATGTCGATGCCCGTAAGGCGCACCTCGGGCCACGCCTCGCGCACAGCCCCCGCAATCGAAGCCCCGATCAGGCCCATTCCCACGATGACGATGTTCTTGAACACGCTATCCTCCCAGCATCGTTTTCTCGAGTTCATTCTACCATCCCAAAGCAAAGGCTATTGGGGGCGGAAGGGGCCTCCAGAACACGCTGAGGCTAACCGCTCCTCGTTACGGCGGAATTGCTGCGGAACTCGCTCGCTACGCTCGCTCAGACAGTCCTCGCAAAACCATTCCGCCTTCACTCGTCGCAGCCTCAGAGAGTTCTTCCGGCCCCTTCCGCCCCCAATAGCCTTTGCTACTGCGAGATGAAAGGCTGGTGCTTGTCTTGACGGGCGAGGATGCCGCTTGCAATGCCGAAGACGGCCGTGAGGAACACGGCGGGAGGGATTTCGAACACGGTGAACACGAGGCCGAACGCATCTTCAAACAGCGACATGTACTGCGCGTTCAGCAACAGCACCGCAATAGCCCAGGCTATGGCGACGCCACCGGCGAAAAAGCCGCTGATGATGAGGCGGCGGGAGTCGCGCAGGCCGAGCACCGATTGGAAGAACCGCACGACGAGCAGCAACAGGGCTGCGCCCCATAGAATCAGGAACACGGCCCACACGGGGCTGTACCACCCCGCGCCAGATATGGCGTCGAGGAATTCGGCCATCTCGCCAGTGCCGAACATGGGGAACAGGAAATCGCCTTGCTGGATGTACAGCCCGAACATCCAGGAGAACTCGGCGAGGACGTTGATGCCCGGCGCATGCAGCCACGGGAAGAGCATGCACACGGCGGCAAGCACCGCGGTGATGCGCGCCGCCACGCCCATGCCGGTGATCTTCAGGCGCGAGACTTTCTTGCGCTTGGCGGGAGGCTCGGGGCGCAGCGCCAAATCGGCATCGTCTTTACGGCTGCCTTGTTTCGCCATGGCCCTCACCCCTTCCGCCTTGCGCTAGCGCGGCCACCTCGTCATCTGAGAGGATACGCCACTTCCCAGGTTTCAAATCGCCCAACTTCAAAGGGCCGAACGATTCGCGATGCAAGCTGACGACCGGGTCGCCCACGGCCTCGAACATGCGCTTCACCTGATGGTAGCGCCCCTCGTGAATCGTGATCCGCACGAGCTTGCGCTGCTTATCCGCAAACGACACATCGGCGGGCTGCGTTGGGCCGTCATTGAGTTCGAGCCCCGCTCGCAGCTGCTGAGCGGCTTCATCGGAAAGCGGTTTTTTCACGCGTGCCAAATAGGTTTTGGAAACATGCTGGCTGGGATGCAGCAAGGCGTTTCCCAGCTCGCCATTGGTCGAGAACAGCAGCAAACCCGTCGTGTCCGCGTCGAGACGGCCGATCGGGTACAAGCCAGGGTATTCGTCAGTCGGCACGAGATTGGCCACGATGGGCTTGTCGGACTGCGCTTTCATGGTGGTGATGACGCCCGCCGGCTTGTGCAGCATGATCGTGACCGGGCCGTCGGACAAGTGCACGACCTTGCCGTCGACCGCAACCTCGTCAACGAGCGGGTCGACCTTGCTGCCAAGCTCGGTGACCACTTCCCCGTTCACGCTAACGCGCCCCGCCGTCATGAGGTTTTCCGACCCCCGTCGAGAAGCAACGCCCGCCCGAGCCAAAAACTTCTGCAACCTCATGGGAACGACACGAGCAGAACCCGCGCTTCCCTCCACCGGGTTCCCCGATGCGGGAGGCGGGGTTACCGCCGCTTGCGCAGAGGCGGTTGGGCCCGCGCCTTCCTCCGTCGGATTCTCGGCTGTGGGCTGCGGGATGCCCGCCGCTTGCGCAGGCGAATATTCATAAGTCTTCACAAACTTCTCCATTCGCCGAGCAGCTGTAGGCGGGCGCCCCGCAGCCCACAGCCGAGAATTCGTCCCCTATTCGTCATCTGTATTAAACGTCAGCTGATCGAAATCGATCTTCTCGACGACGCCGAGCAGGCTCGCTTGCGCATCGGCCACCATCTGCTCGGGCGAGGGCAAATCGCGCTCATCGGGAATCGCGTCAGCGGCAGCCGGAGCCCCAAGGCGCTCGCGGATGAGCTGCGCCGTCTTCTCATCGGGCGCGAACTCCTCCAAATCGGGCAGGTCGGCGGGCGAGCGCAAGCCGTACTGCTCGAGGAACGTGCGCGTCGTGGCGTACAGCGTCGGGTTGCCCGGCGTGTCGGCCGTGCCCGCCTCGCGCACGTATCCGCGCTCGACAAGCGTGTTCAGGGGGCCATCGGACGTAACCCCGCGAATGGCGGAGATCTGCGCGCGCGTGACCGGCTGCGAGTAAGCCACGATGGCGAGCACTTCCAGCGCCGCGTTCGACATGCGGCGCGTGTCCCACGACAGAACGTACTGCTCGATGAGCTCGTGATATGCGGGGTGCGTGTACAGCCGCCAGCCGCCCGCAACCTCGCGCAGTTGGATGCCGCGCGAGCTGTCTTCCAACTGCTTCTGCAGGTTTTCCAGGGCGAGCGAGACCTCCTCGACGTTCTCGTCGAGCATCTTCGCCAGCGTCAGCGCGCTCACGGGCTCGTCGGACACGAACAGCAGCGCCTCAAGCGCGGCAGGCAAATGCTCTAAATCGATTCCCTCAAACATGTTGTCCCTTTTCGTCTGAGCCTCGCGGCCTTATTCGTCGTCTTCCTCGTTGAACACGAGCTCGCCGGACCCCTCGATATAGTCGATTTGAATGTCGCCGAACTGCTCGTCTTGGCGCACGCGCACCATCGAGCGCTTGTACAGCTCGAGCACCGCCAGGAACGTGACGACCACGATGGGCGTGGGCGTCGTGTCATCGACAAGCTCCGAGAAGCTCAGGTGCTTGCGGTTCATGATGCGCGAATGCAGCGCGCGCACGTGCACTTCCACCGGAATGGGCTTGGCGGCGATGTGCTCAGACTCCAGCAGCGCGGTTTCACGGCGCGCGTACGCCTCCGCAGCCAGCTGCGCCAGCGCATCGAGCGACACGTCGCGCAGGAAATCGGGCATGACATGTGTGAAAACGGGATCGGGCCCGAACGGGCGCCCATGCAGGCGCGCCTGGGCTTGCTCGCGCCCTTCCAGCATGGCGGCTGCGTTCTTGAACTTCTTGTATTCCAGCAAGCGCGCCACCAGGATGTCGCGCGCCTCGTTGGGCGCGAGCTCGGCGATTTCGTCGTCGGTTTCATCCTTGTCGCGCGGGATGAGGCTTGCCGCCTTTATCTCGAGGAGCGTGGATGCCACGAGCAAGAAGTCGCTCGCCACGTCGAGGTCGACGATGCTGACCTTCGCTATCTCTTCCAGATACTGGTCGGCGATTTCGGCAATGTTGATGGAGCCGATGTCAACCCGCTGCCGGCTGACGAGGTACAGCAGAATATCGAACGGCCCTTCGAAGTTGTCTGTGCGAACGCGGTACGACATAACGTCCTAATACGGCAATACGTGGTCGAATAGATTGTACGCTGTCAGGTCGAGGTACGCGCCGATGGGGTTCACGTGCAGCACCTGGGGAACGAGGATGACCACCACGAGGAAAATCGGCAGCGCGTACTGCTGGATCTTGTAATACGTCGGCAGGTACTTCACCGGGCAGAAGAACGCGAAAATCGACGAGCCGTCGAGCGGCGGTATGGGCAGGATGTTGAAGAACATGAGGAACAGGTTGATGAGCACGTAATACGGCAAGAAGTACAGCGCGAAATAGCCCAGCAGGTCAGTTGACCCGGTCGAAGAGAGAAGCGAGTAACTCGCCATGATGTTTGACTTGGCGCCGAGCCATAAGGCCCAGGCGACGCCCGTTCCCACGGCGGCCTGCAGCAAGTTGGCGGCAGGCCCAGCCAAGCCCACGATGAGGTCGCCCTTGCGCGGGTTCTCGAAATACTGCGGGTTGTACGGCACCGGCTTGGCATACCCGAAGATGGGCATGTTCAGAAGCATGAGCATGAGCGGCATGAGCACCGTTCCGAACGGGTCGATATGGCGCAGCGGATTGAACGACAGCCGTCCCTGGCTTTTGGCCGTAGGATCGCCCAGTTTGTACGCTGCGAAGGCATGGCCCATTTCGTGCAGCACGATGGCCGGCACGAACGCCAGAATGGAGCATATGACATATGGGATGGAGATTCCGCTCATGCGCATATGATACCCGACTGCGCTGGTGAAGCCGCACCCTCCACGCAAACCGAATGAACGCCTTCACGGGACGGTTGAACGTTATCCCAGGGACGATGTTCAAATTAAAAGAAAGATCCGACACAAATGGTGAGTTTCTCCAATTTGAACATCGTCCCTGGGATAACGTTCAACTGCTGTTGTCAACGCTCCTTTGACAAGGGTCAGATTCCATTGACACTGCGGTTAACCCGATATGACCTTCGAGGCGTATAATAATGTGACTGCTGTGCTTATCGAGAAAGGAAACCCGCATCATGATGGAGTTCACCGTATTCTTCGTCCTGCCTTTCGACGAGACCGTTCCCCAGGGCTCGGGTGACGAGGCCATCGAGCGGGTGAAGGCTATCAAGAACGAAGCCGAAGAGAAATGCCTGGCCGCCTACAAGGCCATCCTCCCCGAAGAGAAGAAGAACAGCCACAAGGCCTGGGCGCAGAGCCGCATCGACCTTGAAACGCGCGTCATCGGCGTGAGCCTGTGCCTGCCCATCGAAAAGGGAGCCGACCACCATCTGGTTGCAGCCGTCACCCAAGACGATTACCTGTACTGGGATTTCAAGGAGCTCATCGGCGCGATGACCGCCATGGAAGAAGCCGTCTCGAAGGTCGCCGCAGAATACGGCGCAACCGCGCATGCCGCGTTCAACGACGTGAAGTACCACTTCTAAGGCAACGCAAACAACCGCAAACGAAAGAAACCCGCCAGATGATTCTGGCGGGTTTCTCTTTTGCTCTCTAAGCAGCCTTCTTACTTGAAGAAGCCCTCGTAGTTGTACATCTTCAGCTGGCTCTCGAGCTTGGTCATGGTGTCGAGCGCAACGCCGATCATGATGAGGATCGAAGTTCCGCCGAACGCCTGGATGAGCTGGTTGCCCGTGAAGAAGAACAGGATGGAGGGCACAACCGCGATAACCGCGATGTACAGACCGCCCGGCAACGTGATGCGGCGCATGACGTTCTGAATGTACTCGGTCGTGGCCTTGCCCGGACGAATGCCCGGAATGAAGCCGCCCTGCTTGCGGATGTTATCCGATGTCTCTTCGGGGTTGAACACCATGGAGGTGTAGAAGTACGCGAAGAAGACGATGAGCGCCACTGTGAGGATCCAGTTGAGCCAACCAGTGGAAACCGCATCGGCGAACACGTTCAGCCAACCCACGTTGAACAGCGCCGCCAGCTGCGCCGGGAAGTAAATGATGCAGCTCGCGAAGATGATGGGGATAACGCCTGCGGCGTTGACCTTCAGCGGGATGTACGTGTTCTGCCCGCCCATCATGCGACGACCCTGAACGCGCTTGGCGTAGTTCACGGGAATGCGGCGCTGAGCGCGCTCCATGAAGATGATGGCCGGGATGCACGCGAGCACCACGAGCAAGATGAGGATCGTGATGGCGATGCCCATGCCCGTATCGGCCGTCAGGTTGATGGAGCTGAAGATGGCCGACGGGACGCGCGACACGATGCTGATGAAGATGATCAGCGACATGCCGTTGCCCACGCCGCGCTGCGTGATGAGCTCGCCCATCCACATGATGAAGGCCGTGCCCGCCACGAGCGTGAACACGATGACGATGCTGGTCAGCCAATGCGGGACCGCGTCGCTGAACACGACGCCGTACTGCGTGGACTGGAACAGCAGCAGGTAGCCGATGGCGTTGATGAGGCCCAGGCCCAGCGTGAGGTAACGGGTGATCTGCGTGATGCGGCGACGACCCGTCTCGCCTTCCTTGGCCCAACGGCCCACTGCCGGGATAACGCCCTGCATCAGCTGCATGATGATAGATGCGGTGATGTAGGGCATGATGCCGAGCGAGAACACCGAGAAGTTCGACAACGCGCCGCCTGTGAACAGGTCGAGCATGGTCATGGAGACGCCACCGACGCTCGCCTGGTTCGTGTCCATGAACGCAGTTGCGAACTGGTTAAACGGAATGCCCGGAACCGGCAAGTAGGCGCCCACGCGGTACAACGCCAAGATGGCGAGCGTGAACAGAATCTTCTTGCGAAGCTCCGGAACCTTGAATGCGTCGATAAGCGAACTTAGCAAGGCTCTTCAACCTTTCCGCCCGCGGCCTCGATCTTGGCCTGCGCGGTCTTCGAGACCTTGTCGACCTTGACCGTGAGGGCCTTGGTCAGGTCGCCGTCGCCGAGAACCTTGACCAGCTTCTCGTACTTCTTGATGATGTTCTTCTCGATGAGGCTGTCGCGGTCGACGACGTCGCCGGCCTCGAAGCGCTCTTCCAGAACCTTCACGTTAACCGGCACATACTCGACGCGGTTGATGTTCGTGAAGCCAGGCAGCTTCGGGAGACGACGTGCCAGAGGAGTCTGGCCGCCTTCGAAGCCCGCACGCTTGCCGCCGCCAGCGCGGGAAAGCTGGCCGTTCTCGCCACGGCCGGCCGTCTTGCCGGTGCCGGAACCAGGACCACGGCCCACGCGCTTACGGGCATGACGCGAACCGGGTGCCGGATGAAGATCTTTGAGTTCCATTTCGTTTCCTTTCGCTATACGGGGGCTCCTCCCCCGTGCTGGCAGCTCGCTCGCCAGCAAACTCCTTCGGGATTATATCCCGCCTTTAAACAACACAACCCATTGCCGCAACAGTTCCACAGAAACGGGTTGGCGCTAGTCAGTCAGCGAGGGCGTCTGTGGTGCCCGAGATTCGCGCGAGAGGCTAGCGCCGCGGCCTACGTGCCGCAAGCGCAGACTCGAACGTGAAGATCGGGTGCCACAGGCGGCCGCAGCGTCGACCGAGTTGAGGAATTGTTTTTACAATTCCTCAACTTCAATAAGGTGCTTGACTTTAAAAATCATGCCACGCACAGATTCGTTGTCGACGATGTCGTGCGTCTTGCCGATGCGGCCCAAGCCCAGCGACTTCAGGGTCTGGTCCTGGTCGTACTTGCGGCCGATCTGGCTTTTAACCTGCGTCAAACGCAGCATCTTCTGCTCTGCCATTGTTCAGCCTCCTTACGCCTGCTCGGTGACGTCCACCGCAGCGGCCGTCTTCTCCTTGCGACCCCAGATGTAGTCGACCGAAACGCCGCGGCGCTCGGCGACCTGCTCGGGGCTCTGCATGTTCTTCAGGCCCTCGGCCGTCGCCTTCACGATGTTCATGGCGTTGTTCGTGCCGAGCGACTTCGTGATGACGTCCGTAACGCCCGCGAGCTCCATGACCGCACGCACCGGGCCGCCGGCCTTGACGCCGGTACCGCGGATGGCGGGCTTGATGAGCACGCGGCCCGCGCCGAACTCGCCCATGATGTCATGGGGAACGGTGCCTTCGGGCGTCAGCGCCACGTGGAACATGTTCTTCTTGGCATCCTCGACACCCTTGGAAATGGCGGTCGGGACTTCCTTGGACTTGCCCAGGCCAACGCCGACGTTGCCCTGGCCGTCGCCGACGACCACGAGCGCGGTCAGCTGCATGCGGCGGCCGCCCTTCACGGTCTTGGCGACGCGCTTGATGGTGACGACGCGTTCCTGAAGCTCGGGAACGTTCGATTCCTGCTGTTTCTGATTACGAGGCATATCGCTATTCCCTTTCTAGAACTTCAGTCCTGCTTCGCGGGCGGCATCCGCAACGGCCTTCACGCGGCCGTGATACAGGTGACCACCGCGGTCGAACACGATTTCGGTGATGCCGGCCTCGAGGGCCTTCTTGCCGATGATCTCGCCGAGGGCTGCAGCGCCTTCGACCGTGCCGCTCTTCTTGCCGGTCTCCTTGAACTCGGGGCCGAGCGTCGACACGCCGATGAGCGTCTTGCGAGCCACGTCGTCGATGATCTGGACATACACGTTGTTGTTGGAACGCGTCACGCACATGCGGGGACGCGCAGCGGTGCCGGAAATCTTGCCGCGGACGCGACGATGACGACGCGCAAGACCGGTCTCCCTCTTCCTTGCATTCTGGTTCTTCATTGCTTATATCCCTTCGACGGTAATCGTTATTCGCCCTTGGCGGCCTTGCCGAGCTTACGACGGACGTACTCGCCCTCGTAGCGGATGCCCTTGCCCTTGTAGGGTTCCGGCTTGCGCCACTTGCGGATGTCGGCGGCCACCTGGCCAACCTGCTCCTTGCTCGGGCCGGAGACGATGATCTCGGTCGGCTGCGGGCACTCGAACGTGATGCCCTCGGGGCACTTCACGAGAACCGGGTGCGAGTAACCGAGCTGCATTTCCAAGTCCTTGCCCTTCAGCGCGGCACGGTAGCCGACGCCGATGAGCTGCAGCTTCTTGGAGAAGCCGGCGGAAACGCCCTCGACCATGTTCGCGATGAGCGTGCGGACCAGACCATGCTGGGCCTTCGCGTCGCGGGAATCGTCGATGCGGTTAACGGTGATGGTGTCGCCATCCTGCTCAATGGTGACGAACGGACGGAACGTCCTGCTGAGCTCTCCCTTGGGGCCCTTGGCGGTAACGCTCGTGCCGTCGATGGTGACGGTCACGCCAGCAGGAACGGTGATGGGCATTTTGCCAATACGCGACATAGCTTCTCGCTCCTTTCCTACCAGACGTACGCGATGACTTCGCCGCCGACGCCCGCCTTGCGGGCATCGCGGTCGCACATCACGCCCTTGCTCGTGGAGATGATGGCGGTGCCGAGGCCGCCGAGCACGCGGGGCAGCTCGTCCTTGCCGGCGTAAATACGCAGGCCGGGCTTCGAGATGCGCTTGATGCCGCGGATCGTCTTGGCCTTCTTGTCGCCATACTTCAGGGTGATTTCCAGCGTGCCGCGCGGCTCGCCGTCGATCACCTCGTAACGGGTGATGTAGCCTTCTTCGGCCATCACGCGGGCGATTTCGACGAGCTTCTTGCTCGTCGGCATCGACACCGTCTCTTTGCCCACCATATTCGCATTGCGAATGCGCGTGAGCATGTCTGCAATGGGATCGGTCAATGTCATTTGCTTTTCTCCTTAGTCCTTGATGAACCTTGCGCTCCGGTTCACAAGCGCCCTTAGCGCCCGTGCCTTAAGCGGAGGCACACCCAACGGTCCGATTTCCTACCAAGAGGCCTTCGTCACGCCGGGGAGTTCGCCCTTGTTCGCAAGCTCGCGCAGGCACACGCGGCACAGGCCGAACTTGCGGTAGTACGCGCGCGGACGCCCGCAACGCGTGCAGCGGTTGTGCTGGCGCGTCGAGAACTTCGGCTCGCGCTTCGACTTGGCGATCATCGATTTCTTTGCCATGTACTTCCTTCTTTCTCATTCTCCGCAGGTGTTGGGGCCTGCGGTTTTCACCTTGGTAAAGGTTCTTCGTTTGAATTACTGGTCCTTGCGCGCCTTGAACGGGAAGCCGAGGGCGGTCAGCAGAGCAAACGCCTGCTCGTCGTTCTCGGCGGTGGTGACCACCGTGATGTCCATGCCGCGGGTGCGGTCGATCTTGTCGTAGTCGATCTCCGGGAAGATCAGCTGCTCGGTGATGCCCAGCGAGTAGTTGCCGCGGCCGTCGAAGCTTTCCGGGTTGATGCCGCGGAAGTCGCGCACGCGGGGCAGCGCCGTGGACAGCAGACGGTCCATGAACTCCCACATACGGTCGCCACGCAGCGTGACCTTGCAGCCGATGGCCATACCCTCGCGGATGTGGAAACCGGCGATGGACTTCTTGGCGCGGCAGATCATCGGCTGCTGGCCGGTGATGACGCGCATGTCGGCGATGGCGCCGTCGAGCACCTTCGCATCGGCAGCGGCAGCGCCCACGCCCATGTTCACGACGATCTTGGTGACGCGCGGAACCTGGTTGATGTTGGCAACGCCCAGCTCCTTCTCGAGCTGCGGCACGATTTCCGCCTTGTACTTTTCCTTCAAACGAGGAGTCATTGTTTCTTTCCTTTCCGATGGTTTAAACCCGGGATTTCTGACCCCAGGTCCCTGATTGCTCAGGGCCATGAATGAGTCGCTGGTCGTTCCAGAGACTCATTTTGCGTTTAGCCTAACTAATTCCTACACCTCTTCAGCGAAATGAGTATCAGGAACGTCCAGCGACTCATTTCGCACATCGAACTAGTCGATGTCCTTACCGCACTTCTTGCAGACGCGATGCTTCTTGCCTGCCTCGTCGAAACGATGGCCGACGCGCGTCGCGGCCTTGCAGCTCGGGCACACGAGCATGACGTTGGAGACGTTGATTGGAGCCTCCATCGACATGATGCCGCCCTGGGGGTTGGCCTGGGTCGGGCGCTGCGCCTTCTTCACGACGTTGACCTTCTCGACGACGACGCGGCCCTTCTCGGGAAGAGCGCGGGTGACCTCGCCTTCCTTGCCCTTGTCCTTGCCGGCGATGACCTTGACGGTATCGCCCTTCTTCACGTTCAGTTTAGCCATGTATCTTGCACCCCCCTTACAGCGTTTCCGGTGCCAGAGACACGATCTTCATGTACTTCTTCTCGCGCAGCTCGCGGGCGACCGGCCCGAAGATACGCGTGCCACGGGGGCTTCCATCCTCGTTGATGAGAACGGCGGCGTTCTGGTCGAACTTGATGTAGCTGCCATCGTTGCGGCGGACTTCCTTCTTCACGCGCACGATGACGCAACGCACGACGTCGCCCTTCTTGACGCCCGCGTTGGGGATAGCTTCCTTCACCGAGCAGATGATGACGTCACCAAGGCCCGCGTAACGGCGGCCCGTGCCGCCCAGGACCTTGATGCACTGCACCTTGCGGGCGCCGGAGTTATCGGCAACTGCGAGCATGGTTTGCATCTGAATCATTGCACTTACCTAACTTTCTTCCGGTGCCGAACTACTTGGCACGCTCGACGATTTCGAGCAGACGCCAACGCTTCATCTTCGACAGCGGACGCGTCTCCATGATGCGGACGGTGTCGCCGATGTGCGCTTCGTTGTTCTCGTCATGAGCGTGGAACTTCTTGGTGCTCGTCATCATCTTCTTGTAGATCGGGTGAGCCTTGCGCTCCTTGATCTGCACGACGATGGTCTTGTCGTTGACGTCGCTGACGACGACGCCCTGACGCACCTTGCGCAAATTGCGAGTTTCTTCAGCCATTGTCTTCCTCCTCGCCCTAGTTCAGAGCACGCAGCTCACGCGCGCGCATCTCGGTCTGGATACGGGCGATGTCCTTCTTGACCTGACGGACGCGAGCCGTGTTGTCGAGCTGGCTCGTGGCCATCTGGAAGCGCAGGTTGAACAGCTCCTCGCGCGCCTCCTTGAGCTTCGCCGTAAGATCTTCGGCGGAAAGCTCGCGAATCTCTGCCGGTTTCATTATTGCTGCCCCTCCGTTTCACGGTTCACGATCTTGCACTTGATGGGCAACTTGTTGATGGCGAGGCGCAGGGCCTCCTTGGCCACGTCCTCTTCGACGCCGGCGATCTCGAACATGATGCGTCCGGGCTTGACGACGGCCACCCAACCTTCGGGATTGCCCTTGCCGGAGCCCATGCGGGTCTCGGCAGGCTTCTTGGTGATCGGCTTGTCCGGGAAGATGGTGATCCAGACCTTGCCGCCACGCTTCATCTGACGGGTCATGGCAACACGGGCAGCCTCGATCTGGCGGTTGGTGATCCAAGCGGCTTCGAGGGCCTGGATGCCCCACTCGCCGTTGTTCAGCTTGGTGCCGCCCTTGGCCTTGCCCTTCATAGAGCCACGTTGCACCTTGCGGTGCGCTACACGCCTAGGAGATAGCATTTACCTCGCCCCCCTTTCGTTGCGGTCGTTGCGGTCGCGACGGTCGCGACGCGGACGGGACGGACGGGACGTGCCTTCCAGCTGGGGCTGCGGAGCCTTCTGGCCGGGCAGCACTTCGCCGTGGTAGATCCAGACCTGCACGCCGATGGAACCCATCGTCGTGGCGGCCGTGGCGAACCCGTAGTCGATCTTCGCGCGCAGCGTGTGGCGAGGGACGCGGCCCTCGGCGTACCACTCGCGGCGGCACATCTCGGCGCCACCGAGGCGGCCCGAGCACTGGATGCGGATGCCCTCGCAGCCCGACTTGCGCGCGGACTGGACGGCTTTGCGCATGGCGCGGCGGAAGGCGACACGGCCTTCCAGCTGCTCGGCAACGGACTGCGCGACGAGCACGGCATCGAGCTCGGGGCGCTTGACCTCGACGACCTCGATGGAAACGGTGCCCGTGGCAACCTGCTGCAGCTTCTTGCGCAGGGCGTCGATCTCCGCGCCCTTCTTACCGATGACGACACCCGGACGGGCGGTCGTGATGATGACCTTGGTCTTGTCGCCGGCACGCTCGATCTCGACGCGAGCGACGGCGGCACGTGCGAGCTCCTTTTCCAGGAACTTGCGGATGGCCAGGTCGTTCTCGAGGTTAGCAGCGTAATCCTTGTCCGCATACCAGCGGCTGCGCCAATCCTCGGTGATGCCCAGACGGAAACCGGTGGGGCTTACTTTCTGACCCATAAGGCTTTATGCCTCCTCTCGCGTTGCGACGATAATCGTGATGTGGCTGGTGCGCTTGCGGATGCGCGAAGCGGAACCCTTGGCGCGCGGACGAATGCGCTTCATGGTCGGGCCCTCGTCGACGTAGCACGTTTTCACGTACAGCGACTCGGGATCGACGTGGTACAGGTTCTCGGCGTTCGCGACGGCCGAGTTCAGCGTCTTCTCGACGGTCTCGGCGATAGCGCGGTTCGTGAACGCGAGGATTTCGCGGGCCTGGGGCACGGACTTGCCGCGGACCAGGTCGACGACCACGCGCGCCTTACGGGGCGAAACGCGGACGTAGCGTGCGATTGCTCTAGCTTCCATTATTCACCCCTCCTATTTCTTCTTGTCGCCGGCATGGCCGCGGAAGGTGCGCGTCGGGGCGAACTCTCCCAGCTTGTGGCCGACCATGGACTCGGTGATGTACACGGGCACGTGCTTGCGGCCGTCGTGGACGGCGATCGTGTGACCGACCATCTCCGGGAAGATGGTGGACGAACGCGACCAGGTCTTCACGACTTCCTTCTCGTTCTTCTCGTTCATGGCCACAATGCGGCCGAGAAGGCGCGGCTCGACGTAAGGCCCTTTCTTCAGACTTCTGCTCACTGTTTCTCCTTACTCGCCGCTACTTCTTGCGCCTGCGGATGATCAGGCGGCTCGAAGCCTTCTTCGGATTGCGGGTACGATGGCCCTTGGTGGGAACGCCCCAGGGGCTGACCGGGTGACGACCCGAGGACTTGTTCTTGCCCTCGCCGCCGCCATGCGGGTGGTCGATCGGGTTCATGACGGTGCCGCGGACGGTCGGGCGGATGCCCTTCCAGCGGTTGCGGCCGGCCTTGCCGATCTTGATGTTGGAGTGCTCGGCGTTGCCGACCTCGCCCACCGTGGCGCGGCAGGTCAGCAATACGCGGCGCATTTCCGAAGACGGCATGCGAAGGATGGCGTACTTGCCCTCCTTGCCCATCAGCTGGATGCTGGTGCCGGCGGAGCGGGCCAGAGCGGCGCCCTTGCCGGGCTGCAGCTCGACGGCATGGATGAGCGTACCGACGGGGATGTTGGCCAGCGGCAGAGCGTTGCCGGGCTTGATGTCGGCGTCGGGGCCGGACACGACGATATGGCCGACCTTCAGACCCTTCGGGTGAAGGATGTAGCGCTTCTCGCCGTCGGCGTAGTGCAGCAGCGCGATGCGCGCCGTGCGATTAGGATCGTACTCGATCGTGGCAACCTTGGCGGGCACGCCGTCCTTGTTGCGCTTGAAGTCGATGATGCGGTAACGACGCTTGTGACCGCCACCCTGATGGCGCGTGGTGATACGGCCATTGTTGTTGCGCCCTGCGTGCTTGTGCAGCGGCGCGAGCAGCGACTTCTCCGGTTTGCTCCTGGTGATTTCCGCGAAATCGGAAACCATCATGAAGCGACGTCCGGGGCTAGTCGGCTTGTACTGCTTGACTCCCATTCTCACTTCTTCCTACTCTTGAAGCGCGGCCAGTCAGCGGTTTGACCTGCGCTTCTTGCTTTAGACCCTTGCTCGCACGCCTCGTCGTACCCCAAGGGCCCCTCTACTTCGTGGACGGCGATTGCCGGCTGGCGTTTGAGGAGGCAAACGCCCCGACTCCGTTGTCCACGCGCCCGGGTGTGTCTATGCACAGTCAGACGCAAAGAAACATTATAGGTGCGACCTGCGGAGACTTCAAGAACCGTTTTCTCGTCCACAACCTGCCCATAAACGTGAAGCGGACCGGGAAATGCAATGAGTACCAGGACGTTCCTGCTACTCATTTTCGGAAGGCGAAACCAAAAGCTGGTCAGCTCTGCGAAAATGAGTAGCAGGAACGTCCTGGTACTCATTCAATGCTTCAGCAAAACACTCTACTGCTCGGCGATGGAGATGTCGGCGTTTTCGACCAGGTGCTTGCAGGCGCGCAGGCGCTCGGCGGCCTCGCGCAGGGCGTAGCCCAGGCCGTTCTTTTCCATCTGACGGCGCGCGTACTTCGGGTCGCGCGGGTTGATCTGGAAGCAGGCCTCGTTCAGGTCGTCGTCGGTGTAGGACAGGTTGTAGTGACGGTAGTACGCGTCGAGCGCGTAACCCTGCACGAGGTTCTGGCGCATCGACATCATCATCATCATGGAAACCTGCTGCTCGCCGCCCTGCTGCTCGACGAACTCGTCCCACGTCACGCCCGCAGCGGCGACTTGCTGGCGCATGGTGCGCTGCTCGTCGCGCATGGCGCCTTCGTACACCTCGTCGGTGATGCGGCCGTCGAAGCGTTCGGCGAGCTTCGAGGCGGCGGCGTTGCGCTTGTAGTCCTCGTAGTACTTCATGCGCTCTTTGTTGACTTCCTCGCCGATCTTGGCGCGCATGTCGTCGTAATCCTTGTACATCGGCATGTTGTTCTTGATCCACTCGTCGTTGACGACGGGCACGACTTCCTTCTGCACCTCGATCAGCGTGGCCGTGCACTCGTAGGTTTCCATGATCTCGTTGAAGTCGTCATCGAGGCCGGGGCCCTCGAACGTGAACGTGCGCGTCTCGCCGACGACCATGCCATCGAGGCCCTCGTCGAAGCCCTTGGGCATGAGGTCCTCGCCGAGCGTGTAGCTGCGGCCGTCGATGGTGAGGCCCGGGACGACCTCGCCGTCCTTGGTGGTTTCGAGCTTCAGCTTGCAGCTGTCGCCCGCGTGAATCGGCTTCTCCTCGGCGGGGACGAACGCCATGTACTCCTTGGCCATGAGGCCGATCTGGCGGTCGATCTCCTCCTCGTCGGGAAGGAAGGGCTGCACCACGAACTTCACGGGGCTGTAATCGGACAGCTCGTAGCTGGGCTTGGGCATGACCTCGAGCGAGAACTGGAAGGCACGGCCGCGCTTCAGCGGCATGTCGGCCTTCAGGTCGGGCGTGAACGCCGGCACGATGCCCTGCTTGTCGATGGCGCGCGGTATGAGCATCTCGATGGCCTGCGACGCGATGACCGAGTCGAGGTCCTTGATGCCCAGGCGCTCCGAAACGGCCTGCGCGGGCGTCTTGCCCGCAACGGGCGCGATGCCCATCTGCTGGCAGAACTGCTCGGACGCCTGGTTCAGCGCCTGGCTGACTTCCTGGGTGGAAGCCGTGGCGTCGTAGATGAGAAAGCCGTTCTCGCCCTTCTTCTTTACTACCTTCATATATGTCCTCCCTCAAGGGTTTTTACACGCGTAACGTGGAATTGTAGCACAGCAACGCAGCATTGGCGTGGCTGCCCGAACCTGCACGCAAGAAGCCGACAGTCGGCGAACCTATCCCTGCTCCTGCGCGCTGTTCCGCGCGGCTTGCTTTTCCAGAATTGCCGACAGCAGGTACTCGCCGGAAGCTTCGGCGCCATGACCCAGGTTGAATATGCACTCGGAGCGCACCTGCTCGATGGCGTCGCGCCACTCGGACTGGGTGGCCAACATCTCGGCGGCCACGTCGCCCACCGACCGCGCGTCGGCGGGGTCGACCGACCTGCCCACGCGGTTGCGCAGCGTGATGTCGGTCGGCGGGATGCCGATCTCCTCCCACTCGGGGTTCTGCACCTTCATCTTCGTGTCCATGAAGATGCAGGGCTTCAGCGTCGAGAACGCGAACTCGCAGAACACGCTCGACCAGTCGGTGATGAGGATGTCGGACGTGAACACGGTCTCGTTCGACGAGAAGTCGCGCTCGAAGTACAGCTCGTCTTCGGGCACGTCGGCCCAGCGCGCCTGCAGCGCCTCCCAGCGCGGGCGGTAGCGCTTGGTGTATTCCGGGTGCGGGCGCACGATGACCTTCCAGCCGCGGCCGCGCATGCCCTCGATCATGTCGTCGGCGCACGAGTCGAGGATGTTGTCCTCCTGCCACGAGGGCGCGATCAGCACGACGGGGCGCTCGTGGTCGGCCTTCCCCTCGGCCACCAGCCGGCCGTAGTTCTCGATCTCCTCGTCGATGAGGTCGTAGCCGGCCTTGACGTGGCGCTTCGGCTTGGTGCGGTAGAACTCCTCCATGCGCTCGTCCTCGGCGACCTGGTGCGGGCCGACGCACAGCAGCGTGTCGTAGTGCTCGTACTCGCCCTTCGTCGAGGTGAGGGGCAGCGACGTCATGTGGTGGAACATGTAGACATACTCGATGTCGTCGCGCACGTAGCTGCGCTTGATGTAGTAGTTGTCCAGGTCGCCCAGCGTCGTCACCACGACGTCGGCGTCCATCTTCATCATGAGCGTGATGGCGCGCTTCTCGCCGATGTAGTACGGGAAGATGCGCGGCTGTTTCTCGGCTATCGCGAATATCTGGTCGTCGGGGTCGTTCGTGACGTAGTGGACGACCACGTCGGAGTGCCCGAGGAGGTACGCGATGGCGCCCTTGAAGTACTTGTAGAAGCCCGACCCCTCCGAGTAGAACACGATGTGCTTGCCCACCACGTTGAAGAAGCGCTTGTAATCGGCCTTCTCGCGCTTGGCCAGCGGGTCGCGCTGCCACCACTTCTTCTTGCGCTCGCCCTCGAGCGACTCCAGCTCCTCGAGCTCGGCGCGGCTGGCGGCGAGGTCCTCGTAGTCGATGTACTTCTTCGGCGGCATGATGACGTTGCAGAGCGCCTGCACGCCGATGGCCGTCAGGTTCGAGCAGATCCAGTAGAAGGCCATGCCCGCGGCCACGAAGACGCCCAGGACGAGCGACAGGCCGATGGAAAGGCCGTTGGTCATGTTCTTCTCGGCCTTGGATTGTTCGCGCTGAAGCGGGTTGATGCGGTTCTGCGCCCAGCCGAGCAGCACGGCCGACAGGCCCGCGAGCACGGGCATGACCCACGACAGGCCGCCGTCCTCGACGGGGACCATCCCCAAGAACTCCGTGCCGGGCGTGCCCGAGTCGGTGATGGAGTGAACGACGTCGACCAGGCCGAACAGGATGATGATCTGGATGGCCAGCGGGATGAGCGACAGCAGCGGATGGTAGCCGGCTTCCTTGTTCAGCTCGTTTTGCTTCTCGCCGATGGTCTCGCGGTCGCCGAAGTACTTCACCTTCAGGCGGTTGATGGCGGGCATGATCTGCACCATCTTGATGGAGTTCCACTGCACCCACACCGCCATGGGCATGAGCACGGCCTTCACGATGACCGTGAACAGCAGAATGGCGACCCACCAGTTGCCGGTCAGGTCGTAGCACGGCTGCATGATGAGCTGCAGCACGCTTGCAATAGCTGAAAACATGTATCCCTCACGTCTGAACATGCGCTGTGCGATTGTGCCGCACAAAGGCGCAAGCGGAATCATACCAGCTCACCACGGCGCGGGAAAGACAACGCCGCATATACGCACAATCGATTCGTGTTCAATAATATTTGTCGCATTGCAATATTGAACACTCGTGGCTTGCATCATACTGTTCCCGCACAAGAGGGGAAGGGAACAGCATGCACCGACTTGGCGAAGAGGCGCCGGCTCGGATATGCGCCGTGCTCCACTGCGAGCCGTCGCAAATCCGCGTCATCGACCAGCTGACAGGCGGCCTGACGAATAAATCGTGGCGCATCGAGGTTGACGGCGCCCAATACGTCTACCGCATTCCGGGGGTTGGCACCGAGGAAATCACCGACCGCGAGTGCGAGACCCGCTCGCAGGAAATTGCCGCCAAGCTCGGCATCGACGGCACGTTCATATTCGAGGACCCGCAAACCGGCTGGAAGCTCTCGCATTACCTGGAAGGCTGCGTGCCGTTCAGCTGCCACAACGAGGAGCATCTGCAGAAGGCCATGGCGATTGCCCGCACGCTGCACGGATCTGGCGCGCAGGTTCCGCTCGTGAAGGACATGCACGAGGACACGATCAAGCAAGTCGCCTTGCTCGAGCCCGAGTTCCGCGGACGCTACGGCGACTTCGAGGAGCTCTTCGCGATGGCCGAGCGCTACAACGAGATCGTGAAGGCTGACGGCTTGGCGCCGGTGCTCTGCCACAACGACTTCTACGACCCGAACTTCCTCATCCACGGCGATGAGGTTCACCTCATCGACTGGGAATACGCGGGCATGTCCGACTACGCCAGCGACCTGGCCGTGTTCGTGTGCTGCAGCGACTACACCTACGAAGAGGCGCTGCACGCGCTCGAGGTGTACTTCCAGCGGCCCCTGACCGACGCCGAGCTTCTGCACTGCGTCGCCTACATCCAGGTCATCAGCGTGCATTGGCTCGTGTGGGCGCTGTACATGGCGCAGTGCGGCGAACCCGTCGGGCCGCTCGAGACGACGTACCACCAATTCGCCTCCGAATACGGCGTGCATGCCGACGAGCTGCTGAAGAAGGTGTCGTAAATGCTATACGGTCTTGGCGCAGCGCGGAGCATGACGTTCAACTCGGCTACTCGTTCGATTTCAGCGACTCCACCATGTCGATGCGGGCAAGCTTCGGAAGCATGAGCAGCATCGATATGCCGGAGAAAAGCAGCGTCAGCACGAACCCGGCAACGAAGCTGGCGGCATGGATGGTGCGGCCGAACATGACCTGGTCGACCTCGGCCGTGGTCACGACGAAGTTCTCCAACGGAACGCCGATGGCAAGCCCTATGAGGCACCCGATGATGGAAAGCAGCGCCACCTCGCGGAAGATGTAGGCGCACGTTTCGCTGCGCGTGAAGCCGAGCACCTTCAGCGTGGCGATTTCGCGGATGCGCTCCTCGATGTTGATGTTAGTAAGGTTGTACAGCACGATGAACGCGAGCGCCGCAGCCGACACCACCAACACGACCACGATGAGGTCGACGCTGCGAAGCATCGTGCGGTAGGTCTCGATGGTCTCGTCGTTGTAGGCGACCGTCTTCACCGCGTCGATGGCGCCAAGGCGTTCGTCAAGCTCATCGCGGCCTGCCGGGTCGCCCGTCACGTTGGCATAGTACGTGGTGTAACTGGGCGGTTCGCCCGTCACCTGCTCGTAGGTGGCCGCATTCGCGAAGATGAAGTTGTAGATGTAGACCTCGGAAAGGCCCGCTACCGTGAACTCGTAGGTGGTCGACGTGGCGTTGCCCATCGCGTCCTGCTCGGCGGCGGTGATCGTGCCGCCGACTGACACGCCCAAGTCGATGGCCAGCTTTTCGTTGACGACCACTTCCCCGTCGCACAGTTCGAGCGGTTCGTGGCCCGTGCGCGTGCGCAAGGTCATGAAATTGGCGAACTCGGCGGCATCCTCGGGCACTACGAGGTCGGTGCGCTTGTCGGACGCGCGCGGCCCGCTCGTCAGCATCGTTTCCACATGCGCCCGGGTCGTGGACTGCACGAGGTCCCCGTCGGCGAGCACGTCGTCGATTGCGCGTTGGTCGGCAGGTTCAACCTTGTCGCGCACCGTGATGGTGGCGTTGTGGTGCACGATGTCGGTGTACTGCACGTCGATGATGTCGTTGATGGCGTCGTGCAGCCCCAGGCCGGTGAGCAGCAGCGCCGTGCAGCCGGCGATGCCGATGAGCGTCATGACGAAGCGCTTCTTGTAGCGGAAGAGGTTGCGGCACGTCACCTTCCAAGAAAACGTCAGCCGACGCCACAGGGGCGTGACGCGCTCGAGCAAGATGCGCTTGCCGTTGGCGGGCGCAGGCGGCAGCAGTAACGCCGCCGGACGTTCGCGCAACGTGCGTGATACCGAGAACCACGTGGCCGCCAACGTGATGGCGATGCTCAGACCCGCCGAGAGCAGCGATAGCGCGGGATCGAGCGGGAAGCCCGCAACCGGCACCCAGTACATGATGGCGTACGCGTTCATGATGACGGCGGGCAGCAGCTTCCCCAGCACCACGATACCGACGAGCGCGCCGATGCCGCTTGCCAGCAGCGCGTAGCCCACGTACTTGCCCGTGATGCGGCGACGCGAATATCCGAGCGCCTTGTACGTGCCGATGAGCAGGCGCTCCTCGTCGACCATGCGCGTCATGGTGGTGAGCGCCACCAGCGCTGCCACCAGGAAGAACACGAACGGGAAGACGCTCGCGATGTGGTCGACGCGCTCGCCGTCCGACGTGAAGCTGACCATGCCGGCGTTCTTGTCGCGGTCCATGACGAGCCATTCGCACCCGTCGATGTCGTCGAGCGACGAGGCGGGGTTTTCCAGCTGGTACTCAAGCAGGTCGAGGAACCCGCCGTACGAGGGCAGCTCATCGTGGAACCGCAGCGACGAGAGGCTGCCGAGCGAATCGTAGCGGATCTGCTCGCGCTCGTCGGCAATGGCCTCGATGTTGGCCTTCGCCTGGTTTACAAGCGCCCAGTACGCTTCGCTGTCGGCGAACGTCTCGGCCGCGCCTTCCACCGTGATATACGCCTCGGTGTAGGGAACGGTGCGCTTGAAATCGGTTTCGGGCACGTAGGCGTACTGCTGAACGATGCCCGACCCGATCGAGCTCGTGCCGAGGCTGACCTGCGAAACGTAGTACGGCGAGCGCACGAGGCCCACGACCGTGTACTCGCGCTCCTGCAGCATGGCTTCGGCGCTGCCCACGCGCATGTTCACGGTGATGGTGTCGCCAACGGCAAAGGGACTGTCCATGACGCGGTCGGCGCAGATGACGCATTCGTCGTCAGCTGCCGGCCACTCCCCTTCCGCCAACACGAGACGGTTGATGGAATGAGTCGCAGGACGTTCCTCCTGCTCATTCGGCTGGCTGTCCCCGTCTTCCGAGAGGTTTTCCGCCGAATGAGCAGGAGGAACGTCCTGCGACTCATTCGGCAGCGAGTGGAAACGCATCGTGTAATCGGCGCCGTTCATGGCGGCTTCCACATCGCATTCGAACGCGCCCTTCACCTGGTCGACGCCCTCAACCTCGCGCAGAGCGTCGAGATCGTCGTCAGTGAGCCCCAGCGTCGAGACCACGCGGATGTCGTAGGCGTTCGTGCCGTCGAGATAGCGGTCGAGCGCGATGCCCATGTCGGGCGCGGTCATGCGCAGGCCCGCGTAGAACCCGGCGCCGAGCGCCACGATGGCGAGCAGCGCCAAGAACCGCCCCGGCTTGCGGGTTATCGTTCGCAGGAACTCTTTCGCAAAGGCGCTCAAGGCTTTATCCGGGGAAATCTGATGGCAGGTGGGGTGAGCGCGATTCCGCAGCCGGGAATGGCGACAAGCCCCAATGCCCATGCGAGCGAGGACAAGCGCGAACCCTACCTGCCATCAGATTTCCCTTCGTGCGAGGTCTTACCATTCCAGCGTCTCCGCGGAGACAGGATGCTCGTTCAGCACGATTTCGTCGGCACGGCCTTCGCGCACATGGATGACGCGGTCGGCGATCGAAGTGAACGCCTGGTTGTGCGTGATGAGCACGACCGTCTTGCCCGTGTCATAGCACGTAGTTTGCAGAAGGCGCAGGATAGCCTTGCCCGTGTTGTAGTCGAGCGCGCCGGTCGGCTCGTCGCACAGCAGAAGCTTCGGGTTCTTCGCCAGGGCGCGTGCGATGGCCACGCGCTGCTGCTCGCCGCCGGAAAGCTGCGCTGGGAAGTTGTCGAGGCGATGCGATAACCCCACCTGTCCGAGCACCGTTTCGGCATCGAGCGGGTCCTTGCAAATCTGGCTGGCCAGTTCCACGTTTTCCTTGGCGGTGAGGTTCTGCACCAGGTTGTAGAACTGGAACACGAAGCCGATGTCGTAGCGACGATAGAACGTGAGCTCCTTCTCGTCGAACGCGCTGACCTCGCGCCCATCGAGCGTGATCGTGCCCGACGTGGCCGAATCCATGCCGCCAAGCATGTTCAGGAGCGTCGTCTTGCCCGCGCCCGAAGGCCCCACGACCACGACGAACTCGCCCTGCTCGATGTCGAACGACATGCCCGAAACGGCCGCAACCTCGACCTCGCCCATCTGGTAGATCTTGCACACATCGCGAAACTCAACGAACGCCATACCCGCTCCTTCCGTTTTTCCACATAATAATGAGTAGCAGGACGTTCCTGCAACTCATTTCCGGTAGGCAAACTGAAGGTTGGGACGCTCTGCGAAAATGAGTTGCAGGAACGTCCTGCTACTCCTGCTACTCATTCTAATGTTCATCACTATATTCTCATTCGGCGAGCAGCCGTAGGCGAACACCCTCCCGCCAGAGACCGCGGACAACAAGAAAGCGCCCCCGAAGGGACGCTTTCCAAAGAACTATGCTTGCGCAACGTTTACGAAGCGAATATCTCGATGGTCTCGCCCTCGGCGATGGTGACCATGGCCTTCTTCCACGTGCGGGTGTAGCCAGCGACGTAGCGAACGCGCTTCTTCTTCGGCTTCACGTTCAGCGTGTTGACCTTCTTCACGGTCACGCCGAAGATCTCCTCGACCGCCTTGGCAATCTCGATCTTGTTGGCGTCACGCGCAACTTCGAAGGTGTACTTGTTCTTCTCGATCATGTCGTAGCTGTGCTCCGTGATGATCGGGCGGATGATGATGCTGCGTGCGTCCTTCATTACGCCATCGCCTCCTCGAGCTTGCGAAGTGCCTCTTCCTCGAAGATGAGGAACTTGTTGTCGAGCAGCTCGTAGACGTTCTCGTCACCGGACGGCACGATGTCGACCGTCGGGATGTTGCGGAACGACAGGAACGCGTTGACGTTCTCGTCGGTGACCACGATGGTGCAACGACCCTGAACGCCCAGAGCCTCGAGCACCTTGACGGCGTCCTTCGTGCAGGGCTTCTCGAAGTCGAGCTTGTCGACGACGATCAGCTGCTCGTCGGCCAGCTTGGCGGACAGCGCCGAGCGAATGGCCAGCTTGATCTCCTTCTTGTTCACCTTGAAGGAGTAGTCGCGCGGATGCGGGCCGAAGACCACGCCGCCGCCACGCCAATGCGGCGCGCGGATGGTGCCCTGACGAGCACGGCCGGTGCCCTTCTGGCGCCACGGCTTCTTGCCGCCGCCGCGAACCTGGCCGCGGGTCTTGGTGTTGTGGGTGCCGGCACGCCAAGAAGCACGCTGCATGCGCACGACCTGGTGCATGACCGGGATGTTCGGCTCGATGCCGAACACGGAATCGGCGAGCTCGGCCGTGCTGGCCTTCTTGCCTTCCGCGGTTTTGATGTCGATAGTTGCCATGTTTTAGTGCTCCTTACCAGCTCTTGCCGTCGCCGGCCATGCGCACGCGCACGATGCCGTTCTTGCCACCGGGCACGGCGCCCTTCACCAGGATGAGGTTGAGGTCCTCGTCGATGCGCACGACCTCGAGGTTCTTAACGGTCACGCGGTCGCAGCCCATGTGGCCCGGCAGGCGCACGCCCTTCAGGACGCGCGACGGCGTGGCGCACTGGCCGATGGAACCGGGAGCGCGATGGAAGTGCGCACCGTGTCCGCCGGGGCCACCGCCGAAGCCGTGGCGCTTGATGACGCCCGCAAAGCCCTTGCCCTTGGAGGTGCCGGTCACGTCGACCTTCTTCACCTCGTTGAAGGCGGCAACCGTCTGCTGGTCGCCGGGCTTGTACTCGGACGCGTCTTCCACGCGGACCTCGCGCAGGTGACGGCGGGGCTCCACACCCCACTTGTCATAGTGACCGCGCATCGGGCTGTTGACCTTCTGGTCCTTGATGGCGCCGAAGCCCAGCTGCACGGCCTCGTAGCCGTCGGTGTCGGTGGTCTTCACCTGGCAGACCGTGTTCGGCTCAGCCTGGATGACCGTGATGGCCATGACCTGGTCGTTCTCGTTGAACATCTGGGTCATGCCGACTTTCTTGCCGTAAATCGCGTTAATCATGTACGGCACCCCCTTACAGCTTGATCTCGATGTCGACGCCAGCCGGCAGGTCGAGACGCATCAGGGAGTCCACGGTGTTGGGCGTGGGCTCGAGGATGTCGATGAGGCGCTTGTGCGTGCGCATCTCGAACTGCTCGCGGGAATCCTTGTCGACGTGCGGCCCGCGGACGACGCAATACAGGTTGCGCTCGGTGGGCAGCGGGATAGGACCGGATACTTTTGCACCCGTCTTCTGGGCGGTGTCGACGATGAGCTTCGTGGACTGGTCCACGATCTCGTGGTCGTAACCCTTCAAGCGGATGCGAATCTTCTGATTAGCCACTTGTGTTTCCTCCAATTACCTTCTTAAGGCCGCTCTACGCGTTGCCGCCTGCCTTGCTGACGATTTCCTCTTGCACCGACTTCGGAACCGGCTCGTACGAGTCGAACTGCATCGTGTACATGGCGCGGCCCTGCGTGCCCGAACGGAGGTCGGTCGCATAGCCGAACATGTTGCCGAGCGGAACCTTCGCGCTGATGACGGTGGTGTTGCCACGGCTCTCCTGGCCCTGGATCATGCCACGGCGCGAGGGGATGTCGCCCATGACGAAGCCGAGGTACTCTTCGGGAGTCTCGACCTCGACGGCCATGACGGGCTCGAGGATGACGGACTTGCCGCGCTTGAGCGCTTCCTTGATGGCCATGGAACCTGCCACCTTGAACGCCGCCTCGGAGGAGTCGACCTCGTGGTACGAGCCGTCGATGAGCTCGACGCGCACGTCTTCAACCGGGAAGCCGGCGAGCACGCCGGAGTTCAGAGCCTCCTGGATGCCCTTGTCGACCGACGGGATGTACTCCTTCGGCACGACGCCGCCGACGATCTTGTTCTCGAACTTGTAGCCCTCGCCAGGCTCGGCCGGGTACATGTTGATGACGACGTCGCCGTACTGGCCGCGGCCGCCGGACTGGCGGACGAACTTGCCCTGGACGTTCATCGCGGGCTCGGTCGCCTTCTCGCGGTACGCAACCTGCGGCTTGCCGACGTTGGCCTCGACCTTGAACTCGCGCAGCAGGCGGTCGATGATGATCTCGAGGTGCAACTCGCCCATGCCGGCGATGATGGTCTGGCCGGTTTCCTCGTTGGTGGACACGCGGAACGTCGGGTCCTCCTCGGCGAGCTTGCGCAGCGCGTCTTCCAGCTTCGTGCGGTCGCCCTTCGACTTCGGCTCGACGGCGATGTCGATGACCGGGTCGGCGAATTCCATCGACTCGAGGATGACCGGATGGGCCTCGTCGCACAGCGTGTCGCCCGTGCCGACGTCCTTCAGGCCCACGACGGCGACGATGTCGCCCGCGGAGATCTGGTCGATGTCGATACGCTGGTTCGAGTGCATCTGCAGCAGGCGGCCGATGCGCTCCTTCTTGTCCTTCGTGGCGTTGATGACGTAGCTGCCGGAATCGAGCGTGCCCGAATACACGCGCAGGTACGTCAGCTTGCCGACGTAGGGGTCGGTCATGATCTTGAAGGCCAGGGCCGCGAACGGCGCCTTCGGATCGGAGGGGCGCTCTTCCTCGGCGTCGGTCTTGGGGTTGATGCCCTTGATGGCCGGCACGTCGACGGGGCTGGGCAGGTACTCGACAACCGCGTCGAGCATCTCCTGAACGCCCTTGTTCTTGTAGGACGAGCCCACGAACACCGGGTGCAACTTGCAGGCGATGGTGCCCTTGCGGATGGCGGCCTTCAGCTCTTCGACGGTGACGGGCTCTTCCATGAGCACCTTCTCCATCAGCTCGTCGTCGCAGTCAGCGGCGGCTTCCAGAAGCTCCTGGTAGCGAACCTCGACCTCGTCGGCGAATTCGTCGGGGATGGCGTCCATCTTCTCGGGGTAGGTCATGCCCTTGTCGTCGGCCTTGAAGTCCCAAGCGGTCTTGGTGACCAGGTCGATGACGCCCCAGAAGTTGTCCTCGGAGCCCATCGGGATCTGCGCGGCGACGGCCGGCGCGTCCAGACGGTCCTTCATGGTCTGGATCGCGTGGAAGTAGTCGGCGCCCACGCGGTCGTACTTGTTGATGTAAGCGATGCGGGGCACGCCGTAGCGGCTGGCCTGGCGCCAAACCGTCTCGGACTGCGGCTGAACGCCGGCGACCGCGTCGAACACGGCCACGGCGCCGTCGAGGACGCGCAGAGAGCGCTCGACCTCGGCCGTGAAGTCCACGTGGCCCGGGGTGTCGATGATCTGGAAGCGGTACGGCTTGCCGTCCTCGGCGCCGCCCGGGTAGTTCCAGAAGCACGTGGTGGCAGCGGAGGTGATGGTCACGCCGCGCTCCTGCTCCTGGACCATCCAGTCCATGGTGGCAGCGCCGTCGTGGACCTCGCCCACCTTGTGCGTCTTGCCCGTGTAGTAGAGGATACGCTCGGTCGTCGTCGTCTTGCCCGCGTCGATGTGGGCCATGATGCCGATGTTTCGCGTATCGTGTAGATCTTGTTTAGCCATGTGCATCTCGCCTTCCTAGAAGCGGTAGTGCGAGAACGCACGGTTCGATTCGGCCATCTTGTACAGGTCCTCGCGACGCTTGACGGAAGCACCGGTGCCGTTCACGGCGTCCATGATCTCGGCGGCGAGGCGCTCCTTCATGGTGTGCTCGCGGCGCTTGCGCGAGAAGTCGACCATCCAGCGGATGGCGAGCTGGTTGGCACGGCGGGAGTTGACCTCCATCGGCACCTGGTAGGTGGCGCCGCCGACGCGCTTCGGCTTGACCTCGAGGGTCGGGCGGATGTTGTCCATGGCCTTCTTGAACATGGACAGGGCGTCTTCGCCGCTCTTCTGCTCGACGATGTCGAACGCGCCGTAGACGATGTCCTCGGCCAGCGACTTCTTGCCGTCCAGCAGGACCTTGTTGATCAGCTGGGTGACAAGACGGTTGTTGTACTTTGCGTCCGGCTGCACTTCGCGCCGGGTTGCTGCTGCTCTACGCGGCATGTGGTTTCCTTTCTTCCTGCGCGCTTCGGGGCTTTCCTTTCGCCCATTAGGCCGCTTGCGTGCGGCCCGCGCGACTTACTGACTTATTTGGGGCGCTTGGCGCCGTAGCGGCTGCGGGCCTGCATGCGGCCGTCGACGGCGGCGCAGTCGAGGGCAGCGCGGATGACCTTGTAACGGACACCGGGGAGGTCCTTAACACGACCGCCGCGGATGAGCACCATGGAGTGCTCCTGCAGGTTGTGGCCGATGCCGGGAATGTAGGCCGTGACCTCCATGCCGTTGACCAGGCGCACACGGCAAACCTTACGAAGGGCCGAGTTCGGCTTCTTCGGGGTGGTGGTGTACACGCGCGTGCACACGCCACGCTTCTGCGGGTTGCCCTTCAGAGCAGGCGTCTTCGACTTGTCGACCTGCTTCTTGCGGCCCTTGCGGACCAGCTGGTTAATTGTAGGCACTTGCTTCTCCTTCAAACTTTTTGAGCCTTGCGTTTCCAGCCCTTTTGGGCCTTCAACGTTTTTGTCCCAAACTTTTTCGGGCTGCCTTGCGTCCAAAGCCGCCCTGCTTATCTTTGTTGACGTTTCGGGCACGTGCGTCTTTCGAGTACTTGCAGCACCAAGCGCTTTCCAGCCGCGACCTGCCGTTATAATCAACGACGCTTCGTGTGCGTTCAGCTGACACGCGCACGAAAACACGCCTCCGAACAAGAGACGCGAGGCGAAATGTTACGAGCGTCTGGCAAGGTTGTCAAACGCCACGCATCCGGGTGTACCCATTCCCTGTCACAATTCGTTCACAAGCCGTAATTCACGGCGAATCCACAGCGCCATAACGCGACGCACGCCCAAAAAACATGCCCCGAAAAGCATCCCGAACCCCACCGACTATACCGACTATATAGTGTGCTTCGCTTCATGCACGCAATGCATATTGGGGGCAATAATGCCATGCTGCAATCGATGCTCGGCGCTGACGCTGGACAAAACCGTTCCAGAAGCCAAATTCAAGAACTGATTTGCACCAAGCCCGCAAACATTTCAAAGGCATTGAAAAGAAGCCGGCCCTACCCGCAATCGCGGCCGCGCCCGGAATGGCTAACCCACTCCGGCTGCAGACCTAAGTCGTACTTTGGAGCATATCCTGCCATGGCTGCAAGCGTCGGCCGTACTTAGGAGCGTATCCTGCCGCGGCTGCATTTCCGAGCGATTCCATGGAAGGATATCAGCTCCAAGTACGATTTATGCTTCGTGCTTGGCGGGAAAAGTCGTACTTGTGCTGGCTATCCTGCCAAGGGTCGTACTTAGGGAGATATCCTTCCGCGAAACCCCCTAACGCCGCATCCGCCAGTGAAAGCGGGGTGTTCAACCGTAGGTTGCGTAAATGCAATCTGCACCGTGGTCGCGCATCTCCAGCAACGTCCTCCTCTCGTTGCGCCCTTTGAAAGCTCGGAGCGAAAGACGCCCGGGCATGCCAATGCCATCCCCAACCGGCAATCGTCGCGCGTGCGCGAACCTACGCGGGAAGCCCGAGGTCTTTACGCAAATCGTTGAACCGTTTGCGCCAGCTCTTCTGCCATCGAAGCCGCATATCGAGATAACGCGCGATTTGCAGAGCTGCTTGAATCGTTCGTTCCGAATCGTAAAAGACAGATTTGTCGATGGAGAACACTTTCCAACCAAGCGCTGACAGCGCATTAATCCGCCGCTTGTCCTTACCGGCATCCTGATGAGCTGCTTCGCCGTCGTATTCGAGCCCGACTTTGAGCCGGGGATTGACGCAGTCGATGCAGAACTCGCTCTGCTCGGTCATCTTTGCCAAACGGCCGGCAGAAACATCGTAGTTCATGTGAGTGAGCGGCAAGTTCAGCCCACCTGCCCAAAACGGCAGAGAATACTGGATCATCATCTTGCTTTCGAGGGGCGACCCTGAGTTCGCAACTACCCATTTCAGCACTTTGCGAGCTTTGCCGGCACCCCGAATGCCTTCCGCCTTCGTCATGTACTTCGATAGTTTGGCGGGCGTGGTCAACATGACGGAGCGATCGTCGATGCCACCCGAATCGAGGTTTATGTAATATCGGGCACACAGGTTTAGCCCGATTTCCGCAAGCCGCACATCAGAAACGAGGTTTGCCATTCGAACGAACAACAGCTCCGGCGAAACAATGTACAACCCTTCCCGCAGCTTGTAAAACGAACCTGAGGGAAGATCATCAGGGCAATACCGACACTTGATTGAATGAGACTGGCGCCTTGAAAGGGAATCTCGCACGAGAATCGACACTGGCAGGCCCCCGTAAAGCGGATGGCTTTCGTTGAAGCGACCGAGGTCTTCCGCATTTGTGGCGGACGTTGCCAGAGGATTGTTCCGCGCAATCACAGCACCGCAAGACCCGATCGTGTCGATATGCTCATAGAAGAAAAGCGCCGATTCGTCCGCGATGATTATGTTCGCCTGTTTTGCCATGCACCAATTCTGCACTGGCCAGGCGTCAAATAGTGCTTCCGGAATGTGGTGCGCTTCTATCGCGGTAACGGCGAAACGGTGACGCAGATTCATCAGCCGATTGCGCTTTTGCCGCTGCAATGAATCGCATATTCATCCGAAAAACCCGTCGGACGCCCCATTTGAATGACTTGCAGCCCAATCACCGCCGCTGGCCTGCGCCTGCAACTAACCGATACAGCGCATTGAAAGAAACGGCTGTAGTGGAGAAGGTTCCCCGCCTCCTTGTGCAAGTAGCGGAGGGAGGCGAAAGCATGAGCGGTATAAGACAAGGAGACGCGAGTGGCGCAGGGTGAGGACGCTTAAGTGACATAGGACAAGGAGACGCGAGTAGTGCAAGGCAAGGAGCGTGTACTCTATCGGCGAGCGTGAATGAGGTGGACGTCCCCGCTATCACTGGCGGATGCAGCGCTTGAGGGCCTCCGTGGCAGGATATCGCTCAAAGTACGGCCGCTGGCAGGATAGCCAGCGCAAGTTCGAGATATCCTGCCATTCGCTGAGCATAAATCGTACTTGGAACTGATATCCTTCCACGGAATTGCCCGGAAATGCAGCCGTGGCAGGATATTGTCCAAAGTACGAGTGGCGCCCGCAAGGACGGCAGGATATCGCCCTAAGTACGAATGGCAGCGCGGCCGTGGCAAGATACGGCCTTAAGTACGAATCGGTTTTGCATGCGCGACAGAGCATTGCCCAAAGTACGGCCGCGTTCATCCGCTGCGGCGTGACTCCGCCTTCAAATACGACCGTAATCGCGGACGCGATACGCCTTCTTCAATGCCTTTTTACACGTAAGGAAGTCTCGAGCAGCAGCCGAACACGAACGCAAGCGCAAGTATGCTTCCGAAACGCAATCGACAAAGTGCACTATCCGCGCTTAATAAAGCGAAAGCAACTAGATAGCTACGCTTCCAGAATGCGGGCGGCGACTTGCTTCTTGCGGGAGAGGACACCGGGCATCCAGGTGCCGCCTTGGCCGGTGCATTCGATATCGAAGGCGCGATTGACCATCTTGCGGTTGCCCTCGCAGAGGAACTGGCTGCCCTCGGCGATGATGTCGGTGACCATGAGCAGCACGAACTGGTAACCATGCGACTCGACCAGGCCGCGCATGTACTCGCGCATCTCGCCCTCGCGCATCATGACCGATTCCAGGTTGGTGGTCTCGTGTTGCGCGATGAGCACCGTGCCCTCGGAGGTCTGGAATTCCTTAGAATCGGCGCTGACCAGCTTGTCGATGGGCATGTCGTCGTCGCCCCCGCGGAACGCGAAGACCTCGATGCCGAACTCGGTCGGGTCGACGCCCAAAATGCCGGCCAGGTACTGCACGACTTCCTCGTCAACCGGCGTGGCGGTCGGCGATTTCAGCACGACCGTGTCGGTCATGACAGCCGACAGCAGCACGGCGGCGATGGGCTTGGGAATCGCGATGCCGTGGTTGCGGAACTCGAGCGTGACGATGGTGGCCGACGACCCGACCGGCATGTTGATGAACCGGATGGGGTTCACGGTGGAAACGTCGGCGATGCGGTGGTGGTCGATGATCTCGACGACTTCGGCGTCCTCGATGCCGTTGGCGGCCTGGCGCACCTCGTTATGGTCGACCAAGATGACCTTGCGGTGCGGATGCTGCGCCAAGTCGGTGCGCGTGACGATGCCGATGGGCTTGCCATCCTCGTCGAGCACGACGGCTTCGCGCCACGGCTGGGCCATGATGTCCTCGCGCGCCTCGTCGAGACGGTCGTCCTTGTCGATGGTCAGGATCTGGTTTTCCATGACGACCTCGACCGTTTCGTCGAGGGAGGCGATGAGGTCGGATGCAACGGCCATCTGGCTGGCGCCGTCTTCGAGCTTGTCGGTAGCCGAGATGTAGCGGTTCGCGATCATACGCGTAGAGACGAGGCCCTGGTACACGCCGTTCTCGTCGGTGATGACGACGGCCTGGATGTTATGCTTGCGCATGATGCGGCCGGCATCGATGAGCTTGGCGTCGGACGTGGCGGTGATGACATCGGGCGTCATGACGTCGGACACGCGCGCGAACAGGTTGTTGATGACCATGGGGGCCTCGATGCCCCACTTCTCAAGCACGCCGGCCGTCTCGGGCGGAAGCGGGCCCAGGCGCGCGGGCACGTACACCGGAACCTCCTCGCCTTCCGGCGTGTCGCGCTTGGCAAGCTCGTTCTTCAGGTACGCATATCCGATGGCGGCGCTGATGGCGTCGTTGTCCGGGTTCTTGTGACCCACGACGATGATGGGCTTAGGCAACGGCATATGGCTCCCCTTCCACGTGCAGATTTGCTAGTTCGTTATTTTAACAATTGGCGCGTAGTCTTTCAGCAGCTTCTTGGTTTGACCCAGCTTGCTGAAATGCACGAAGACGGTGTCGCCGTCGACTTTCGTCACCGTGCCGCGGCCGAACGTCTTGTGATCGACCAAATCGCCCTTGGCAAACGTCGCGTTCGCGCCCGACTTCTTCTGGGCGGCGGCGGACAGGCCTGTGCGCGCATTACGCGAGCGCTCGCCCGAGCCGAACGCGCTGGAACGGCCGAACACGCGCCCCTCGCCTGCCTCGGTGCCAGAGCCCGAAATGCCGCGACGGCTGCCGCGCTTCTCCCAGCCCGTGCCGGAAAAACCCGCCGACCCCACACCGGACGTTTGGCGCAAGCCCTCGGGAATCTCGGACAGGAAGCGCGAAACCGGGTTCACGTGCGTGCTGCCGAACAGCTGGCGCTGCGAAGCGCACGTGAGGTACAGGTACTTGCGGGCTCGGGTGATGGCCACGTACGCCAGTCGACGCTCCTCCTCGACGCTTTTCATATCGCCAATCGAGTTCATGTGCGGGAACAGCGATTCCTCCATGCCGGCCACGAACACGCAGTCGAATTCCAGGCCCTTCGACGAATGCACGGTCATGAGCGTGACCGCGCGGCCGTCATCGGCGGCAGAATCCAAATCGGTGCGCAGGCGAACCCATTCCAGGAAGTCGGCGAGCGAGTCGCCGCGCAACACGCGCACGGGCTCGGCGCCCTCTTCCTCGCCAGGCTGCGGCGCTGCGAAGAAGACTTCCGCAGAATGAGTCGCAGGACGTTCCTGGTACTCATTTTCCTGAAAATGAGTA
>JAFUCC010000091.1 GCA_017459925.1 Eggerthellaceae bacterium
TCAATTTGAACATTACCCCTGGGGTGAGCGTTCAACCGGCCGCCTCGCTTAGCTGCGGAATCGCGCTTTACCCATCAGCCGATATGCGTCAGGTTTACTTCATCCGTATGTCGTTTGGCGAGGCAAGTATAATGAGCGCATGAATACCGATGGGAAAAGGCTGGTTGTTGTTGGCGGCGGGGCTGCGGGCCTGACGGCTGCCATTGCGGCGGGAGAGCGAGCGCGCGAGTTAGGCGTGCCGCTTGCCATTACCGTGTTCGAGCGCGACGACCGCGTGGGCCGCTCCATCTTGGCCACCGGAAACGGTCGCTGCAACTTCTCGAATCACAACATCAAGTTCTTCGCCTATCACAACTACGAGTTCGTCGGCCAGGCGATTGGGCGCATCGGCATTGCGCCCGATGACGACATGGTGCACAGCTTTTTCGCAAGCCACGGGTTGGCATGGCGCGAAGAGGATGACGGCCGGCAGTACCCGCAGGCCAACAAGGCCAGCGTCGTGGTCGACGTGCTTCGCGCCTCTGCCGCTGCGGTTGGCGTGCGCGAGGCGTGCGAGCGCGAGGTTGCGGCAATCGACCCGCCACGCGAAGCTGGCAAGCCGTTCACGTTGCGCATGGCCGATGGCGTGCTCGAGCGCGCCGACGCCGTCATCGTGGCGTGCGGCGGCAAGGCCTCCGAATCGCTTGCGGCCGAGGGGCTCGCATTCATGCCATTGCAACCGGTCTTGGGGCCGCTGCGCTGCGCGCCCGAAGACGTGAAGCTCACGCGCGAGCTCGACAACATCCGCGTCCGCTGCACGGCAAGCCTTGTGCGCGAAGACGGCGATGGCTTTGCAGTCGTCGCAATGGAGCGCGGCGAGCTCATGTTCCGCAAGTACGGAGTGTCGGGCATTTGCGTGTACGACCTTTCGCGCAAAGCGCTGCCCGGCGACGAGATCAGCATCAACTTCCTGCCCGATTTCGACCCGTTCGAGGAGGGCGAGGCCGAGGGGTTCCTCGGCGAGCGTTGGGATGCGCTTTCAGCTCAGTTCGGCGCATTGTCGTATGGCGACTTCCTGCGCGGCTTGCTGCTTCCGCGCGTGTACGAGGCGCTGCTGAAGCGCAAAGGCTTGCATGCGAACGACGTATGCTCGCGCGACGATGCGATTGGCCTGGCGAGCTTGCTCACCATGTTCCATTTGAAGGTGGAAGGCATTGCCGAGGCCGATCAATGTCAGGTCCGGCGCGGCGGTTTCGATGTGGAAGGGTTCGATCCTGCGACGATGCAGGCGCGTGCCATTCCCGGCCTGTACGCCGCGGGCGAGGCGCTCGACGTCGACGGCCCCTGCGGTGGCTACAACCTGCATTGGGCCTGGTCAAGCGGCCTCATTGCGGGCCGTTCAGCGGCGGATTGGGTGTATGGGAGCGTGCAATGATCGAAGTTTCAAACGTGCGCATGCCGCTTGAAGCGGGCTTGCCCGATGGCGAACGCGAGATACGCGCCTGTGCCGCCAGTGCCCTCGGGGTGAAGCCGTCCGAAATCGGCGAAATCAAGCTCATTCGCCGGAGCGTCGATGCCCGGAAAGACGCGGTGCGCTTCGTCGCGACCCTCGCCGTGGAAATCGACGAGTCGAAGATCCGCCCCGCAAAGGGCGTGTCCGTGAAACCCCATGTCCCCTATGAGCCGCTGGACATTCCGCAGGTGCCGCTATCCGAAGACGAGCCGCGACCTGTCGTCGTGGGCGCTGGCCCAGCCGGCCTGTTCGCCGCGCTGTACCTCGCCCGTGCGGGTTTGCGCCCCGTGCTGATTGAGCGCGGCGGTGACGTCGACGAGCGCACGCAGGCGGTCGAGGCGTTCAACCGCGGCGAGAACCTGAACCTTTCCACCAACGTGCAGTTCGGCGAAGGCGGTGCCGGCACGTTTTCCGACGGCAAGCTGACAACGGGTACGAAAAGCCCGCTCGCACGCCATGTGCTGCAGTGGTTCGTCGACGCCGGCGCGCCCGAGGAGATTCTCTGGCAAGCCAAGCCCCATATCGGCACGGACAAGCTGGTCGAGGTCGTGCGCCGCATGCGCCAGCAAATCGAGGAAGCCGGCGGCGAGGTCCGCTTCCACACCAAACTCGAAGACGTCTGCTTTGATGAGACGGGCTGTCTTTGTGCGATATCTTGCGTGGCCGACAGATGGGATGAGCGCGATTCCGCAGCGTCAACGAATCCGGGATGGGAAAGCAGTGCGCAGCGAGGACAAGCGCGAGTCCCATCTGTCGGCCCCACCCATGCGAGCGAGGACAAGCGCGAACCCCATCTTCCGCCAGGCGATTCCTCAAGATGGTTCCCCTGCAATACGCTCGTGCTGGCGTGCGGGCATTCCGCGCGCGACACGTTCCGCATGCTGCAGCGCGCGCATGTCGACATGGAACCCAAGGCGTTTTCGGTCGGCGTGCGCATCGAGCACCTGCAGAAGGCGATCGACAAGGCGCAGTACGGCAAGGCGGCAGGTCATCCGGCGCTCGGTGCCGCCGATTACAAACTTGTCGTGCACCTGCCGAACGGGCGCAGCGTGTACACGTTCTGCATGTGCCCGGGCGGGGAAGTGGTCGCAGCGGCGAGCGAGGAGTTCGGCGTGGTCGTGAACGGCATGAGCCGCTTTGCGCGCGATGGCGAGAACGCGAACGCCGCGCTGCTGGTCGGCGTGACGCCCGACGATTTCCCGAGCTCCGATCCGCTGGCTGGCACGATGTTCCAGCGCCGCATCGAGCAGGCAGCTTACGGCGAAGCGTGTGAATGCAACGGCGAGCCTTGGCAAGCGCCCGCCCAGACCGTTGGCGATTTCCTGAACGACGAAGCGGGTAACCCATCGCCTACCGTGAAGCCGAGCTACGCGCGTGGCGTCGTGTGGTGCGACCTGCGCGAGATCCTGCCCGATTTCGTGACCGACGCCATGGCCGAAGCGCTGCCGCTGCTCGATCGCAAGTTACGCGGCTTCGCCGATCCGGGTGCCGTTATGACGGGCGTTGAAACCCGCAGTTCAAGCCCCGTGCGCATTCTGCGCGACGAGGAAACCTTGCAAGCTCGCACGCGCGTTGCCAAGCGCAAGGTCCGTCCGCGCGACGCGGCACGCGGCCACGGCCTGCGCCCGGGTGATGAAACCATTCGCGAGAACATCGGCATCTTCCCTGCAGGCGAAGGCCCCGGATACGCTGGCGGCATCATGTCCGCTGCCGTCGACGGCCTCCGCATTGCGCAGCGCATCGTTGACGATTTGCGGCAATAAAGCAAGCTGGTTGAACGCTCACCCCAGGGGTAATGTTCAAATTGCGTCAATTTGAACATTACCCCTGGGGTGAGCGTTCAACCAGCCGCCAGGCGGGCGAGGCAAGAGCAAACCTCATCCCCGCCGCGCACGTTTTTTCGTTGATTCCAGCGGTATACTTACCACACGCAATCATACCCAGCCGAGGAGCGTGCTCATGGAAACCGACACCATCATTCTCGCAACCGAGGTCCTGAAGGCGGGCAAGCCGGTCATCTTCCCGACTGACACCGTGTACGGGTTGGGCGTCGCCGCGAAATTCGCCGATTCGCCCGACGCAATTTTCAAATTGAAGCAGCGGAGCGACGACAAGCCCATCGCCTGGCTCGTCGACGGCGTCGAGGCGCTCGACGAGTACGGCATCGACGTTCCCGATAAGGCGTACCGACTTGCCGAAGCCCAGTGGCCAGGCGCGCTGACCATTGTCGTGAAAGCTTCCGACAAGGTGCCGCCCGCATACCGGGCCGCCGATGGCACCATCGGATTGCGCATGCCCGATAACGACACGGCCTTGCGCCTCATTCGCGTGGCTGGGCCCATTGCCACGTCGTCGGCCAACGTGTCCGGCGCCGAAGCGCCCAGCCGGGCAGCCGACCTCGACCCCGACCTTCTGGCCAACGTCGCCGTGGTCGTCGAGGACGACTCGCAGGCCAGCGGCACGCCTTCCACCGTGCTAGACTGTTCGCAGGACAAGCCCGTTCTCATTCGCCAGGGGGAAGCCATGGAAGAGACCATTTTCACCGTTCCCATCGAGTACGTTTCCCATACCAAGAAGACGAACATCAACGCCAAGCTGTGGACCAGCTCGAAATTCGGCAGCCCGGACAATCCAGGCACCGAAGACCCGAAGGCCGTCATCCAAATCGTGCACGGCATGGCGGAATACATCGACCGCTACGACGATCTTGCCCGCTACCTGGTTGAACGCGGGTTCGTCGTGTGCGCGGAGGATCACGTGGGTCACGGCGGGTCGGTGAACAGCGCCGACGAGTATGGCCACATTCCCCTGAAGGGCGGCAAGAACATCATCGTCGGCGACGTGCACACGCTGCACCGCATGGTGGCGCGCACGTTCCCCGACGTTCCGTATGTCATGTACGGCCATTCCATGGGAAGCTTCATCGTGCGCGCGTACATCGCCCGTTATGGCGACGAGCTCACGGCATGCGTGCTGTCCGGCACGGGCAACGTGCCGGCGAACCTGTCGAAGCTCGGCAACACCCTTGCGCGGTTCATCGCGTCCATCAAGGGCGAGACCTACCATTCGAAGCTCATCGACGGCATGGGCGCCGGCGGGTATGGCAAGCAGATCGAAAACGCCCGCACCGACCTCGACTGGCTGTCGACCGACGAGGCCGTCGTCGACGCCTACATCGCCGATGAGAAGTGCGGCTTCATGTTCACGTTGGGCGGTTACACCACGCTGCTCGACCTGACGGGCGAAGTCGTCACGCCCGAATGCGCGGAGAAGGTGCCGAAAGAGCTGCCCGTGCTGTTCGTGGCGGGTGACGGCGACCCGGTCGGCGACATGGGCGAGGGCGTGAAGGCGGCCGCGCAGCTGCTGCGCGATGCCGGCGTCCAGACGGTCGACTGCAAGATCTACGAGGGCATGCGCCACGAGATTCACAACGAAATCGGCAAAGACCAGGTGTACGACGACATCGCCACCTGGATCGAAGCGCACGTGTAGTGCGGAAATGCAGCCTTCGCTGGCGGGTGGCCCTGCGGGACCATCTGAGGCTGCGACGAGTGAAGGTGGAGCGGTTTGCGAGGACTGTCTGAGCGAGCGTAGCGAGCGAGTTCCGCAGCTGCTCCGCCGTAGCGAGGAGCGCTTAGCCTCAGCTGGTCCCGCAGGGCCACCCGCCAGCGAAGGCGAACAACTCTGGGAAAGGAGCACGTATGAAGAAGTATGTCATCGCGCTCGATGAGGGAACGACTTCGGCCAGGTCGGTTCTCATCGACGCGCAAGGGAAGATCGCGGGCGTCGCCCAGCGGGAATTCGAGCAGCACTACCCGCATCCCGGCTGGGTGGAGCACGACCCGCAGGAAATCCTGTCGGCCCAGCTCGGCACCATGACCGAGCTGCTCGTGGCGCATAACGTCGAGGCGTCGGAAATCGACTCCATCGGCATTACCAACCAGCGCGAGACCACCGTCGTGTGGAACCGCGAAACCGGCGAGCCCGTGTTCAACGCCATCGTGTGGCAATGCCGCCGCACCGCCAGCATCGTCGACGCGCTGTGCGGCGACCCCGATGTTGCGCAGGCGATCACGTCGAAGACTGGCCTCATTCCCGATGCCTACTTCTCGGCGAGCAAGATCAAATGGATTCTCGACAACGTGGAAGGCGCGCGCGAACTGGCCGAGGCGGGCAAGCTCGCGTTCGGCACCATCGACACGTGGCTCATCTGGGCGCTCACGGACGGCGCGGTGCATGCGACCGATCCGACGAATGCCAGCCGCACGATGCTCTTCGACATCCACACCATGCAATGGGACCAGTGGCTGTGCGACCTGTTCGGCATTCCCATGAGCATGCTGCCCGAAGTGCGCCCGTCGTCAGGCGATTTCGGGAAGACGGCGCGCGACGGCATCGTGGCGGGCGTTCCCATCCGCGGCGTGGCGGGCGACCAGCAAAGCGCGCTCTTCGGCCAGTGCTGCTTCGACCCAGGTCAGGCCAAGAACACCTACGGCACCGGCTGCTTCCTGCTCATGAACACGGGAAGCGAGGCGCCCGTTTCCAAGAACGGCCTCGTCACCACCGTGGCGGCAAGCGCGCCGGGGAAGGGCCCCGAGTACGCCATCGAGGGCAGCGTCTTCATGGGCGGTGCGCTCATACAGTGGATTCGCGACGGGCTGGGCCTCATCCAGAACGCCTCCGAAACCGAAGCCATCGCGCAAAGCGTTGACAGCTGCGACGGCGTGTACATCGTGCCGGCCTTCACGGGCCTCGGCGCGCCCTACTGGGATTCCGACGCGCGCGGCGCGATTTACGGCCTGACGCGCGGCACCACCACGGCGCATATCGTGCGCGCAGCGCTCGAGGCGCTCGCGTATCAGGTGTACGACCTGGTCAGCGCCATGGAAGTCGATGCCGGCATGCCGTTGAAGGTGCTCAACGTCGACGGCGGCGCCTCGGCGAACAACTTCCTCATGCAGTTCCAAAGCGACATTCTGGGCAAGCCGCTCCGCCGTCCCGAAAACGTGGAGACCACCGCGCTCGGCGCCGCGTACCTCGCCGGCCTCTCCACCGGGTTCTGGGGCTCGCTCGACGACCTGCGCGCCCTGCGTGCCAGCGATGCCACCTACCTTCCCGACGAGAACGACGAGCGCCTCGCCGCCCGCCTCGCCGGCTGGAAGCAAGCCGTCGCCCGCACGAAGACCATGTAACGGTGGTGGGACAGTGGGGGCAGGGCAGGTTGTCCCACCGTCGGTGGGA
>JAFUCC010000092.1 GCA_017459925.1 Eggerthellaceae bacterium
GGAACGTTCTTTCGCAAAGGTTAGGCATCAACAGATTTGAACATCACCCCTGGGGTGACGTTCAATCAGCCGCCTCGCGTAGCTGCGGAATCGCTCACGCACAGCTCCGAAAACGCGAGAGCTACGTGCATAAACAACGAAAGGCCACCGCATTGGTGGCCTTTCGGGTTCGCGCGGGAAGGCGCTTTTGTTAGGCCTCTTCTTCTGCGAGGACGTCTTCCACTTCGCGGAACTTGTCCGGGTCGCCGGGCTCGCCGATTTCGGTCGGGTCGCCGTGCGAGGTGAAGTCGGGGTAGTCCTCGGGCTCGGGGGACTCCCCGAGATCGTCGAGGTCGACTTCCGCGATCTTGTCGTTGCGGAACACATCCTTGTCGAGCATGCCGCAGAGGTTCGCGATGCACGTCGTCACCACGCCGTCGCCCGTCACGTTCACGGCCGTGCGGCCCATGTCGAGGATACGGTCGATTCCCATGATCATGGCGACGCCTTCAGCCGGCAAGCCGACCGTCGAGAACACCATCGTCAGCATGATGGTGCCCACGCCGGGCACGCCGGCGGTTCCGATCGAGGCCGCAGTAGCCGTGACCACGACCGACAGCAGCGCCGAGGTCGGCAGGTCGATGCCGAACGCCTGCGCGGCGAAGATGACGGCCGCGCCCTGCATGATGGCCGTGCCGTCCATGTTGATGGTAGCTCCCAGCGGAATGGTGAACGAGGCGACCTTCGGGTCGACGCCCATGCGCTTCTCGAGCGTTTCCATATTCAGCGGGATGGTCGCGTTCGATGAGCTGGTCGAGAACGCGAACACCATGACGGGCCACATCTTCTTCAGGAAGTGAATGGGGTTCAGGCGCGTGAAGATGAACAGCAGCAGCATGTACACCACGAGGAGCTGGATGATGAGGCCCAGGTACACCGTGCCGATGAAGTTCAGCATCGGCAGGATGCCCGAAATGCCCAAGTTCGTGAACGTGCGCGTGATCAGGCAGAAGATGCCGATGGGCGCGACCTTCAAGATGAGCTGGATCATGTTCATCATGACGGCGTTGAACTGCGTGAAGAAACGGTTCACGGTGGCGACCTTCTTGCCGAGGTTGCCGAGGATGAAGCCCAGGATCAGCGCGAAGAAGATGATCTGCAGCATCGTGCCTGCGGAAAGCGCGGCGAAGATGTTGGTTGGGATGATGTTGAGCAGCACGTCGGCGAACGATTGCTCCTCGGCAGCTTTGGGCTCGACTTGCACGATCGAGGCCATGTCCAGGCCGAGGCCCGGGTTCGTGAACGATGCGATGATGAGCGCGATCGTGATGGCGAGGGCTGTGGTGCACAGGTACATGACGATGGTGCCGCCGCCGACTTTGCCGAGCATCTTCGGGTCGCTCATCGAAGCAGCGCCGCAGACGATCGAGCAGAACACAAGCGGTGCCACGAGCATCTGCATGAGGCGGATGAAGCCCTGGCCGAGTACGTAGAACACGCCTTCGATGATGTAGAGGTCGGCCCATGAATCAGGCTCGATGACCGAGTTGCAGATGATGCCGCAGATGATGCCGGCGCCGAGTGAGATGAGGATCCACGTGGTCATGCTCAGCTTCTTGCGCTTGGGCTCCTCAGGCGGCGTTTCGACGGTTTTGGCGTCTTCCATGTTCCCTCCTTCTAAACGGCTTATGTCGTTATAGGCACTGCTCGAGCAGAATCTCGATGTCGTCGCTGTTCAGCTTGCAGAACTTCATGGGCAAGATCGTGGTGGAGCGCGCGATCTTCGGGATCATGTCCTCCGTCACGCCCAGTTCGCCGAGCGTGCGGTAGGCGCCGACCTTCTCGGTCCACGCTTGCAGCGCGTCGATGCCTTCGATGGCGATGTCGATATCAGCTTTCCCCTCGGGGTTGATGCCCCACACGTTTATGGCGAAACGGCGCAGCTGCCAGGTCATGAGCGCGCTCGTCACCTTGATGAAGCGGTAGTATGGCGCCTGGATGGCGGCAAGGCCGAAGCCGTGCACGCAGTCGGTGTAGGCGCCGATTTGATGCTCGATCATATGCACCTGGAACAGGCCGTTCTTGCCGCACTTCAGAATGCGGTTCTCGGCAAGCGAGCTCGCCCACATGAGGTTCGCGCGCGCCTGGTAGTCTTCGGGCTTCTCGAGCACGACCTCGAGGCTTTTGATAACGGTGCGCATGGCCGCTTCGAGCAGGTTGTCGGCAAGCGCGTCGCCGACAGGCTCGCTGAAGTAGATTTCCATGAGGTGACTGAGGATGTCGTACGAGCCGGCGATGGTTTGCTCGCGCGGGACCGTGAAGGTGAGCTCGGGCTCGAGGATTGCGAAGCGCGCGTTCAGCTCGGGGTAGTCCTTGCCGGTCTTCACATGCGTCTTCTCGTTGGTGATGACCGCGCCGCCGTTGCCCTCGCTGCCCGTGCCCGCGCACGTGACCACGAAGCCGTGGGGGATGGGATCTACGATGATGGGCTCGAAGCGCACCCAGTGCTTCTTCCAGGCATTGTCTTGGCGTGCAGCCAGCGAGATGGCTTTCGTGCAGTCCATGACCGAGCCGCCGCCGACGCCCAAGATGAAATCGACGCCCTCGTCGTTTGCGAGCGCTGCGCCTTCTTCGACCTTGGTCCAGGTGGGGTTGCCCATGATGCCGCCGAATTCGACGACGCGCGCGCCAACGCCCTCGACGAGCGCTGCGATGCGGTCGTACAGCCCCGTCTTCTTAACAGAGCCGCCGCCGTAGGCGATCATAACGGTTTTGGCACCCATAAGCTCGTCGGTGATGTGTTGCAGCTGCTTTCGTCCGAAATAGAACCGCGTCGGGTTCTGAAACACGAAATCGTTCATAGATTTCCTCCTTGTTCTGGTTTACGCCATACCACCGTACCATGAGTCGCAGGACTGTCCTGCGACTCATTTTCTGGCAATCATCCGAGCCTAGCAGCCTATCGCGGGAAATGAGTCACAGGACAGTCCTGCGACTCATCCGTTCTGGCAGGGAACAAAACAGCCGCCGCATCGGTGAGGATACGGCGGCTGAGATGCGTCTTGGACTATGCAGTCGGGCTTAGAACACGCCCAGGGTGCCGAACAGGCCCAGCATGCCGAGGACCACGATGACGCCGGCTATAGCGCCGACGATTGCAGCGATGATCGCAATGATGATGATAGGGGAATCTTCTTCCATGTGCTCCTCTTTCAGCGGCGTTGTTGCTTCGGGATGATAGTAAGGCTTTTTCCCGAGGCGAGCAACAAGAGAAAGGGGAACGGTTCTCAGCGGCGGGTGGGTCGCTTAAGGAACGATCAGGAACCCGATGCAGCCGCAAGCGAGCGAGATGGCGATGGCAGCGACGATGTCGCGCGGGTAGTGGACGCCGCCGACAAGGCGCGTGAACGCGACTATGACGCTCGCGATGAACGCGAGGACGCCGAGCACGGGGTTCAGCCATGAAAGCGCGCAGGCGATGATGACGGCGCTGGATAAATGCCGGCTCGGCAGCGATTTGCCGCGCGTGTCCTTGTGGATGATGGGGTCGATGGCGTGCTCTTCGTAGGGGCGGGGGAAATCGAGCGCTGCACGCACGATGGTGACGAGCGCGAACGTTATGGCGGGTACGATGAGCGCGCGCCAGAAACGCGCATCGCCCGTGAAAAGCAGCACCGCCAGCGCCACGATGTACGTCGCTGCCACGACGTACACGAGCGCTTTATCCAACACGTTGACAGCCCGCGCAGCGGCAGCGCTGCGGAATGGGGCGGAAACGCGCTCATACCAAGTTTCGTAGTTCATGCTCCGCATTATATAGCCCAAGCATGAAACAGGTACCTGGTACCTGTTTCATTCAGTGTGAAGGAATGAAGAAAGCGCTTGCTGCGGCGCGGTGCTGTGCTATCATGCAAAGGCTTGTCTTGGCCCTGGTCGGAAACCAGGGCGGAAAAGGAGAACCGAAAATGAGGACTGGAATCCATCCGGACTACGTGGAGTGCACGGTTACGTGCAGCTGCGGGAACACGTTCAAGACCCGTTCCACTAAGCCCGAAATCCGCATCGAAATCTGCAGCGCCTGCCATCCGTTCTACACGGGTCAGCAGAAGTTCGTCGACACCGGCGGACGCGTGCAGCGCTTCAGCGACAAGTTCGGCGCCGCCGACAAGCTCGTTGCCGAGCGCGAAGCTGCCCGCAAGGCGAAGCGTGCCGCCGAAGTGGCTGCCGCCGAGGAGAAGCGCAAGGCCGAGCGCGAGGCTAAGGCCGCCGAGAAGGCCAAGCGCGCCGAGGAATACGCCAAGAAGGCTGCCGCCGAGGCCGAGCGCGAAGCCGCTGCTGCCGCCAAGGCCGAAGCTGCCGCCGAGGCCGAGGAAGTCGCCGAGGCTGTCGAGGCCGCTGCCGCCGAGGTCGCCGCTGAAGACGCCGCCGAGGCTCCTGCTGAGGAAGCTGCCGCCGAATAAGGCGAACGCACATGCATGTTGAAACGGGCCCGATTCGTCGGGCCCGTTTTGTTAATGAGTAGCAGGACGTTCCTCCTACTCATTTTTGCGAAAATGAGTAGGAGGAACGTCCTGTTACTCATTTTGGTTGCCAGGCGAGGAAGGCCCAGGTGACTTTGCGATCTTCGGAGAGGTGCCAACCGCGCTCGTCGTTCAAGAGGTTCGATTGCAGCCACGTGCGCAGGCGGGCGAGGGCGGTTTCCATCTCGTCGTCGCTCACGAGGTGCGCTGCCGCGTCGCGGACGATCTTCGAGAAGCCGTCGATGGCGTCTTCCTGCGATTCGTAAAGCTCCATGCGCACGCTGGGGATGTAGGCAACTTCGGGGTTTACGCCCATTTGCGCCAGGATGTTGAACGCGTACAGGAAGTCGCGCCCGAGTTTCTGAGACAAGCCTGCCGCCGCAAGGAGCCGCTCGTCGGTTTTGGGCGAGGGGCCGCAGGGGAGGGTTATGCAGACGCGGCGCTTCGCCACGCGGTCGAGCTTCAGAAGCGATGCGCGCAGGTCGTTTGTCACGATCGACCGTGAAGCCAGGGCGACGTCGACGCTCTTTTCGGCAAGGCCGAACGAATTCCAATCGTCGGTCCAGCTCATCTGATGAACTTCGACGCCCGATATGCCTAAAGCCCGATGGTCTTCCAGCATGACGTCGAGCATGCCCTGCGAGAAGTCGCAGGCAATCACCTTGTTCTCTGCTTGTGCGAGCGGGGTTGCCAGGGCACCTGTGCCGCACCCCATGTCCAGGACCGTTTCGCCTGGCTGCACGCCGGCGAGTTTTAGGAACCCTTCGACATAACCCGTCTGCGCGCCATGCTTCACGGGAAAGCTCTTCGCCTTCTCGTCCCAAACGGCCGCATCGTCGGCATGGCGACGCGCCGCTTGCATAGCCTTCCATTCCTCGTTCCAATCCGTCGACGTCAGCGTCGAGGTGAAGGTAGCCGTTTCCATAAACGCGCCTTTCGCCGTATCGTTCAAAAGCGAGTTGCTGCCCAAGATTATACTTGGCTCAGTCCGCGAGAGAGAGGGAAGCTATGCAAGTCGAACTGCTCTACCATACCCCCGATCCCGAGCGCGCGGTCGCAACGGCGGCCCGCCTGTGCTACGCGCCCGTCGGCGCCTCCGAGCTCATGGAATCGCTTTCCGAGGAGCGCATCCGCAAGGTGCTCACCACCATTCTCGAGAGCGGGCACCTTTCCACGCTCGAGCATGCC
>JAFUCC010000093.1 GCA_017459925.1 Eggerthellaceae bacterium
GCGAGGTAGGCCGTGAGTTCCGCCGTGGGGATGACGGGCAGCGGCTTCGCAGGGTCGTAGGCTGCGGCGGGGTCGAAGGTCGAGAGGCCCTTGGCTGCGGCGGCGAGCCAGGCGGCGTAGGTGCGGATGTGGCGGGCAGTGTCGGCGAGCATGCGCGTGGTGCGCAGGCCGTCGCGCAGGTGGTCGCCCCGGCGCACCTGCTCGTCGCTGAATCCCGCCATCACGTAGAGCGCGGGCTGCGTCACGTAGGCCTCGTGGTCGTCGGGTTTCATCAGCAGGTAGCCCTTGTCGGCGTGCTGGCGAAACTTCCGGAAGTAGTCCAGCCAGGGCTGCAGGTTCTTAGTCTTGCTCATGGTCGGCGGGTGTTTTGCGGTTCGGCAGACTGTTGCCCATTGCAGCGAGCATGATCATCTGCAGGACAATAATGATAAACAGCGCGGCCCTGACCGGCAGCAGCCACGCCATCAGCGCTGCCACGCCCAGCAGGCCCAGCAGCGAGAGGATTGCGGTGATGATTGTCTTCATTTCAGTGTTACTTGGATTAGGCCGTCTTGCGACGGGAAATTATACAAATTCTTTTAGTCGGCTGTCGCCTTTGTAAAAGCGGCAAAGCCGAGCGGGGTTCAAATTATTCAGGCAGTTCATATTCCTTTCCGATGCGCTTGGCGTAGTCCTCGCTCATCCATGAGCCTTCGCCAACCTTCACCATGCCGTGAGCCTGATACATCAGACGGGCATATCGCTTGGGCTCACTGATAAGTTCATAGATTCTGTGACCGTCGCCCTTCGCAAGAGCCACGTCCATGTCATGCCATATCTCGTAGATGTTGCGCCACCAGGGATAGACGTGGCATATCGTCTCGAAGTCTGTTGGCAGAAGTTCCGCCGTCTGAGCAAACAGCCAGCATCTGCGGAAATCGTCAGCGTCATACGGGAAGTCTGCCTGGTCGTATGGAACGCCCATCAAGGCCGACCACATCGTCTTGGATGATATGCCGACTTCCCCGTTGGCTATCCATTCCATTGCTCGTTGTCTGTTCATACGCGGTCCTCCTTAATATGTTTCACCTTAATAAACGCTGGCAGTTCCACGGCCAGTTGCTGGTCGCCGACAAGCACCAGTTCGCCGGTATTGAAGTCGAAGAAGGCTGGCTTCTTGCTGCCGAAATTGTAGATTACCCCGAAGCGCAGATATGGGTACATCGTCTGCTCGTTGGCAATGACCGCCCCGTAGCGTTCGGAGGCTATCTTTATCGCACGCTTGGTGCTGTCGCTTTCCACAAAGATGTCGATGGCCTGCTTCTTGTTGAAGTAGTAGCTGGACATGCGGATAAGGTTGTTGTAGTTCCTGTGATATGTGACGCTGTAGCCGATGACCTTCTTCTTATCGGGTTCAAAGCTGATGCAATACGTCTGCGTCTTGCGTTCAACAGGCTCGTCGAGGTCGTACTCCTCCAGCCGGAAGTTGTCGCCCCTCGTGTCGAGATATTCCTGCGCCTTCTCCTTTGTAGAGAAAACGCGCTCGATTTCGTAGCCAGAGTATTCGCCGCTGGTTACAATGTAGATTTTCTTTCCTTCGTTCATATCGCCTTTAGTGTTTCTTTATTCGTTCTCATTCATTATCTCTTTCTTCTGTCCCCGGCGCACCCAGATGTTGTTCAGGTTCTCGTAGAGCAGCGTCAGGTGATTCTTCTTCACGTCGGGCACGTCGATGTTGTACTGCGCCGTTATTGCCTCCCAGAAGCCGTCCTTGAACTGCTTCAGGTTGAAGGGATGGGTGATGATGTGGGTGCCGCTGCGGGTGGGCATGGTGTAGACCACGGGATCGGCATAGCCCGACTGCATGGTGCGGATGTAGCGACGCACGGCGGCCAGCACAGGCTCGTCGGTCACGTCGTCGATGTCCACCACCCAGAGTTCGTCGCCGCGCTCCACGTACTTGCCGCTGCACGACTCGAAGATGCTGTAGAACCGCTTGTAGTCGTGGGCCGCGATGCGACGGGCTGACTCGGCCAGCGTGTCGAGCGCCACCTGCGACATCCGCTTGTAGTTCACCGAGCAGTAGGCCCGCAGGTTCAGCATCTGGCACACCTGCTTGATTTCCTGCTCGTAGCGGTCGAGGTCGCGCCACGAGTAGATGTAGTAGTTGCGGAAGTGGTAGTTGGCGGCGGGCAGGTCGGGATTGTCCTTGCCGCGCCGCATCAGTTTGATGACGTAGTAGCGGTCGAGGTTGCCCTTCTCGTTGTCGTCGGGCAGCCCGCCCGTCGCCTCAATGAACTCCCGGTATCGGATGAAGTTGTCTGTCATAATCTCAATGCTTGCTTATAATATATAAAATGTGGCGGCGCGAAGCGAGGGCGCGGAACAAATCCGTGCAACTCGCTACCACGTATCCATGCCTTCGAGCGGGGCGGCGGGGTCGTCGGTGGATTCAGGTTGAGACCCCACCCCTGCCCCTCCCCTTGGATGGGAGGGGAGCGGCTGCGCGAAGAGTCGGCCTTCGGATGGTTGTTCCCTTTTTGTTCCGCTGCCGACCTCCTCAATCTCCCAGCGGTGCAGGTTCAGGTAGCCGGAGGGGTACTTCATGGCGATGCCGCGCTGGCGGCAGTCGTCGGCGTAGGTCTGGATGCCTGCGATGGCGGCGCGCTTGTCGCGTGCCGACAGGCGGCGCCACGCCCGCTCGGCGGCCAGGCGGTCGATTTTCTCGCCGTAAGCCTTGCCGTAAGCGTCGTGGAACTCACTGAACTCTGGTGCCTTGTTCATACTCATTCCACTGGTAAAGTCTCAATAATCGCCTGGCCGTCGACCTTCGGGATGGGCAGCCAGTGGGTGATGGCGAAGTGGCCGTAGCCCCAGAGCCTTGCAAAGCCGTTGCCGTCGGTGTGCTGTCCGGGCTTGATGCGCTTGGTTATCCACAC
>JAFUCC010000094.1 GCA_017459925.1 Eggerthellaceae bacterium
GGATAACGTTCGACTTCTTTGCGGTTACAATAGTGCCATTCCGAATGAAAGGCACCGCCATGCTCGTACTCGTCGTGAACGCCGGCTCTTCCAGCCTCAAATCCCAGCTCATCGAAACTGAAGGCAAAGTTTGCCGCATGAAATGCCTGGCTGAGAAGGTGGGCACGGACGAGGCGTACATGAACGTATCGTTCGCACCTGACTTCCAGAAAGTCACGTACAACGCTGCGGGACTTTCTGTTGCCCAATGCCTCGCCAAGCTTCTTGATGTCATGTCAGATGACCCTGAATCGCCGATCAGCGGGCTCGGGCAAATCGACGCTATCGGCAACCGCATCGTGGCGGGCGGCGAGTACTTCACGAAAGCTGCGCTCATCGACGACGAGGCGCGCGAGAATCTGGCGAAATGCGAGGAGCTTGCGCCGTTGCACAACCCTGCCGCTGATGCGTGCATCGACATGATGCGCGAGCTCATGCCGACGACGCCCCAGGTTGCCGTGTTCGATACGGCATTCCACACCACCATGCCGCCGAAAGCGTACATGTATCCGCTGCCGTGGAGCTACTACGAGCAATACCATATCCGCCGCTACGGCGCCCATGGAACATCGCATCGCTATGCGGCCCAGCAGGCGGCGAACCTTCTCGGCAGGCCATTGCGCGATCTTGGCCTCATCACGTGCCACCTCGGCAACGGAGGTTCAATCACGGCCGTCAACCACGGCAAATCCATCGACACGACCATGGGGTTCACGCCGCTCGAGGGCCTCATGATGGGAACGCGTTCGGGCAGCATCGACCCCGCCATCGTCACGTACATCATGCGCCGCGAGGGAAAGACGTTCGACGACATGGACGAGATCCTGAACAAGGAGTCGGGTATCGCGGGTATCTCGGGCGTCGGCGGCGACATGCGCGACGTGTTGGAAGCTGCCGATGCGGGAAACGAGCGGGCGGCGTTGGCCATCGACATGTACGTGTACAAGATCCAAAAGGCCATCGGCGGATACTACGCGGCCATGACCCGCACCGATGCCGTCGTCATGACAGCGGGCATCGGCGAGAATTCTGCGAAATTGCGCGAGAGGATCTTCGCAGGCCTCGCCCACATGGGCATGATCCTCGACAAGGAGCGCAACGACTTCACGGGCCAGATCGGCGCAAACCGCATCATCAGCATCGATGACAGCCCCATTCGCATTTGCGTCGTCACCACCGACGAAGAGATGCGCATCGCCCGCGAAACCGACAATCTCGTCAGCCAATTGCGCTAGCAAATTGAACATCACCCCTGGGGTGATGTTCAATTAGCAACCCCGCTTGGCGTATACTGTCGGTATGGATAATTCAGCGAACAATCCCACCACTCTTCCCGAAGCTGACCTGTACCTTTTCGGTAGGGGAGAGGCACGTCGCGCATACCTGGTTTTCGGGTGCCACGAGGTTGCGAATCCCAACGGGGAAGAGCCTTTGTTCCGATTCGCCGTTTGGGCTCCTAACGCAAAATCGGTCCACATCGTCGGCGACTTCAACGGGTGGAACGAACGCGCCAACGCCATGAATCAGGAATCGCCTGGCATCTGGGTTGGAACCGTCGAGGGTCTTGAGGACGGATCCGCGTATAAGTACGCCGTAGAACGCGCCGATGGAACGGTTCAGCTGAAAGCCGACCCATTTGCATTCCATGCGGAAAACGGGCTTGCCACCGCTTCGAAGGTCTGGCGTCTCGAAGGCTACGACTGGCACGACGCTCAATGGCTCGAAGCACGGCAAAACGCCGACGTTTTGCACAGCCCCGTTTCCATTTACGAGCTGCAACTTGGTTCGTGGCGCGTCCCCGAAGGCGAAATGTATCCGAACTACCGCGTCGTGGGCGACGAGCTTGCTTCGTACTGCAAGGACATGGGCTATACGCACGTCGAATTGCTTCCCATAACCGAGTATCCGCTTCCGGAATCGTGGGGATACCAGGCAACGGGCTATTTCTCGCCAACGTCGCGTTATGGCACGCCGCAGGACTTCATGTACCTCGTCGACACGCTTCACCAAGCCGGCATCGGCGTCATTCTCGATTGGGTTCCCGCCCATTTCCCGAAAGACGCCTTCGCGCTCGCCAAGTTCGACGGAACTCCGCTGTACGAGTACGCCGACCCCCGCAAGGGAGAGCATGCCGAATGGGGCACGCTCGTATTCGACTATGCGAAGCCCCAAGTGCAAAGCTTCCTCGTGTCATCCGCGACGTTCTTCTTCGACGTCTACCATATCGACGGCATCCGCGTCGACGCGGTATCGTCGATGCTTTACCTCGACTATGCCCGAACCGACTGGGTGCGTAACGACGAAGGCGGAAACATCAACAAGGAAGCGGTTGCGTTCTTGCAGAAGCTCAACGCAGCTGTGCTCTCCGATTTCCCGGGCGCCATCATGATCGCCGAGGAATCGACGGCCTTCCCGCTTGTCACCTGCCCGCCATATGCCGGCGGCCTCGGTTTCACGTTCAAGTGGGACATGGGCTTCATGCACGACATGCTCGAGTACTGCGCGATGGATCCTCTGTTCCGCAGCGGCAACCACGACAAGCTCACTTTCGGCATGATGTACGCGTTCTCCGAGAACTACGTGCTCGCGTTCAGCCACGACGAGGTCGTGCACGGCAAGGCGTCGATGGTCAACAAGATGTTCGGTGAATACGAGCAGAAGTTCGCCACGCTGCGCACGCTCATGGGCTTCCAGTTCGGGCGCCCCGGCAAGAAGCTCACGTTCATGGGCTCGGAATTCGCGCAGTTCATCGAGTGGGACTTCAAGAAACAGCTCGACTGGTTCCTGCTCGAGTATCCGGTGCACGACGGCATGCGCGCATACTCGGCGAAGCTCAACGACGTCTACCGCAACCATGCGGCTCTTTGGAAGATCGACGACGGATGGTCTGGTTTCGGCTGGGCGAACGTCGATGACCGCGACGAAAGCGCCATCGCGTTCATGCGCTATGCGAACGATGGCAGCCAGCCGGTTCTGTGTTGCTTCAATTTCACGCCCAACGAGCTCGATGGGTTCAAGGTCGGCCTTCCTGGAAAGGGAACGCTGCATCTTGCTCTTAACAGCGACGACGAATGCTATGGCGGCACGGGGGCGAAGGTAAAGAAGACGGCAAAAGCCGTTGACAAGCCATTCTCCGATCAGCCCTCCAGCGCATCGTTGGTGCTGCCGCCGCTGTCGGCCCTGTTTTACACGTTCAAGCAGTAACGCAGCCTTAAAGGAGGGGGAGCATGAACAATCGCAAGGAATGCGTAGCCATGATCCTGGCAGGAGGGCAGGGCAGCCGGCTCGGCGTGCTCACCCGGTACCGTGCGAAACCCGCCGTCCCGTACGGGGGAAAGTACCGTATCATCGACTTCCCGCTTTCCAACTGCACGAATTCGGGCATCGACGTCGTCGGCGTGCTCACGCAATACGAGCCGTTCGTGCTGAACAGCTACATCGGCAACGGCGCGCCGTGGGACCTCAACACCAACAACGGCGGCGCATACTGCCTGTCGCCTTCCACGCATATCGGCGACACGGGCAACTGGTACCTCGGAACGGCTGACGCCATCTACCAGAACATACGCTTCATCGAGCGATATGCTCCCGAGTACGTCGTCGTGCTCTCTGGCGACCACATTTACAAGATGGACTACAGCGACATGGTGCGCTTCCACAAGGAAAACGAGGCAGACGCCACCATCGCCGTCATGCCGGTCCCCATCGAAGAGGCAAGCCGCTTCGGCATACTCGCAACCGACGCCGAGGATCGCGTGACCGATTTCGTCGAGAAGCCGGCAAACCCGCCGAGCAACCTCGCATCGATGGGCATTTATGTCTTCAGCTGGGAGAAGGCGCGTCGTTACCTCGAAGCCGATGCGGCCGACGAGGCGAGCAGCCACGATTTCGGCAAAGACGTCATCCCGGCCATGCTCGGCGCTGACGAGCGCCTATTTGCCTACCGATTCGAAGGGTACTGGCGCGACGTCGGTACCATCGACAGCCTCTGGGAGGCGAATATGGACCTGCTCGACGAATCGAGCGACCTTAACATGTCCGATGCTTGGAAGATCTATTCGCGCAACCCGAACCTCCCCGCTGCCCGTATCGGCAAAGGCGCGACGCTCGATGAGTGCATGGTTGCAGAAGGCTGTGAAGTTGAAGGAGACATCAACCACAGCCTGCTGTTCCAAGGCGTGAGCGTCGGCGAGGGCGCCGTTGTCGAAGACAGCGTCGTCATGCGCGGCGCTCGCATCGCGGCAGGCGCCGTGGTGAAGCGCGCGGTCATCGCCGAGAACGCTTTCGTCGGCGAAGATGCGAAGATCGGCGAGGCTGATGGCGAACTTGCCGTGTTGGGGCCTGATTCATGGATCGCGCCGGGCGGTGTCGTAGCCGCAGGCGAATCCATCGAACCGAATGCAACGGTGGAGTAGGGGGCGCATGATGAACGATACCTTCGCAATGGTCTACGCTGGCCACGGCAACCCGCTCCTCGGAGACCTCATCGCGCATAGGGCCGTTTCCGCCCTTCCGTTGGCTGGCCGTTTCCGCACCATCGACGTGCTGCTTTCGAATATCTCGCAAAGCGGCATCCGCAACGTCGGCGTCATCATGCAGCGTAACTTCCAATCGCTCGTCGAGCACATCGGTTCTGGCGATGCGTGGGACCTCAATTCCAAGAGCGGCGGCGTCGCGCTGCTCACCCCGTTCGACCAAGGGCTCGGCACGGGTTTGTACCAGAGCTTCGGCGATGCGCTGTTCGCCAAGCGGTATTACTTGGACCATCAACGTTCAAAGTACTGCTTGCTCTTGGCTTCCGACATGGTGTATCGCGCTGATTACAACGACCTGCTCGAGCATCACCTGAAGACAGGGGCCGACATCACGGTGCTGTACTCCCGCGAATTGCGTCTCGGCGAAGGAGATCCGACGCATATTGCGAACTTGCACATCAGCGACGATGGCTGGGTCGTCGGCGGAGACTTCGGTCCGCTCGGTGCAGGCGGTGGTTGCTACAACCTCGGCGCCTGCATCATGGAAAAGGAACTTCTCGTCAAGCTTGTCGAAGACGCTTGCGCTGAAGGGCGCTACAACTTCGTCACCGACATCATCGAGCCGGCGCTGCCGCACTACAAGGTCGCTGCCCTTGAGCATAAGGGCTATGCCGGCCGGTTGACGACCGTGAAGTCGTATTTCGACATGACGCGCGACATGCTCGACCCTGTCGTGCGAAACGATCTGTTCTTCGCGCACGGCCCGGTGTACACGCGTGTCGCCGACGCGCCCCCCGTGCGCTATGCGAAGGGTTGCCAGGTTGAGAACAGCGTCTTCGGCAACGGCTGCGACGTGCGCGGCCGCGTTTCCGGAAGCGTCGTGTTCCGCGGTGTCAGCATCGCCGAAGGTGCAGACGTGCAAGATTGCGTCATCATGCAGGATTCGGTTATAGGCGAGGGCGCGTACCTGCGTAACGCGATCATCGACAAGGACGTAATCGTGGCGCCTGGCGCTCGCGTCATCGGAACGCCTGACACGCTCACCGTCATACGCAAGGGCCAGAAGGTGGAATAGCCGTCCTTCGCAACAACACACTACATGTACGTGGAGTAAGCGTCGAATTCGGCGCATAGTGTGGTCGTTGCGCTATCATCAAGTACTTGTGCGCCACTGGTGCAATTGAGAAAGGACCATGACCATGGTACAGAAGAAGAAAGTCGGCGGGGTTCTCATTGCTGCCGCCGAATGTGCGCCATTGCTCAAGGTCGGCGGCCTTGCCGACGTTGTGGGCGCGCTTCCCAAGTACTTGAAGAAGCTCGGTATCGACGCCCGCATTATCATGCCGTTCCACCGCGAGGTGAAAGAACGCTATGCGGCGGAGGCTGAGCACTTGTGCGACTTCCAAGCGAGCCTCGGCTGGCGCTCGCAGTTCGTCGGCGTTGACAAGCTCGAGCTTGACGGAACGATTTACTACTTCATCGACAACGAGTTCTACTTCGGCGGGCCCGTGTACTGCGGCGGTGAGTTCGAAGGCGAGCAGTATGCGTTCTTCACGCGTGCCGTGATGGACGCCATCCCGCAGCTCGACTTCGATGTTAGCATCTTGCACTGCAACGATTGGCACACGGCCATGATGCCCCTGCTTGCCAAGACCCAGTACCAAGGCGGCATGCAGGCGAGCTTGAAGACCGTGCTCACCATTCACAACCTGCACTTCCAAGGCCAGTTCAGCCATGAATTCGACCGCGACCTCTTGCGTGTCGACGATTCGCTCGCAACGCCTGAGTTCATCGAGCATTACGGTTGCGACAACATGCTGAAAGCGGGCATCGTGTTCGCCGACAAGGTGACGACGGTCAGCCCCACGTATGCGCAGGAGATTTGCGGTCCGCTTGCAGGCGAGAGCCTCGACGGCGTACTGCGCTCGCGCGGCAGCGATCTCGTGGGCATCCTGAACGGCATCGACTACGACGTATGGAACCCCGAAACCGACAAGGCGATTCCGGCGAACTACTCGGTAAAGAGCCTTGCGAACAAGAAGAAGGTTCGCGATGCGCTACTCTACGACCTCGGGCTCGAACCGGCCGGTAAGAACACGGCAGTCATCGGCATGGTCGGGCGACTCACGCCTCAGAAGGGCGTCGACCTCGTGAACTTCGTCATCGACGAGCTCATGGGAGAAGACGTGCGCGTCGTCATACTCGGATCGGGCTATGGCGAATACGAGAACGCCCTGCGCGGCGCCGAAGCCCGTCACAAGGGCCGTCTATGCTCGTACATCGGCTATAACGGCGATCTTTCTCACCGCATATATGCCGGTAGCGACCTGTTCCTCATGCCGTCGCTTTTCGAGCCGTGCGGCATTTCGCAGCTCATCGCCATGCGCTACGGCACGCTTCCCATCGTGCGCGAGACCGGTGGCCTTAAGGACACGGTGTTTCCCTACAATGAGTACACAGGCGAGGGCAATGGCTTCTCGTTTGCGAACTACGACGCCGGCGAGATGCTCAACGTCATCCGATGGGCGCTCAACGTGTGGCGCAACGCGAAAGCGCGCAAGGCCCTCATCAAGCAGGCAATGGAAAGCGATTACAGCTTCGACCGTTGCGCCGAATCGTACGCGGAGCTGTACAAAAGCTTGACATAACCACGTAGGGGCGCGATTCATCGCGCCCGTCAACACAGCAAAGCGGGCGCGATGAATCGCGCCCTTACGATGATATTTGGACCATTAATTTAAACGGAGCATGTTATGAGCAAGGAAACCAAACCGACCGAAAAGCAAATCGCCGAGGTGCGCGAGCGCATTGAGGCACGCGTTCGCCGCGAGTTCGGCGTCACAGCCGAACACGCCGTCATTTCGCAGCTATACCAGGCTGCGGCCCTCTGTGTGCGCGACGAGGTCATGGACGTGTTCGCCGCGGAACGCGAACGCTCTCAAACCTCTGGTGACAAGTGCGTCATCTACCTGTGCGCCGAATTCCTCATCGGGCGTGCGTTCTCGAACAACCTCGTGAACCTGGGCCTATACGACATATATGCGGCAGCACTGGCTGAAATGGGCTACGACCTCGGCGAGGTTGAGGAGCAGGAAGCCGACGCAGGCCTTGGCAACGGCGGTTTGGGTCGCTTGGCCGCGTGCTTCCTCGACAGCCTCTCGACGCTCGACATGCCCGCCATGGGCTTCGGCATCCGCTACGAGTACGGCTTTTTCCGCCAGGAAATCCACGATGGTCACCAGGTCGAGGTGCCAGATAACTGGACGCTTGGCGGCGACGTGTGGTCGGTCGAGCGTGCCGACCGCGTGTTCGAAGTGAAATTCGGCGGCGAAGTCGAAGAGCAGTGGAGCGAAGACGGCCGTCTGACGGTCATTCATCATAACGCGCAATCCGTGTTCGCTGAAGCATGCGACATGCCCATCGTGGGATACGAGAGCAAGCTTCCGGCAACGCTGCGCCTGTGGCGCGCCCGCGCACCTCGGCAGCTCGACCTCGCTCGCTTCAACCAGGGCGATTACGAACGCGCGACAGCCGATCGCGATTTCGCAGAGTCCATCTCGAAGGTCCTGTACCCCGAGGACAGCCACAACCGAGGCCAGGAGCTGCGTCTACGGCAGTTCTACTTCCTCGTATCCGCGACGATGCAGTCGCTCGTCGATGCCCATAAGCGCCATTACGGCGATTTGCACTCGCTGCCTGACAAGCTGGCCATCCAGATCAACGACACGCATCCAGCGCTTGCCATACCAGAGCTGATCCGCATCCTCACCGACGAAGAGGGCTTCACATGGGAAGAGGCTGTCGACATCGTCAGCCGCACGTTCAACTACACGAACCACACCATCATGCCCGAAGCGCTCGAGAAGTGGCCTGCCGCAACCTTGCAGCGCCTGCTGCCGCGAATCTACCGCATCATCGAGACCATCGATGCGCGGTTCCGCGAGCGCATCTGGGCGCAGTATCCGGGCGATGCCGAACGCGTCCACCGCATGGCGATCATCCACGCAGGCCAGGTGCGTATGGCAAACCTGTGCGTACTCGCATCGGGCCATGTGAACGGCGTATCGCAGCTGCATGGTCAAATATTGCGCACGACGCTCTTCCGCGATTTCTACACGGCATACCCCGAACGCTTCTGCGGCATCACGAACGGCGTCACGCAGCGACGTTGGCTTGGCGTTGCCAACCCTGGCCTTCGTCACCTCGTCGACGACACCATCGGCGAGGGCTTCATGAAGGATTGGCGCAAGATCGAAGAGCTCGTACCGTATGCGGACGACACGACGTTCCGCAAGGCATACGCCGACGTGAAAGCTGCAAATAAGCAATCCTTCGCCGAATGGATGCAGGCCAGCCGCGGCGTCGTGTTGAATCCCGAAACGGTGATCGACGCCCAAGCCAAGCGCTTGCACGAGTACAAGCGCCAGCTCATGAAGGCGTTGCATATCCTATCGCTCTACGACCGCATTGTCAGCGGCGAGGACATCGACATGCCGAATACCACGTTCGTGTTTGCGGCAAAGGCCGCACCGGGCTATAGGCGCGCAAAGGACATCATCCGCCTCATCAACGCCCTTTCGAAACTCATCGCATCAGACACGCGTACACGCGCCCGAAGTCCTGTCGTGTTTCTCGAGTACTCCGATGTCACCGCAGCACAGCACTTGGTGTCTGCTGCGGATCTCTCCGAGCAGATATCGAC
>JAFUCC010000095.1 GCA_017459925.1 Eggerthellaceae bacterium
CTCGATAGCATCTTGGGCAAACGTATTAGCTCTCATTATCGCCTCCGCGTTTGCTCGCTCATAGTATTCCCGAATGCAATCACGCGTTTTAAGCGCAAATGACAACTCGTCTTCCTCAAACCCGTAGGCTACTCCTATGTGGAGGTCACCTGAATCCTCGTAATCCTCTCGAGTTTTTCCCTCTTCTGGAATCTTCACGGAAATGCATCCGCACATTGCGGCGATGCGTGAATATGCGCTTTGCATATCGTAGCTAATGCAGTATTCGCACTCGTTGAATACCCGAACTTTCTCCCATTCAGCTAATTCATCAACAATTGGGCCATCAAATTCCTTTGGTAAGTCGCTTCGATTTCGCCCTTTCCTTAGAATGTAGCAACGCCCGTATCGCGCTCCGTTGTTGTATCTCCTATATAAATCAAGATCATAATGCACAAGTCGCAGGACCCTGCCTTCAGGATTAAGCGAACTGTCGTTGAAAACCTCCCTAAAGCAATAGAAAAGATCGTTTTTGCCAAACGCTTTTTCATCTCCGGGATAGCGATTGTAATAAAGAAACCACCTAACGACATTCTTGGCATGAAGAGGGTTTCCATAGCAGCCTTCAGGATATATAACTATCGTTCTATCATCGACAAATGGCGTAATCTTTCTTTTCCCATACGGAACGCTGGGGTGCATCAGATAATCAAATTGACTTTTCCCCCGCGACCACTTTTTCGGCAAAAGATGTAAAGCACCCATTATTAATGCGTCTTTTACGGTGCTAATTAGCCATTTTGTCCATGTATGTATTGGGCCAAACTGTTCAGACCCAAAAACCGAAGACGCCAAAAAAAACTTTGCGTCGTATCCGCATTCTCCCAACGCATGGCAAAGTGCGTGAAGGACAATTGGGCCTCCAGCGCCTTGGCGAGGAGCAACAATAACGAAACTTATCGTTCCGTCGCTTTTTGTCTCGGTAATCATAAAAAACCTCGCTTGTTAAAAAGCAAACACTTCGGTCCTTCGCATCGTGTCAGCATCAGGCTCCATATCCATATAACGAGTTTAGCTAGCTTATTTGCATTACAAAACTATGCCGCCGAACGCAAAAGGCACTATCCCGCCAGAATTGATACTTAGCGAAAAAAAGAAGTAGCCAGTGAGACATATTAGAATACAGCCCAATACGATGTGCTTCGTTTCGATGTCATTGCCGTCTTCCTGCTGGTCAATCGCCAACTCTGATAGCCGATAACATAGAAATAAGAGGCAGTATTGCGAAACTCGAATGAACATCTCCGACAAGCCGCCTGCCAAGGTTGTTATAAGGGTTAGGGCGATCATTGTGCTAACGAAAACATAGCTTTGAGAGGCCCTTTTTTCATGAGTATTACTTTGTTGTATAGATCCATTATTGATAAGAGTAAGTAGAATCACTATTGCAACCAGAATTAGTTTAGTCAAACTGATATCTGCATGTTCGGAAATCCCGATTCCCAAATAATCCGTATAGTTTATTGCTCCGAGCACCAAACCATAGAATGGAACAACTATCAATGAACCAAAAATGGTGAGAATCTGTATATAGCGCGCAGGAACTGCATTACGAGTTGCAGAAAACAGAATCATTATGCCAAAAGGAACAATCGCTCCTTTATGTAACAATACAGCGATAATTCCCTCCAGCACCATTCGTTTGTAATTCGAATCACGGAAATCGATAAAAGTATGCATAATCACCAAGCATGCTAGTGCCTGCCTCATCGCGTTTAATCCAAAAAAAGGAAAGTACAGACTGAAGAAACAGAATAAAACCCAATAGCGCTCATCATCACGTAGCCTTGCTATGAAGGAGCACAGCAATCCAACATAGACCAGTGCGATGAAGACAAGAAATCCTCTGCCGGTGAGGTTTAATTGGTTTGCTATTTTAATCAGCGCAACAAATCCCGGCTCGAGAACTCGAAACCAGTTTGATTCAAGTAATATCTCTTGAATGGAATAATCTTGATACAAATTGAGATATCTCAAGTACGCTGCGGTGTCTGTGCCAACCGCAGTATCGCGGAAGCCAAATATAAACAGCATAATTCCCGCTAAGCAAATCATGAACGTGGTTTTATGCTCTTCAATTCCTCGCCTGTTTACAACAAGAGCGAGAAGGCAAAGTCCCCACGCGATGATGTATACGGTCACTCAAATACCTTTCAATAATGTAACGCTTGGCGATACAAGCGCTGACTATCCTGCTTTCGCAGAGTTCGTAGAAAACCATGTTGAACGCTATATTATTCCTATCTCGAGGAGAGCCTTCGCCGTATTAACTGCGCAAATCCCCGTCGCTTTGCTGTATTAAAAAGAATAGTAACCCTCACGACTAACTGATAACGAAATCCTGGTCTCTTCTTCGGAGTCGCGTTATTCGTATGAAACCTGTGAAGAATGAGGGGTTCATCAACGATTGCCATACGACCGTAGCAACAGCAAATACTGCCAGTCCACCAATCATGTGACCGTCCCTTTGTCGGCAAGGGCAAGATATATCCAAGTGCTTCTTTGCGAAACGCCATGCAGCAGCCAATGTACGACAGCCGAACAAGATTCCCTATGAAGCTGTCTCTTGCGCCGCCCCTCAAAGCAAACGTAGATTCGTTTACAACATGGAGATTCTCGTCGGTAAGCTTTGCATCGTGAACGACCACGAGCACTTCTGGGTTATCGAATTCTTTCATCACCCGGTTTATTTTGTTTGAGAACCAATAATCATCTTGATCAGCGTAAAAGATTATTTCGTTGGCGCAATCCTTTAATGCGTTTTCAAAATTGCTCACCAAACCACGGCTATGCTCATGATTGTAGATAACTCGAACACGATTATCTGCAGCCTCATAGCCCTTCACGATACTTAGCGTTGCGTCATTTGATGGATCGTAGGAAACAATGAGCTCATCATTCTGATTCAATTGCGAAAGAATGGTGTCGATTTGTGCAGCGAGGTATCTTTCGCCATTGCAAACAGCCATCGCTACTGAAACAGGCATCCGCATCATTTTTTGTAGCACCTTTTTGGCACAACAAAAAAAGGTTTACGCTCATTCGTTCTTTCTATTACGTAATCAACCATTCTCCGCGAATCTTCGATGAAACCTACGCTAATACCAGCTATTTGTTTTTCTCTCAGTATGCCCATTTTTTCGAATTGCGCTGATCTATAAAGCGAAGCGTTGTAGCGTGCCCATTCAGGTTTTCGAATTCGGATTTCCATTTGTCTCTCGCTTGAATTGTTTTTGATAAGAAAGCTACGCGTTTCATACCAATTTGAAATCGGCCATTCTTCATCCATGATATCCTCTGCAACGTGAACCATTGTTGTGCTTCTGCATGATCGAGTCCCAAGTAGTAGAATCTTCGCATTGTGACGCATGCAGTACTCCCATGCCGAGCCTTTGCCGTGGGCAAGATCGGTATTAAGATTACCTTTCATCATGCCTGACGCTAATGGCCCTTGTGCTGCAAGGCTGTTCCAGGGAAAGAAGCTCCTAATCACATCGCTTTTTCGTAGAAACAGATTTGGAATCAGGCCCGTGGAGCAGAGCGTCCTTTTCGGCGAATACACAAAAAGCTTTCTGCTAGGATCATAGTTCCTCTTGTTGTACAAAGGGAAGCACGGTATCGCCAGAGTCCCTTCTCTGCCAATCAAATCCCGTAAATAGAATAGAACTTCATTTGGGTTTAACCCAAGTTTTAATAGTTCATCTGAGCTCGAGTGGACTATTAACAAATCCCCTTGCTTAATACCGAGCGTGCTTATGTAATCATCGATAATCTTGAAACCATCATTGATGCTCGGAGCTTTGATGTCAGGAGAACGCCTTTGCTTCATTTTGCAAGATACTGATCTGGAGATGCTATTGATTATCCGACTATTTGAGTAATATAACCCTCTAGCGGACAGCTCAAATACGGGCGTTGATCCTAATATACGTTTCACAATCATTTAAGCCCCTCATTATGCATCCTAATCTCGGACCCCGGTAAATCAACCGCCATAACACTCCGGTCATGGTTTTTGAGGGCAGTGAAATTTAGGAAGATGTGTCTACTACCTATCACGGGCTCTATAGCTCCAAACTGAAATAGCAGTGAAGGCCACGCATCCTTTTCGAAGGATTCAAGTACGTTGAATCCTTGTTTGCCAACCATGCACAAATCAACTTGGTTGCCAGTGATACCGGGCCCCGGTTTCCGGCTCACTATGTATTTCCAGCCTGTTAGATTTGAGTCTGGCTCAACAGTTGTCGAAAAAACCATTCCTCCATCAGGCAATTCGTCATAGTAAATACAGCTCCCACGTAAGCTTGTTATTAATTGTAATTCACTATCTGCCAAATAGTATAAGCCATTCCTCTCAAGAGGAGAGTCAGTTGCAAAGAGTATCCCGTCCTTCCAGGGAACGGCGACACAAGAACGGAATTGCTGGCGTCCTGACAGCAGGATTCTGCACTCATTAAAATTACTCTTGAACTCGATTATTGCGGATTCCTCATCCGCATCGCCCGTTAACACCAGTACTCGATCTCGTCCTTTATCGGGCACAATAGCGTGTATATGGCATGCCGATCCCGCAGGCAGTATCACAGCACGGCACCACTCTTTCTGGCCTTTACAAAGGACATTGATACATACTTCTTCACGATTGGGGTTTCCCCAATAGTCTCCAAACGCTAAGCAATCGTCGAAACCGTGAATGCCATCAATGACGGATAAGCTCAAGGGGCTTCTCATCCCGTCGCGAAAAATGAGAGAATTCTTAACGGTCCAAGAGTCGAGATCAACCTCTAAGAGATAACCATTTCGAGTGACAAATGCTTTGCCATCAAATAAGGCAGCGCATCGCGGAGTTTCGCGAAGACATCTCTCAAGAAAGCGAGACGCGCTACATATTGCGCCCTTCCATCCTAGGCGTAAATCAACCATCGGTGAGAACTCAAACGAGTCCTCATCAAAAATACCTAGCCAGCCCTTTCTCCATGCAAGCATGCCCTGGTCAATCTGACAAAGAATTTTCCCACACGACATCGCTGTCTTTAAAACAAGAGGACTGTTTCTGCGATTAATCGGCATTGCGGTGCTTTCTCCAAATCACGCTGTCAACAACGCCCGTAAAGCTCTGAATGATTCCCGTTACCTTCATCGAGGCATTTCTGTCTGTATAATCGGAAACGGAGACTCCATACTCACCAGCGGCGCTCATCTCGACTGCAAGATCGACTGCCTGCAGCAAGCCCCGTTTATTTATGCCAGCCAACACAAAGCAACCCTTGTCCATTGCTTCTGGGCGTTCGGTCGAAGTGCGTATGCACACGGCCGGGAAGGGCTTGCCGATACTCAGGAAGAAGCTCGCCTCCTCGGGAAGGGTTCCGGAGTCGGAGACGACGCAGAAGGCCTCTGACTGCAGCTTGTTGTAGTCGTGGAAGCCAAGCGGTTCGTGGGCGATGACGCGCGAGTCGAGTTCGAAGCCCGTCTCTTCGAGGCGCTTGCGGCTGCGCGGATGGCAGCTGTAGAGCACGGGCATGTCGTATTTCTCCGCCATGGCGTTTACTGCCGAGAAGAGGCTCATGAAGCTTTCGTCGTCGTCGACGTTCTCCTCGCGGTGGGCCGACAGCAAGATATACCTGCCGGGTTCGAGGCCCAGGCGCGCGTGAATGTCGCTCGCCTCGATCTTCTCCAGGTTCGCACTCAGCACCTCGGCCATGGGGCTTCCAGTGACGAACGTGCGCTCGGGGGCGCAGCCGCAGTCAGCGAGCCAGCGACGGGCGTGCTCGGAGTAGGCCAGGTTCACATCGGAGATGATGTCGACGATGCGCCTGTTCGTCTCCTCGGGCAGTCGCTCATCACGGCAGCGGTTGCCAGCCTCCATGTGGAAGATGGGTATGTGCAGCCTCTTGGCGCCTATGACCGACAGGCAGCTGTTCGTGTCGCCGAGCACCAGCACGGCGTCGGGCCTGATTTCCGCCATGAGCTCGTAGGAGCGGGCTATGACATTGCCCATGGTCTGGCCGAGGTTCTCGCCGACGGCGTCGAGGTAGACGTCCGGGTCGTCGAGGCCGAGGTCGCGGAAAAAGATACCGTTAAGCGTGTAGTCGTAGTTTTGGCCCGTGTGGGCGAGCAGGCAGTCGAAGTGCGCACGGCACTTCTTGATTACCTCGGACAGGCGGATGATCTCGGGGCGGGTGCCCACGATGATGAGCAGCTTCAGCCTGCCGTCGTCCTTGAAGGAAGCTTCGTAGGGCATGCTCACACCTCCTCGTAGTAGGTGTCCGGGTTTTCCGGGTCGAAGGGCTCGCTGGCCCACATGACGGTGACCAAGTCCCGGTCGCCGGACAGGTTGGTTATGCTGTGCGTGTAGCCGGGAATCATCTCGACCACGGTGGGTTCGTCGCCGTTCACCAGGTATTCGACGACCGGGAACGGTTTGCCGTCGGCATCGGCGCCGACCTTCCGCAGCTTGATCGAGGCCTCGCCCGATACGACGAGGAACTTCTCCCACTTGGTGTGGTGCCAGTGGTTGCCCTTGGTGATTCCCGGCTTGCTGACGTTGATCGACACCTGGCCCCTGTCGGGCGTGCGCAAGAACTCTGTGAAGCTGCCGCGCTCATCGGTCTTGGGCCCGAGCTCGTACGCGAAATCCCCCCGGTCGAGGTAGCTCAGATAGGTGGCGTGCAGCTTCTTGGAGAGCGAGCCAGCGGACTGGTCGGGCACTGAGAGCACTCTGCGGGAGTCCTTGAAGCCCTCGATCAGCCCGACGATCTCGCCCAGCGTGGCGCGGTCGGTCGGGCCCGCCACGCAGAAGTCCCCCTCGCGCGTCTCGTTTCCGAGCAACACCTCGAGCATCTCCGCGACCAGGTCGTCAATGTAGAGGAGCTCGAGTTCCGTGGCGGGGTCGTTCACGGTGATAGGCAGCCCGCTGGCGATGTTGTGGCAGAACGTGGCCACGGCGCTGTTGTAGTTGGGGCGGCACCACTTGCCGTAGAGGTTCGGGAAGCGGTATACGAGGACCTTTGCACCTGTGCGCTCGGAATAGTCGCGAAAGAGCCGCTCGCCGGCGAGCTTACTCTTGCCGTACTCGCTGCCCGCGAAGCGCCCCTCGAGGGAGGCCTGCGCCGAGGAGGCGAGCATGACCGGGCACGCGTTGCCGTGGCGCTCGAGAGCGGCGAGCAGGTCGGATGCGAACCCGAAGTTGCCGGACATGAACTCTTCTGGGTCCTTCGGGCGGTTCACCCCGGCCAAGTTGAACACGAAGTCCGCCTGCGAGCACCACCCGTCGAGCTCTTCCGGAGCCGAATCGAGGTCGTACTCGAACACCTCTAAGGGAAGCAGGGCCTGGTAGCGGGGCCTGCGGTCCTTGCCGTCGCGGATGTTTTTCAGGCTCTCGCAGAGGTTGCGCCCGACGAACCCCTTGGCTCCGGTAACGAGGACTTTCACGTTACTGCACCGCCTCGTGCTCGCGGCCCTCGAGGGCGAGCTGCACGTACTCGGCGGTCTTGATCTTCTCGACGGTGCCGGCAACGTCGAGCCTCTCGGTGTTGTGCGAGGTGTACTCCTCGTCGGCCATCGTGCGCACGGTGCCCTCGGCGGTGAACTTGTCGTAGTTCAGGTCGCGGCTGTCGGCGCGCACCCTGAAATAGTCGCCCATGTCCTCTGCGCGCAGTCGCTCCTCGCGGGTCATGAGGGTTTCGAAGAGCTTCTCGCCGTGGCGGGTGCCGATGACCTGCGTGCCCGTGTGGCCGAAGAGCTCCTGCACAGCCTCCGCGAGGTCCCCGACCGTGCTAGCAGGGCTTTTCTGCACGAACAGGTCGCCCGGCTCCGCATGCTCGAAGGCGAAGCAGACCAGGTCGACCGCCTCGTCGAGGTTCATGAGGAAGCGCGTCATGGCGGGGTCGGTCACCGTGACCGGGCGGCCCTCGCGGATCTGCTTGATGAACAGCGGGATGACGCTGCCGCGGCTGCACATGACGTTACCGTAGCGCGTGCAGCAGATGGTGGTACGCCCCGCGCCTTCGCGGGCGTTTGCGTAGATGATCGACTCCATCATCGCCTTTGACTTGCCCATGGCGTTTATCGGGTACGCGGCCTTGTCGGTGGAGAGGCACACCACGCGCTCGACGCCCGCGTCGACGGCCGCATGGAGCACGTTGTCGGTGCCGATGACATTGGTCTTCACAGCTTCCATCGGGAAGAACTCGCAAGAGGGGACCTGCTTCAGGGCTGCTGCGTGGAAGATGTAATCGACGCCGTGCATGGCATCGCGCACGCTGCGCTCGTCGCGGACGTCGCCGATGTGGAAGCGCACTTTGGCTGCCAGCTCGGGGTGGCGGGCCTGAAGCATGTGGCGCATGTCGTCTTGCTTCTTCTCATCGCGGCTGAAGATGCGGATCTCACCCACGCCCGACTCTAGGAAATGCTTGAGCACGGTTGAACCGAAGCTTCCCGTTCCTCCCGTTATCATCAAGGTCTTTCCGGCGAATGACTTGCTGCTAATCATCGAAGTGCCTCATTATCGTTTCGTAGGTTTTTTCCGCCGTGTAGTTTTCCATCATATACGCCTTTGCCCTTGCCCCCATCGCATGCAAATCGTCGTTTGATAAGCTACGACATCTTTCAACAAACAATTTTGGGTCGTTGCTTCTGCAATCGATTCCGAAACCGTTCTCTTCCGCAACCTTGCCCATGTCGCTTACGGGATCTGTTGCGCACAGCACAGGCAGCGAGGCTTGCATGTACGATAAGGCTCGCGACGGATAATTCGGTATGGTAAAACGATGGTCGAGCAGGACGATGCCCGCATCGCATGCATACAACAGGCTGTCGAACTCGTCCCTTGGGAGGCTGGGCAGCAGGCGCGCATGCGCGGGTTGTTCCGCCTCGAAAAAAGCCTCGAGCAAATGCCGTTCCGTTCCGCTACCTGCAATGAGGAAAAACCCTGCCGGCATTTGCTCGTTGCAGCGCAGCGCGTCAATGAGAAAGCCGACTCCCTGCGGCTTTCCGAGGTTTCCGCCGTATGCGAAAACGCGTTCATCGCCGGGAATGCCATATTGCTTGCGGATTGCGATTCTATCGACATTCTGCAAGTCGAGGGGAATAACCGAATTGGGGTTGACTTCGACGCGTTCCGCGTTGAGCCAAGGCTCGTGCGAAAGCAGGTACTCTCGGTTTGCTGGCGACATGCAGCCGATCCAATCAGCGACCTCGTAAGTGCGGTGCTCCGTTTTCTTGAAGTACCGATACATGATGCTTTTCGCGCCATGATCCGACAACATGCCGATATCGAGGGCGTTCTGGGGAAAGATGTCTTTCAGCAGAAGGTAGGACTTTGCCCCTGTTTGGGTTTTCAGGCTTTCGATGAGCCCTGCAATAGTCGTCGGCGGCGTCGCGTACAGGACAAGATCGAATTTCTTATTCGGCATATGATTGCGCAGGGCATCGGAATACTGACGTTTCAGGGCGAGTAGCGACATCCCTTTTTCAATTGCACTGCATTTTTGGATGTTGCCAGTTGCCACGTGCAGGACTGTAATGCCATGTTGCTCTTCGAGTTCGGTTGGAAGGCCCGTTCGCTTTTCGCGTGGCGCAATGACTGTGACTTCATGCCCATGGTCTCGAAACGTCCTGAGCAAGTCGGTGTAGATGCCCGGGCTGGCTATGTTTTCGATCGCAGCGACGCTCGCGAAGATGATTCTCATGCGGACTTCGCCCCATCTGCCTGCATGCCCGTGAACTCTTCCATCGTCACCGAACTCGGGCTGCTGATGCCAGCGCGGGTGCGCACGGCTCGAACGGTGTCGACAAGCGCTTTCGCATCGGCCGCAAAGGTGACGTTGTCGACGTATTCGACGTCGAGCTGGAATTTCTCTTCCCATGGGATGGAATTGCGGCCCCGCACTTGCGCCAGCCCGGTGACCCCCGGGCGTACCTCGTGACGGCGGGCCTGCTCTGCAGTATAGAGCGGCAGGTACCGGACCAGCAGAGGCCTAGGCCCAACAAGCGACATTTCGCCCTTCAGGACGTTCGCCAGCTCGGGCAGCTCGTCGAGACTCGTGGAGCGCAGCCACTTGCCGAAGTCGGTTAGGCGGACTTCGTCGGGCAGCAGCTCGCCGGTTTGCGGGTCGCGCTCGTCGGTCATGGTGCGGAACTTGTAGATGTCGAACGGCTCGGCGTTAAGGCCGGGGCGCTGCTGCTTGAAGATGACGGGGCTTCCGAGCTTGACGCGCACCGCGATTGCCGTGGCGCCGAGGACGGGCGCGAGCACGACAAGGGCTGCACCGGAGAGAGCCGCGTCGAGGGGGCGCTTGACCACTGCTTCGTAGGGGCCTTTGGGGACATGGGCGCCCTTGGCGCGCGCCTCGTCTTGAAGCTGGCGCGTCTTCTGCAGCGCTGCAGCGATTGTCGCGCCCGCAACAGCCGTTCCCGCGGCGAGTGCCGCCAGCTTCCCCTTCTTGTTCCTCATCACTGCCCCTGGTAGAACTGACTTGCGATAGGCACATTATACGGGTTCAAGCGCCCCGAGGCCCGATGATGACGTTTTCTACATGCGGTCGGTCCTTCGCCGAACGGGACGAGGTAGAGTACCCGGCATCGGCGCTAGGCAGGTAGGAGGCGGCAGCGATGGAGGGCAATGCGGTGAATCCCGATGGGCTGCGGATTTCGAGAGGAGCCGAAGACGGCGTGGCTATCATGGGCGAGGACAACCTGCGCGGCAAGATCCACGAGGTGCGCGGGCAGAAGGTCATGCTCGATTTCGAATTGGCGGAGATTTATGGGTACAGCACGAAGGCGTTCAACCAGCAGGTGAAGAACAACATCGAGAAATTTGATAGCGACTTCCGTTTTCAAATCACAGCAGAAGAATGGGAAAACTTGAGGTCAAAAAAATTGACCTCAAGTTGGGGCGGTTCGAGGTACTTGCCATACGCATTTAGCGAGTCAGGGATATACATGCTGATGACGGTGCTGAAGGGCGACCTCGCCACACGACAGAGCAAGGCGCTCATCCGCCTGTTCAAGCAGATGAAGGACGCTGTCGAGGAGGGGCGCGGACTCGTAAGCAGGCGCGAGTTCTTGGACCTGTCGCTGAAGCTGAACGACAGCCTGAGCGAGGGCCTGCGCCTGCGCCGCGATCTGGGAAAGGTCGAGGACGACGTGGCGCAAATCCTTGACGCGATGGACGGGTTCGTGCGCGAGAGCGAGATCGGCGCGTTCGTCGAGGACTTCGGCAAGGCTGCCGAGCGCCGCGGCTACCTGATAATGGACGGCCAGCTCGTGGAGGCCGCGGCGGCGTATGCCGAGGTATACGCGTCAGCGCGCCGGACCGTGTTCGTCGTGGACAACTACGTCGACGCCCGCACGCTCGAGCAGCTCTCCGCTGCGCGGGAGGGCTTGGCTGTGACGCTCTTCACCGACAACAGGGGCCACCGCCTGCGCGCCGCCGACGTCGGCTCGTTCCGGAAGGAGTTTCCGGAAATCGCCTTGGACGTCCGCAGCGCGGGCGGGTTCGTGCACGACCGCCTCGTCGCCCTCGACTACGGGACGCCTGACGAAGCGGTGTATCATTGCGGCTCCTCGTCGAAAGACGCCGGCAAGCGCGCGACGAACATCGCGCGCTTGGAAAGCCCCGAGATGTACCGGCCGATTTTCGAGCGCCTTCTGGCCCAACCCGAGCTGGAGCTGCCATGAGGGTTGCGATTGTGATCATAGAGGAGGGCGGATTCCAGGACAGCCTTCGCTACAAGATTCGCTAGCGCGAGAAGAGGGCCTTGCTCGGCTTGGGCTCTACCGGCACCCAATTTCTCGTCGGCAGTTTTACCTGTCGCTCCCAATTCGCCACTCACTGCGTGGCGAATTGATATGGTCGCATTACCGCCAGCTCGCCAAGGCAGACGGTCTTTTCGCTCTCTTCGGCGAAGTCGCGCATGCGGCCGTTATTCCAACGCGAAACGCCGCGCCTGTTGGAATAATGGGCTCCTGCGCGACAAGGGTTCGTCAGTGGCGAGCTCCGCATGCCCGCCAACCACCAGCGCCGAGCAATCCACGGCGGGTGCGCCTGTTGAAATCAACCTGAAGGCGAAGTGGGAAAACTTGAGGTCACAAAATGTGACCGCAATTCCAACGCTTTTCTGGCGCAATTCCGACGACGCTTTCCGTTTCCCAGACGCAAGGGAAGAGCGCGTCGGCAGCAACGCTCCGCATTTGCGCCGCTGCGCGGTCGGTTTTTTGTCATGCGGGACGGGGTAAAGTGCATGTCATCAAAATCAAAGCAGGAAGGAATGCGGCTTAGGCCGACAGTGCAGCGGATGAAAGCCCCTCCTGCTTTGCGGTTAACTTACAGAAAGCAGGGGCTCCATGGAACGGAACGACATCGAGGCGAGGAAGCTGACGCTAGATGACCTCATGCAGGTTGATGAGGACGGTATTGAGTTCTGGTTTGCAAGGGACCTGATGAGTTTGCTCGGGTACACTAAATGGCAGAACTTCGAAGTAGCCATAAAGAGGGCCATGATTTCCGCGGATAATGCTGAAACACCAGGTCAGCATCATTTTGCCGAAATCAGTAAAATGATATCAACTGGGAAGGGCGCCCAGCGATCCGTCCGTGATTTCAAGCTGACGCGCTATGCATGCTACCTCGTCGCGATGAACGGCGACACCCGCAAACGTGAAATCGCTTTCGCGCAGTCTTACTTTGCATTGAAAACGCGCGAAGGCGAACTCATCGAGCAGCGCATGCAGGAGCTGCAGCGACTAACCGAGCGCAACGCCCTTTCAGAATCCGAGCGGCTCCTTGCCGGCGTCGCTTTCGAGCGCGGCGTCGACTCCCGCGGGTTCGCTACAATAAAGTCGAAGGGCGACAGGGCGTTGTTCGGAGGTTACGACACACGCGCGATGAAGCGCCGGTTGGGCGTGTCCGACAGGAAGCCACTTGCCGATTCGCTACCGTCTGTGACGTTGGCTGCGAAGAACTTGGCTACAGCAATGACAGCGCATAACGCCGAAGGCAAGGACTTACATGGCGAAAACGAGATCGGGCACGAGCACATAGAGAACAACGAGGGTGTTAGGAAGACGCTGACGAGCAGGGGAATCTATCCCGAGAACCTCCCCGCCGAGGAAGACACAAAGAAGCTCGAACGCCGCGTGCGTGCCGACGAGAGAAAGCTACAAAGGGATGCGCGAGGCTTTACGCGAGAAGTTGGGCGCACGGAAATCGCAGATTGACCATAACCGGGAATGAAAAAGCCGGGCGATATTACACCGGGGTCGACCCCCCGGCAAGACCGCCCGGACGATTGCAAGGCAGCAGAAAGCAAGCGATGCTTGCAATCCTTCTTTTCATTGCGCTGGCGATTTGCGGGCAGTGCCGGGTCGGCACGGCGCCTATTCGAAGCAGGAGCGAATGACCTCGATGATGCGGTCTTGCTGGTCGGGGGTCATCTTGTTGTCGGACGGCAGGCACAGGCCGCGTTGGAAGACGTCGGCGCCGACGTCGGTTGCGGTGCCTGCGATGTAGGCGTTGGTTTGCGCGCGGCCATCGCCCTGCGCCGTGACGAACGCGTGGTTGCGGTAGTAGGGCTGCAGGTGCATGGGCTTCCAGATGGGACGGCCCTCGGCGTTGATCGCCGCGATGGCGTCGAGGATCTGCTGGGGGCAGGACTTGCCTGGTTCGGAGGCGTAGAGGTAGTCGTGGTCGCCGCGGACTTGGGGACACATGGAATCAGGATCGATTAGAAGGCAGGTTAGCCAGTGGTTGGGGCGGACGGGCGCGATGAATCGCGCCCCTACGGGCATTACCGTGACGGGAAGGTCTTTCAAGCCTTCGGCGTAGCGTTCGGTGATTGCCTTCTTTTGGGCGATGTGCTCCTCCAGGTGGAGGAGCTGGCCGCGGATCACGCCGGCTATCACGTTGGACATGCGGTAGTTGTAGCCGAGCTCCTCGTGCTGGTACCAGGGAGCGGCTTCACGCGACTGGGTGGACCACTTGCGGGCCTTGTCGGCTTGGGCTTCGCTGTTGGTCAGCAGCATACCGCCCGAGCTGCCGGTGATGATCTTGTTGCCGTTGAAGCTGATGGCGGCGATGTCGCCGAACGAGCCGGTCTGCTTGCCGTCGACGGTTGCGCCGAGCGACTCAGCGGCGTCCTCGATGAGGACCGCGCCATGGGCGTGGGCAATGTCGGCAATCTCCTGGATGCGCGCGGGCGTGCCGTATAGGTGCGCCACCATGACGGCCTTGGCGTTCGGGTGGAGCTCGAAGGTCTTCTCGAGGGCTTCGGGGCTCATGTTCCAGGTTTCGTATTCGGAATCGACGAAGACGGGCACGCCGCCCTCGTAGACGACGGGGTTCACGGTGGCGGAGAACGTCATGTCGGAGCAGAGGACCTCGTCGCCGGGCTTCACGCCGGCGAGCTTCACGGCCAGGTGCAGGGCCGCGGTGCCGGACGAGAGCGCTACCGCGTGGTTCACGCCAACGTAGCTGGCGATTTCGCTTTCGATGGCGTCGATGTTGGCGCCGACGGTGGACATCCAGTTGGTCTCGTAGGCCTCCTGGACGTACTTCAGCTCCTCGCCGTGCATGGTGGGAGACGAAAGGTAGACCTTTTGCTCGAGGGGTTCGATGTTGGACATTGTGATTCGCCGCCTTCTGGGCGGGCGCGATGAATCGCGCCCCTACTGGAGGTTATTGGGGGTGGTAGGTAGTAACCGCTTGGGCTAGGGCTTGCTTGATGGAGTCGTTGTCGCCTTCTAGGCTGTTATGAAGAAGCTCGAGGCCGGCTTCTACGCGGTCGCGGGTTGGGGGCTCGCCGGCCGAGACGGTGATCGAGGGGTTGGAGGTCGGGAGCTGCTCCTCGTCGCTCATGAGGAGTTCCTCGTACATCTTCTCGCCGGGGCGAAGGCCCGTCTCGACGATTTGGATGTCGATGCCGGGGCGAAGGCCGCTTAAGCGCACGAGGTTCTCGGCGAGGTCCCAAATGCGCACGGGCTCGCCCATGTCGAGCACGAAGATCTCGCCGCCCTTCGCGAGGGCCCCGGCCGTGATGACGAGGCGGCTTGCCTCGGGGATCGTCATGAAGTAGCGCGTGATGTCGCGGTGCGTGACCGTGATGGGGCCGCCCTCCTTCAGCTGGCGGCGGAACAGCGGGATGACGCTGCCGTGGCTGCCGAGCACGTTGCCGAAACGCACCGCCGCGAAGACGGTTTCGCTCTCGGCGGCGTAGCGCTGCACGATCATCTCGCAGGCACGTTTGGTGGCGCCCATGACGTTGGCGGGGTTCACGGCCTTGTCGGTGGAGATGAGCACGAAGTGAGTGCAGTTGCGCTCGTGGGCCAGGCGCACGACGTTGAGCGTGCCGAACACGTTGTTCTCGACGGCCTCGCGGGCATTGCGTTCCATGAGCGGCACGTGCTTGTGCGCGGCAGCGTGGAAGACCACTTGAGGCGCGTGGTCGTCGAACGCCTTCTCGAGCGCGGGCATGTGCGTGATGGAGCCGATTTCCACGACGAGTTCGGTGCCCTGGCTTGCCGCCTTGCCCTTGAGCTCGTGGAACAGCTCGTAGGCGGTGTTCTCGTACACGTCGAACACGACGATCTTGCTGGGCTTGGCGGGCAGGAGCTGACGGACGATTTCGGAGCCGATGGACCCGCCGCCGCCGGTGACGAGCACCGACTTGCCGGCGATGTAGCCCATCTGCCCCAAGTCGAGCTCGACCTCGTCGCGGGCGAGCAAGTCGGAGATTTCGACCTCGCGCAGGGGGATTGCCTCGCCCTTGCCGCGTGGGAAGTCCTTGAGTTCGGGCACCGTGAGGGTCTTCAGGCCCGCCTCGGCGCAGATGCGCAGGATTCGCTCGCGCTCGGCGCGCGTGGCGGACGGGATGGCCAGCACGAGCTGCTCGACGGCGAACTGCTTGGCGAGCTTCGGCAAATCGGAGATGGCGCCCAGCACCTTCACGCCGTGGATGTGGCCGCCCGCCTTAGCGGGGTCGTCGTCGACGAGGCCCACGGGAATGCCCGGCACGTCGGGGTTCCCCGCGAGCATGCGGCTGACGGTGAGCGCGCCGACTTCGCCCGCGCCGACCACGATGGAGCGCGGCGCCGCGTTCGACTGGGTGATTCCCATGACCGACCAGCCCTTGCGCCCCGAGTACAGGCGGATTGCGAAACGCGCCGACCCGCACACGAGCAGGAGCAGCGCCCACGCGAGCACGTACACGCGCCACGGCAGGCGCTCGCCGAAGGCGATCCAGGCGATGGCGCCGCCGATGA
>JAFUCC010000025.1 GCA_017459925.1 Eggerthellaceae bacterium
CATCGTCTGGGCTGCAAAGACCATCAAGGATTACAATGCTGGTGGTGGCAACCCCGGCAATGGCCAGCTCCCTCCGCAGTAGTGAGCACCTGTTTCAATCGTATCGCTGGAAAGAAGGGCGCCCGGTGTTTTCCCGGGCGCATCCTTTTTGCACCGCGGAGCGTGAAGCCCTCGACGGCACGAAATCGCTGCTCGATACTCTCAGATCCGAGTTCGGCAATTCTTGAAAGCGATTCCCGTTGGGCTTTGACGCCGAGATCCCGCCAATGAAGCTTTGATGCGCCTTTAGGGAGAATCATCTTTTGGCGCAAAGTCGCCTGTCGACCTTGCGCTCATGGGGCATGGCCTTTCCCTTTCCGACCAGTTCTGGTACCGCACCCCCGGATCGGCCGAACGCTGGGAGGACGTGAACTTCTTCGACAACGGATGGGACCCGGGCTTTGGCGAGGCGATTCTCCTGGGCGATTACACCCGTTTGGCGGGCTGTTCACCCGACGTTCCCGAAGCAACGACGCCCGGCCACGCCGTCAAAGCGTGGGAGCGCAACGATGACGGCATCTACCTCGTCAAGGCGGCCGAATACCCTGACGGCGCCGAACTCGTGGGAGCCAAGTTGGGATCGGATCTATGCGCCTTGTTCTTCGGCGAAGGCTGCTACGTTCCGTTGGATGTGGTGGAGCGTTTTGGCAGGCCTTGTTCAGTCAGCCCGCTCATGCTGGGTCGCGGCGAGGAGCTCGCCGACGGCAACCGGCTCTGCGCGACGGCGGATATGTGGGAGAGCCCCATCCAGGTTGGGGGCGGCATCACGACGGAGGCGTGCGATGCCCTCATCGACGCCTATACGGCCATCGGAGTCGCAGACGCTTCGGCGCACGTTGCCGGGAGGGCATGCTTCTCCTGCCTTTCGTTGCTTTTGGATTTCAACCCGGGCAACGTCGGCGCCAGAACACTGAGGCTGGGTGCGCCCGAGTTCATCCTTTCCGAAACCGCCATGCAGGCAAGTCGCGAGGCAATCGAGGAACGCGCTGGCGCAAATCGGCGTGCTGCAGATTCTCAACGTCGTGATCACGTGGGCTTATCGGCAGATTTCCGCTCGCAGGCAAGCAGGCAAGTCCAGCGCATAGCCGCGGTTTCGCCGTGTTTCGCATTCCGTGGCGTAATTGGATAACGAAGTGGTGACGGCGTGGCCTTTGCGAGGCTTTCGGCATTTAAAGGCGCGTATCAAATGCCGAAGGACTCGTTTGGAAGGTGCTTGCATGGTTGAAGCTCATACTGTCGATTCCCGTACCGTTTCCCGCACGGCCAGCCTGCCGGTTGGCCTGAGCCTGTGCCAACTGTATTTCGGCTTTGCAATGGCGCTGACCCTGGTGTTCGGGTTCTTGTGCTCGCCGAACATGTTCGAATACGACATCAGCATGGTGCGCGTGCTGTTGCTCATGGCGGGCGGCACGGTGACGATGTGGCTCATGTCTCAACGCGCTCGTAGCGCGCGGGCGGTCGGGGCGTTAACGGCGCTTGTGGGCGCTGGCCTTGCGATGATCGACCACGCGGCGTTCGGCGCGATGGACGTGCTGACAACGTACATCGGGCAAGCGGGTACGACGGCGATTTGCATCATGGAATACGCCGGCGCTATCGCGGTGGCGGCCTACTTGGTGTTCTCGCCTCAGGCGAAGCGCGTGCTTTGCAAGGCGCCCGATCTCGCTCCGGGGGCAACCGAGGGCCACAGCTGGGACAAACCGCTACGTGAGCGCATCCGCACGCGCACGTTCTGGCGCGACCTGATGATTTACTTCGTCTCGTTCTCGATGCTGGGGCATTGGGCTGAGATGCTGTTCTGTCAGCTCATCGTTGCCGGTGTCTTCATGGGCGATTACGATCCCTCAAATGCCATGCTTTGGAGCCAGTGGCTGTTTCCGTTCACGGCTGAAGGCGCAGCGGCGGTTATGATCGTCGTCGTGCTGCATCCGGCGGCCCGTTGGCTGACGAAGAAGACAGGTGGCCGCATGTGGCTTGCCGTGCTGCTTAGCTTCCTGCTGAATGCCGCGGTTTGCACCTGCATCGACTTCACGACCGGCATGGTTGCCAACCAGGATTTCAGCCTGTGGGATTACCGCGCCTTGCCGTTCAACTTCATGGGGCAGGTGTGCTTGCAAAACTCGATGGTCTACAGCATCGCGGCCACTCTCATCGTGTGGGTGTTCTACCCGCTCATGGACAAGGCGCTGCGCCGCATGCCGCGAGGCGTCGCCAACGCCATAGCGTTCGGTTTGCTGGGCATGTACCTGTTCTTGGCCATGCTGTACTTCTTCGACATCGTTGCGGTGTTCGGGGGTTGGCAAATCTAGCGCCAGTTGGGTGATGCAAGACAAGGCGACACGGACAATGCGGTGACTGACTGCGGAGGAGACACGATGATCGGATCATGGTATGCGTATGCGGTGGCATCCAACCCTGATAAGCTGCCATACGATTTGAGCTTCTGGCGTGCGGGGGCGAGCACCGTCGGCACGGCGATGAGCGCTTGGCTTGCGCATCGATGTTCGCCGGCAGCGTTGCCGGTCGCCGCCGCAACTGCTGCGGGCACCGCCGTTCTCGGCAAGCTGAACAAGCGGTTGAAAGGCTCGTACGTCACGCGCACGTGGAGCAGGGATTCGATTAAGGAAAAGGCGTTCAACAAGGCCATGCCCGTTGCCCACGCGGTCGAGTCGGCCGCGCTGGTGGGGTTGGGCGTGTTTTCGGAATACCGGCGGCGGAAAAGCGCCTTGCCCACGCTGCAAGGGCCGTTGTGTTCGGCAGCACGCTATCCTCAAGCACGAAAGCTGGGCTTGTACTTCATGACGTTCTCGATGCTGGGCCACTGGGTCGAGATGCTGTTTTGCACCGGCATTAAATACGGCATATTCAAAGGCGGCTACGACCGGAGCAACCACATGCTTTGGGACCAGTGGTTATTCCCCTTCCCAGCAGAGGGCACGGCGGCCGTGTTGGCGGACTTGTTGCTTGTTCCCGCCAAGAACGCGATCGAGGCCACCTTGGCATCCAGTCCAGTTCCAGCCGCGCTGTGCAAGCCCCTTGCCATAGGCGCGAGCTTTCTGGTCAACCAGATTGCCTGCACGTCCGTCGACTTCGGCACGGGAATGGTGGCGAACCGCAACTACGAGCTTTGGGACTACCGAGATATGAAGTACAACTTCATGGGGCAGGTGTGCCTGCAGAATTCGCTGTTCTATTCCATCATCGCCACGTGGGGTGTCTGGCAGCTGCTTCCTGCGCTCGAAAAGCTGATGAAGCGCGCTGGCGACACCAAGCTTGACGGGTTTCTGGTGGGGATGGGGTCGCTTTTCGTGTTCCTCGAGTTGTTGTACCAAGCTGTTCCGCCAAAGCCGAAGCTTCCGACGGCCGAGGCTTCGCCTGCGTCGCCCGCTACCGCCTGAGGTACTTTGACGAAACCGGGAAGTCGAAGTACGTGTTGGGGTACGGTTCGTCTGCCAGCGTGAAGTGCCACCATTCGCAGTCGATCGGCACAAAGCCGTGGCGCATCATGACCCGTTGCAACAGCATCCTTCTCGAGGTGCTTGAACGGTAGTCCAGAAGAAAGCTAAAGCGCCGGAGTAGGTAACTGACGTACCTTTCGGGCGCTTTGCAACTCGTATATTAGCGCATCAGCCCTTGATGTCAACGACCTGGCCGACGATTCCGGTTGGCCCGCGGGTGCACACGGGGTGCACACCGCCACCGAAACCTGCGTGAAAGTGGCTAAAACTGCGCGATTGGCTTAGCGCGGATTACGTTACTGACCTGCACTTTCACATACATTGCCATGCGGCGATACCGCTGTCACGTCGGAGGTCGCGAGTTCAAGTCTCGTACATCCCGCCACGAAACTCTTGGTGACCGCCTTGTTCAAGGCGGTCACTTTGTTTATGGCTGAGTTGTTCGCGAGTATTGATGTGACCCGCTGATCTTGGGCATCCGCGACATTCGCGCGTGGCACAATACTTAAGAAATGCGTGGTCGGCAAGCAAGTTTGCGATGCAAATGACATTTTGAAGGGGCGGTGTACGCTTCTCGACTCGATCGGAAGGCCGTATGCTACATTGCGAGGGAAATGTATGCGGCTGAATACGAATCGAAATGCAGGTCCTTCAATTATTGTCGTTTTCGCATTTCGAATCGGAATAGTGCCAGAAATTTGACGAAGTGCACGGTGTGATGAGAAAACAATTAAGCAGCTGATGCGGGGCCTGCTGTATGCACGATGCTGGGTGGCATCGACTTTAGCGAAGCCCGATTCCAGCTGCTGCTCCTACGCGCCCATGCCGACTACTGCGAATCTCGTAGGCCCGACGCGGAGCGTTCCAGCTGGCTGAGCTTCAAATCGGTGTTGTAGAAATCCTTGGTCGTGCATCCCGCGCGGCCGCCGCCGGCGCAGGCGCACGCACACGCGCAACCGCACGCGCAGGCGCACGAGCTCGCGCAGGCGCACGAGCTGCCCGACCCCGAGCTGTGGCTGCGGCGAGGCACCGACACCACGACGGGCACGACGTTCACGCGCAGGAACGTGTCCGGTTCGCTCGTGTACGCGTACGTACCGCTCTTCTTCTTCGATTTCAGCGCCTTCTCCACGGCGGGGATGTCCTTCTCCTCGATGATCTCCTCGCTCTTTATGAAGCTGCGCCCGCAGTACGCGCAGTTGTCCTGGCCTTCGGGCCGCGGCGCGCCACACCCCTGGCACGACGGGTAGTACACGACCTTCGTGCGCGTGATCTTCTTCTCGGTCCTTGTTTGCGACTTGAAGCCCGAGCCTTGGGTGAACAGGCCTATGACGCCTTCGATCATGCTCTTGATGAACGAGATGATGGCCCAGACGGTCATGCCGAATATGCCGAGCGTGATGAGGCCGCCGATGACGTAGACGAAGTCCTCCTCGTCTTCGTACGTCTCGCGTTCCACGCCTTTCTGAATCGACTTGTCGATGTCGAACGCGAACGCGTCGTCGGGGTAGCCGACCGCCACCGTGTAGCGCTCGCCCTTCTTCAGCGGCGTGCTCCATGTGTAGTAGCCCTTGATTTGCAGGCCGGCGGGCGCGATGCGCTCGACCTTGTCGGCGTTCCATTTCAGGGTGAAGTTGTCCACCACGATGTCGTCGAACCACCCGGGCGTGAACTCGTACACGGCCTCGCCCTCGTTGTCGCGGCCGACCTGGTACATGTAGTCCTGCACGAGCTTGAACTCGAAGACCACCACCTCGCCGGCGTTGTACGCGCGGTCCAAATCGATGCGCGCATAGCTTCCGCCCACCATGTCGGGAGAGACGCGCTTGACCGTGCTGGTCAGGCCTTCCATTGACACGTAATGGTTGTTGGGAATGCCGATGCACACCCAGGTCAGCGGGCCTTCTGACGTGGAGTCGAGCACCTTCCATTCGATGTGGTACACCATGGTCAGCGTGGCGTCCTCGTTCACGTCGACTGTGATGTCGTAGTCGAGGATTTCGTCGAGGTCGGCCGCCCATGCGCTCGAAAGCGGCAGCGCCACGGCTATGACGAGCGCGAACAGCGCGCCGAGAAGCTTGCTCATGCGGCTCATGCGCCCACCTCCTCGGCATCTATCGAAAGTGGGTCAATGGGGGCAGGGCCCATTGACCCACTATGCCTGCGCAAGGGGCAGGTGCCGTCCATCAAGGCGGAGTGGTCGCGGATTTCCTCGCAGCGATCGCCGTTCCAAATGCTTTCCCACTCGTCGGAAAGCATGCTGCCCAGCACGTCGGAGCTCAGCCAGCTTTGGCACGGCACGACGTTGCCGCCGGGCGTCACGGCCATGTTGGAAAGGCACGCGCCGCACGACGGCTCGTTCAGGCCGAGCGTGTGGCAAAAGCCCAGTTCGATCCAGCCGGGCGAGGTGAAGCTGATTTCCATGTCGTGCGCGTAGCAGTACTCGGTCGCCTCGCGCAGGATTTGCTTCAGCTCGTCGGCTGTCAGCTGCAGGTTCTCCGATTCGGGCGTGGCGGCGTTGCCCGTGGTGATGAGCCCCGAGCACGTGACGTAGGTGACGCCTTTGGAATGCAGGTACTCGAGCGTCTTCACGTAGTCGCGGTTCGCCGTGCACAGCGGCGTGTTCACGCTCATGTTCAGCCCGGCGGCCAGCGCATTCTCGATGCCGGCCACGGTGTCGGCGAAGCGGTGCGCGCCGACGAGCGCGTCGTGCACGGCCTCGTCGCACGAGTAGAACGTGATCTGCACGCTGTCGAGCGACACGGCCCGCAGGCGGTCGCAGTACTCGCGGGTCAGGCGGATGCCGTTCGTGTTCAGGCGCGTGACGAACCAGCGCGCGTGGTCGATGAGCTCGAACAGGTCATCGCGCATCGTGGGCTCGCCGCCCGTGAACGTGACCTGCGTGACGCCGGCTGTGCGGCACTTGTCGATGATGCGCTTCCACTCGTCGGTCGAAAGCTCGGCTTCTTCGGCTTGCTCCTGACCGGCCGCGTAGCAGTGCACGCACTTCTGGTTGCAGTTCCACTTGCCGCCGGTCGCCATGGCAGACACCATGAGGTCCATGCGGTGCGGGGCGCGCATGTAGGGCGCGTACTCGCCGAGCGGCACGTACTCGATGGGCTCTTCGACGGCTTGTCCGCGCGCCACCTGCGTGAACGTGCGCATGATGGTGACGATGTCGTCGCGCAGGCGCTGCTTACCGATGAAGGGATACACCTTGCGCACGGCCCTGCACGTCGCCTCTTGAATGTCTTCGACGTCTTGGTCGGTGACCGCGCGCCCGTCGTATGCGTTGACCGCGCGGATGAACTCGATGAGCAAAATCGACCACGCCACGTTCACGGGAATGACGTCCTGCCCGTTGATGATGGCCACGCTCGACCCGACTTTCCAGGCGTCGTCGGACGTGTTGCCGTCGTCTGCCACCAGGGGCGGCACCAGGTGAATGCGCACCACGCCCGGCCCGTCGGGGTTCAGCGTGCAGTGGTGCACCTCGTTGAAGTTGTTCAGCGCATAGTTCTTCACGCGCATGACAGGGTTCATGCCGAGCCCCCTTCGAATCCGGTTATGCTTGCTTGGGCGGCTCGTAGCCGGCGCGCTTCAGGTAGCGGCCGACGTTGAAGGCGATGTACACGTACGAGAACGCGCCGGTGGCCTCGTCGATGTCGATGAGGCGCGCCATGCCAGTGCACAGGTCCTCGCCCTCGTAGAACATGAGGTGCAGCCAATCGCCCGTTTCCTTGCCCTTTTCCGATGCGGCGAAGAACCCTTGCGACTGCGGGCGCGTAAGGTCGTTCATCTGCTTCTCGGAATTCTCGATCGAGTTCATGCCGATGTCGACCAGGTAGTCGACGTACGAGTCGTTCCACAGCAGGTAGCGGATCTTCCCATCGTAGAATTCGACGATGGCGGCGGGCAGGCCGCTTGCAATGCCCATCTCGCGGCTCATGTTGGTATCGATGGTGTGCGGGCGCATGAGGTTCACGGCGCCGATGTTGTCGTAGTACACGCGCGAACGGCTGTCTTCGACGTTTTCGGAAGCGGCCAGCTTCTCGCGCGCGTCCTCGAACGACATGGGCTTGGCGAACGCGTAGCCCTGCACCTTCTCGCAGCCGACGGATTTCAGGAATTCGAATTGGTCCATGGTCTCGACGCCCTCGGCCAACGTCTGCATGCCCAGTTCCTTCGACATGTTCACAAGGTGGGGCAGCATGATCCGCGAGCGCTCGAGGCTTTGCTCGTTGGAGTGGCGCATGAAGCCCAGGTCGATCTTCACGACGTCGAAGTCGAACTCGCGGATTACGTTCAGCGACGAATAGCCTGCGCCGAAGTCGTCGATCCACACCTGCATACCGATGGCGTGGAAGCGGTCGATCGTCTCGTGCAGGAGCTGTTGGTTGTGCGCGAAGGCGCTTTCGGTGACTTCGATGTTCACCATGTCGTGTGGCACGCCGTGCTTGTCGAGGCGTTTCTGCACTTCAGCCACGATGTCGCACAGTTCCATGTCGTAGCGCGACAGGTTGACGTTGGTGGGAATGGGGCTGAGGCCCGCCTCGGCGAGCGCGAGGTAGTCGTGGCAGACGCGATCGACGATGCAGAGGTCGAGGTGGTGGATGAGCCTCGACTCTTCCAGCACGGGAATGAACTCGGCGGGCGAGATCATGCCGAGCGCGGGGTCGATCCAGCGGGCGAGCGCCTCGCAGCCGCAGACGCCGTTGCCGATGCTGCGGACGATGGGCTGGTAATACGCCTGGATGTGGCCTTCCTCGATGGCGGAGTAGAACCGGTCGAGCACGGCCTGGCGGCGGTTGCGATCGGCGAGCAGCGAGTCATCGTACACGTGGTAATAGCGGTCGTAGCGGCCGTTCAGGTAGTCGCAGGCGAGTTTGGCGCGGTCGCATGCGGCGCTGACTTCGACGCCGGGTTCGTAGTCGTAGACGCCGGCGCTGATCTCGGTGACCGACTCGGGGTTGAACGTGCGCACGGCTTCGTGAACGCGCTCGATGCCCTCGTACAGGTCGTCGCCGTAGGTGAGCAGCACGAACCGGTCGTCGCCGAAGCGCGATGCGAGCGCGTGGTCGAACGATTCCTTGATGGTGTGCGCAGCGAACTTCAGCAGCTCGTCGCCGCCTTCGAACCCGAAGCGGTTGTTGTACACCTTCAGGTTGCTGACGTTGAAGTACACGAAATGCGGCTGCGTGCCGTCGGCTTCGCACTGGTCCAGGATGTCATGCGCGTAGTCCGCGAACGATGACATGGTCAGCAAGCCGGTCAGTTGGTCTCGGTTAGTGTCGTGCTCCATGGTAGTTGCCTCGTATTCCCCGAATTCGGCCCTTTGGCCGCAGCGCCTATCGCAGTGTTCACCCTGATTATAAAGGAATATGTGCAGCTATATAATGACCTCGGCTATCGATTATCCGCGCGCCTGGCGACGAAGGGGGAAACGCATGAACGTGACGGCGGTTTCGGCGTCATGATGAGCAATGCCCATATCGCCGTCGGCGTGGCGTCGGCGCTCGCGCTCGCGCAGACGGGCTCGGTCGAGTCGTGCGTAGCCGCGGTTATCGGCGGGAGCATCGGCGGCATCATGGCCGATTGCGACATCACGCCGAGCCGCGCGCACAAGGACGCGCTGCGCGGGCGGCTGATCGTGGCGGGCATCGCGGTCGTGGCGATGCTCGTCGACAGCCGCACCGACTTGGGCGTGTGCTCCTACTTGGTGGGCCATTTGGGGTTGCCGCTTGTGGCGGGTTTGTTCCTATTCGTGGCGCTGACGTTTCTGGGCGCGCATACCGACCACCGCTCGTTCACGCACTCGCTCGTGGCCATGGCCGGCTTCTGCTATGCGGTGTACCTCGTGTGCGAGCCGCTGCTTCTGTATTTCGCCGTGGGGTATGCATCGCACTTGGTGCTGGATGTGACGAACAAGCAGCCGATTCGCTTGTTTTGGCCTTTGAGGGCGGGCGTCAGCCTGAAGCTCTGCACGGCGAGGGGCCTGGCGAACAAGATCGTCTGCGTTGCGGGAATCGCAGTTGCCGCCCTGCTGCTCTGGTACCGCCTGCTGCCGCTGCTTCCCGTGTAGCGAACTTCCGTAGGGGCGCGATTCATCGCGCCCGCCTATTGGAAACACGTGGCGCGTTAGCCCAACTTCACGGTGTGAAGCGGTTCGTACACCGGTCGCGGGCCCGATAGATCCGACTTGAACAATGTGACGTGTTCGATCCGCCCCTCGGCAAGCGCAGGCGAGGGAAGGGCGCCCTTGGAAAGATCGGCCGCCCGCATCAGCGTGACGTGCGCGCGGAACGGCTTGTCGTCGAAGGGAAGGTTGCGCTGCTGCAGCGCTGCGCGCACCGATTGCGCGAGGTCTTGCAGTTGGTCGGCCTCGCGGAAGCCCTGCCACAGCGTCGCCTTCGAACGGCGCCCGAAGCTGCCGAGCTCGCCGAGCGCCACATCGATCGATTGCGCGCCGCGGCAGCCCTCTTCCAGCGCGTCGATTGCATCGTTCACGCGCGCTGCTTCCACATCGCCGAGGAAGGCGAGCGTCACATGAAATGAGTCGGGCGCGACGTAGCGCCCGCGCATGCAGCCGCGCAGCATCGCCGACGTTTCCGCCAGCGCTTCAACCACTTCGCCCGGCAATTCCGCCGCAATGAACAACCGCATGTTCCCACCCTCCTTCATGAGGGACATTCTATCGCCTGTTGCTTCGGCAACCTGTCGGAACTCGAACTTTGGGGCATATGCTGCCATGCGATGAAGGGGGCTCGAACTTATGACCATATGCTGCCATGCGATGAAGGGGGCTCGAACTTATGACCATATGCTGTCATGTTGCAGGGGTTTCAAATTTCGTGGAAGCATATGCGCCCTAAGTTCGTCCTCGTGGCCAAATATGCCGTACGAGTACGAGTTATCCTGCCAAGCACGCCATGAAAATCGTACTTTGGAGCATATGCTGCCATGGAAAGCGAAATTGTTTGCAATGTGGCAGCATATGGCCCAAAGTACGATTTCCTCTTCATCACGTGGCAGCATATGGCCCAAAGTACGAGTTGCTATTGTCGGCATCCGCGGAGGCGCGTCAAAGTGTGCCACTCAGAGTGGCTTCCTGCGACCGGGCTCCCAAAAGGAAGACGCCCGCGGGTGCGGGCGTCTTCTCGGTTGAGGTCTCGTTGCCAGTTCCGTTTCTGCTTGGCGCGGTTGTACTTCGTGTCGCCGTGCGCGCCAGTGCCGCAGGCGTGCGCGTTGTACTTCGGCATCTGATCGAGCGTCGCTTGCTCGGGCGTGCGATGCCAAACCGGCCCGCTTTTCGGAACGCGGCTCTTCTTCTTGGGCATGCCCTTCACCTCCTTTCGCAGTGCAGCGATTCTACACCAACTGCTGTTGGCTCATGTGCTGGTGATCGCCATTGATGCAAAGGTGTAAGGCCGCTTTCGTCAGCTAACTGAACGGCTATGCAATGGCTCCGACGAGGGTGGCGAGGTCGTTGGCGCTGAGGCCGAAGGTTTCCTCGTCGTCGCCTTGCCCGCGCGCCATGATGGAGTAGCTGTAGTCGCCGTCGGTCCAGGTGGCCTTCATGGCGTTGCCTTCCACGTTGCCGTAGCATTTCACCTGCTTGCCGCTGACGTCGGCATCCCATGCGAACTTGTACACGGTGTAGTCGCCCGAAACGTCGGCGATGCCGTCGCCGACTTCTTGCTCGACGCTCTTCAGGCCCTTGCGGATCACGAACTGCGCGGCGCCGAAGTCGCCGTCGCCCTCGGCGAGGCCTTCCATGTACTGGAAGTTATGCCAGAACACCTGGCCGCATTCGAGGGTCGTGCCTTCAGCGGGCACTTGGAAGGAGCCGACACCCGCGCCCTCTGCGGCGGCATCCGCGGTTGCGGCATCATGCCAGGGGTTGGCAAGCCCCGTGGTGGCGCTGGATGCGCTTGCGCTTTCGCTGCTGGCGCTGGCGCTGGCACTACTTGTCGCGGCGCTGCTCGTGCTTGCGTCCGAACTTGCGCTTGCGCTCGATTGCGAACTCGCTCCGCCCGAGCACGCCGCCAAGGCGAACGTCATCGCCAATGCGGCCGTTATCACGAGAATCTTCTTCATTGCACAGTCCCTTCCCTCGGTTTCACGTGCTGCTTCATTATACGCAGCAGTACGCATTCCATCTGTCGGCCGTTTCTTTCATGTTGCAAACGGGAAACCCCAATGTGCAGCGATAAGGCCTCCGTGCGTAAGTTGCTGGGTGCTAGAATTGCAGGCAAGCATGCTGGATGGTCAGGGTGCATGGGCTGAGGAGGTGCATCGAATGGAGAAAGAGCTTTTCGACTACGTAGCGGAGCGCGCGGAGATTCTCTCGAAGGCCGATACGAGCAAGCAGGAAACCAAGGAGGCGGCGCTGGCGTGGATTGCAGCTGCTGACGCGGATGTCGATGCGGCTACCGAGAAGCTTCTCGATTTCCTAGAGGGGCGCATGCTTCCGATCGATGACCTCATCGCGTTTTTGGAAGGGCCTGGTCCGCAGTTCTTCGGCGAGGAAGCTGCTGCTAACATGCTCGCCTTCCAGAAACAGCGCAAGGAGCAGGGAGGCAAGTACTGCAACTGCGAGGCTCACACGGCGGCTGGCGAGCTGCTCGCCAAGTTTGGGCGCATCGAGCTGTAGCTGAAGCGCAAGCCAACAGCAAACTCACGAACGGCCGACGGGTTCACCTCGCCGGCCGCTTTTTATGTTGTGGCGCGGGAAGCGATGCGGCGGCCAGGTTAGGCGGTTAGGTTAAGAAGCCAGGCAGCTAGGAAGCAAGGCTGCCAAGTAAGGCGCAGGAAGTTAGGAAGGCTGCTCCATCAGGGCGAGGGACTGCTTGCCGGTGAGGTGCTCGACGCCGAACGCCAGCACATGCATGTGGTTGAAGCGTGGCTCGATTTCCGCCGCGAGCTCGACGTCGTGGTTGGGCCAGTAATGGTCGCCGAGCGCGCGCAGCAGAGCCATCTTCTCCTCGGCGTCTTGCACGAGGCGCACGCGCCCGAATGCGATGACGCTGCGGAAGTGCGTGTTGTACTCGGAGGGGACGACCTTGTCTTGCGCGACGACCGTGAACGATGCCTTGGGGTTTGCTTTGATGGCGTCGATCTTGTGACCGTCGGCGGCGCTGTGGAAGACGAGCGTCGAGCCGATTCGCACGAAGCTGAGCGGCACGCCGTACGGGTAGCCGTCATCTCCGATCACCGAGAGCACGCCCGATGTGGCGGCATTGAGGATTGCCAGGCATTCCTCTTGGCTCAGCTGCTGCTTCTTCCTGCGCATATCCCTAAACATGAAGCTTCCTACCTGTCTTCGTTGCGGGGCTTTCGGGGCTCGGTTGTCATGCCAGCATTATACGCAAGGCGCGCAGGTCGTACACAAGCCCCGATTCCTGCCATCCTGCATCGGTTCCAGCTTTTCACGGCATCATATGGCTCTAAGTTCGACCTGCCGGACAAATAAGTCGTACGAGTGCGAGTTATCCTGCCGAGCGCACCGCCAAAGTCGTACTTGGAGGCCATATGCTTCCGCGAAACGCTGAAGACATGGCGTGATGGCAGCATAGGGCCCTCAAGTACGACTTCACGCGTAGGTGTCGGAAGACGAACGCGTCACATGTACGGTTTCGCTGCGGCTAGTGCTTGGGCGGCGTATGAGCGCCCGAACAGGGCGCAGTGGTGGAGCAACGGCGCCAGCTGGTGCAGCGCGATGCGGTCGCGCCACCCGTAGGCTAAGGAAGAGGCCTCGTCGTAAGCCGCCACGATGCGGTCGAGGTGCGGACAGCCGAACAGCGCGAGCATGGCCAAGTCGGTTTCCGCGTGGCCTCCGTGGGCCATCGGGTCTATGAGCGCGGCTCCCACGGGGTTTGCAGGGTCGGAGCTCCAAAGCAGGTTGCCGGACCACAGGTCACCGTGAATGCGTGCGACCCCGGTTCCCGCCGCCGAAAGCATGGCGGGCTGGGAAGCTTCGAAATCCCCCGACTTCAGGCGCTCGGCGACGCGCTCGAAAACCGCGACTTCGTTGGAATCGAGCACTTTTGCGTCAGCGGCGAGCAGCAAGTAGGGCATGATCCTGAACTCTGCGAAGAAGGCACCCCAGATGCTTGGCGCATCGGCTTCGCGGATTGTCGGCGTTGCGGTATGCGCGATGAGGTAGGAGCCTTGCCATCCTGTGGGCGGCGCTCCCCACCATGGGGCGCCGGCGGCGTGCGTTATCGCAAGGGCGGTGCCGACGCAATCGGCTGCCTGCCGAGTTGCGGGCCCTGGTTTCACCTGGCGCTCGACGAGTTCCGCATCGGATACCGACACCACCTCGGCGATGGGCATGCCTCCCGCAGCTTCAGCTTCGGCAAGCCAGCGAAGGGCCGCTGCCTCTCCCAGAAGCGAGGAGGTATCCGGTGTGCCGCGTTTGACGAACAAGTCGTTCATGTGGCTCGCTCCTCCTCGTTGCCTTCGCGGCTTTCCCGACTTCGATTATCGACATCCTCATTCTAAGGCACGAAGCGTTTGTGAGACCATCTTCGAGAAGTGGGGTCGCGAAGGGCCGCAGACGAAGCGATATTGCGCGGCTTATAATCGTAGGTATGGCAGAAGCGATGAAGGCATATCGGACAGTTGCCCCCGACGGGGTGGGCGAGTCGCTGTACGAGCCGCTGGCCAAACGTGTGCCCGATTGGGGCGCTCAGATGGATGGCGCCGACTTCGAGGAGAACGTGACGCTGCGTCTGTCCGTGCCCGCTGAGCTTGCGGGGGACCTCGTTAGCAGCGTTCGTGAGTTCTCCAACGCACGTGCAGTGTGCACCCTTGGTTCCTGCGAGTTGCGGTATTTGCCATGAACAGTTGCCAATGGGGTGCAGGATGTTTCGGCTTATTCTGGTTTGCTTGAACGATAAATCACGATTCCTGTCACAAAAAGCGATTAGTACGCAAAATCAATGATGGTCTGATTTGAGTGGAATGCAGTGACCTGGTGCTTTTCAGTTTGAGTCTTCAGGCAATTGGCAATTGAAGTCAAAGGGGAACTGTAAAACCCCAGGTCGCGATAATCGATTTGCGTACTAATCGCTTTTTGTGACAGAAATCGCTCTTTTACGATCAAATAACGATTGCTGCCTCGATTGCGGAATCGTGTCGGTTGGGTGGAATGGCGCTACGGGCGCGCTGTTTCTCACTCGGCGCAGGGGAAACGGCGTTCGCCGTAGTAGCCGGCTTCGAAGGCGGCGCCTTCTGTGCTAGCCAGCGAAGTCGTCCATCGTGAGCGGCTCGCCGCACCATTCGCAGCGGACGACGCCGTCGATAGCGGCAACCGTGTTCTCCCCGTTGCACCGCTTGCATACGACGCGCGCGGGATTGGCGGCGAGCTGCGCCTTGGCTTGCTCGGTGACGAACTCGGAGAAGGCGGCAAGCTCCTCGGGAGTCGGCATCTCGCCGTTTGCAACCTTCGCTTGGATGGCATCGGCTTCTGCTTGCGTGATCATGCTGGGCCCTCCTCATCCGGACGTTTCGGACTCTGACCTTTACAAGGGTATTCTACAACGGCGGTCGGCGTCGGTGAACGCCAGCATGAGGCCAGGGTCCGCCCGTTTACGCGGCGGCGGTTTCGAACGGGGCGACGAGCTTGCCGAAAGCGAAGCGAACCGCGGGGCCGGCGGCGAGGAACTGCCAGAGTGCTGCGATGGGGTAGTTCACGGCGATGAGCTGGAGCAGCGTTAGCCAGAAGTTCGCATCGACTGAGCCCTTCACGATCAGGCAAGCCGCAAGGCTCATGAGCGGGCACATCAGGAGCACCGATGTCCCCGAAATGGCGAACACGATCGCGCGCTGCGACGCGCCCCTGCGCGCCACGGCGCCGGCGGCCTTCCCCGCGATGCGCGAGACCACAAGCAGGTCGATTACGATGGCGATCGGCCACATGACGAGCATCTCTTCAAGGGCGAGTGCGAAGATGTCGGACGTAACTGCCCCCTGGCTGATGGCGATGTTGAAGCAAACCATCGCGTACACCATGACGAACGTCATCAAGACGGTGAATGCGCATTCCTGCAGGCGCGTTTTGGGCATAATAAAACCTCCGTGTGATCCGAGCAGTGGTTGTTCGTTATCACCAGGAGGTGTGCGTTTCTAATTCTACCTGCTATGCGTTTCTTACATAAACGACTTTAGCACCGTTGGACCGACGCTCGTAAGCGACTGGCTCACGGACTCCTCGGAATCTGCATCATTTGGGTGGAACGTGTTCCCGGTATTCGTTCCACGTTGAATTCGCGTACGCCTGAGCCGCTGCGCTACGCCCCTTGCAGGCGCTTCTTCAGCTCGGCGCCGGTTCGGAAAGCGTCCGCCAGCTTTTCGCCGATGGACAGATACCGAAGCTGCTCCTCGTCGTAGATGAGGGGCTGGAGTTTCTCGAGGAGCACCTTGTCCCTGTCGTCGAGGATCGACTCGTCTGCGATGATTCGCTTCACCTCGCCCGTAACCTGGGTGTGGCTGCCGACCGTGACCGTGTGTACGATCTGGCATTCGAGCGAAAGCAGGAACTCGTCGACGACCGGGGCGTTTACCGTTTCGGCGTCGGATGTGGTGTAGCCGATGCTGGCCAGCTTGTCGGCGTTGTAGCCCGACTCGACTCCGAGGTAGTCGGCTTCCGCCGCCTGGCCCGCGCTTGGGAAACCGAGCACGAAAGCCCCGCTCGACAGCATCGCTGCAAGGGTCTTGCGCCTCTGCGTCGCGTTGATCGCCACGGTAACGCATGGCGGCACGTGGCTGCTCACCATGTAGAACGCCAGGGTGCATGCCTGCGGCTTCCCCTCCTCGTCGTACGCAGAGACGACAACCGTCTGCGTTGGGGAAACGACCGCGTGTAACTTCAATTCCTTCTTGGTCATCGCGCTACCTCCGTGTGGTGCCATGCGCCGGCAAGAACGTCGCCTGCCATTGTCGCATACGCACATGCATGCGCGTCCGTGCACAACGGCCATTTCGCGCCATCTTGCAGGCATCTCACCGTTTCACGGCGCCATATGAGCTCCAAGTTCGACCCGCTGTGCAGATATGCCGCACAAGTGCGAGTTATCTGCCTAAGTACGACTTCCAACTCGAACTTAGGGGCCATATGGCTCCACGAAACGGTGGAATCGCTGCACGATGGCAGCATATGGCCTCTAAGTACGAGCGGCAGCTGCGAAAAGCGCGTGGGAAGGCTTTGCGTGCGAGCTATCGTCGGCTGAGGGCGGCGAGGACCTCTTTCACCTCGTCTTTGCGGCTGCACATGATGAGCGCCTTTCCCTTGTAGACGCGCCCTGCCCGCAAGCCGCAGAAAGCGCCGGCGCACTGGTTGCATTCGAGGGCCTCCGGCGCGTGGCCGAGCAGGTCGGCTTCGGTGAGTTCGAGCTTTCGGGCGTTTGCGTTCATGGGTGCATTGTACTGCGGGAAGGGAAGGGGGCGAGCTAGCGCGCTTCTACGTTGTTATCGTCATGGAATCCTGCATGCTGACGCTCTAGTTCATGAAGAAGGTTGGGCATGTCCCGCAGCACAACATGCGACATTCTGGCTTGACCTGACTATCGTTGATAAAATGAGTCTGAAACGTATGTGTTTGCTGATATAGGGCAAGAAACCCATATCGTGCAATACGCGACACCGACGATGTGCTACGACAACGGATGGGAAGCAGTGAAGAAAAACCCGAGATGCTTATATGAAAGTGATATCACGCGGTTCCTTGCGGGGGATCGTGAGTCACTCCTCGGTATTCTGTGCGACAACTATCACGGCGACATTCCAACAGCTTCCCGCGAAGCCTGGATGCGAGAGATTGACATTTTGCAAACCGCTCTCGTTCCCTGGAAAGAGTCAGATGGGCGCATTGTGTTCGAGTACGACATACCACGTCTTGGCAAAAGGGTGGATGCCGTGCTGCTTTTGCGGGGAATCATCTTCTGCCTGGAATTCAAGGTGGGGCAATCCTCAATCCTTGAAAGTGACATCGACCAGGTCCTCGATTACGCTCTCGACCTGAAGAACTTCCACAAGTTCAGTGAAGAGCGGCTGGTGGTTCCCGTCTTGATTGCAACCAAGTACGGTTCGTCATCAGACCTCATCCAACCGTCGGTTTATGACGACGGAGTCGTTAACCCACTTATAACCGGTGAACAGGGGATTCGCAATCTTATCAGCAAGGTATGTACGCTGTTTCCTGAAGAGGCTCCTATCGATGACCGATGGGTCATCAGCCCATACGCTCCAACTCCCACCATTATCGAGGCCGCTAGAACACTATACGAAAACCATTCCGTTGAAGACATAACCAGACATGAAGCCGACGAGGCATCTACGGATGCCACCATCTCATTCGTTCTGAACGTGATTCGTCAAAGCAAAGAGCGCGGAGAAAAGAGCATCTGCTTTGTCACCGGGGTACCTGGTGCGGGGAAGACACTGGTCGGGCTCGATGTTGCAGTGAAGCAAACGTACCAGAACTTGGATGCGCCCGTTGATGACGAAGGGGCTGTGTATCTATCGGGCAATGGCCCTCTAGTTGCCGTGCTCACCGAGGCGCTTGCGCGCAACGACTACCAAAAGAGTCGCGATAGGGGCGAAAGCAAGAAGAAAACCGACTCCAAACGAGAAGTCGGGAAATTCATTCAGGTTATCCATCGCTACCGTGACAACATGTTGGCAAAGATTAAAAACCCCGTTGAAAATGGCGTGCTCGAAATCGATCCGGAGAAGGCAGTCAGAATGGAGGTCGCCGGCTACGGCGAAGTAGAGCATGTAGCCATATTTGACGAGGCACAGCGAGCTTGGACGCATAAGAGACTAGCTGATTACCTGAAACGTGGCGGAACGTACGGCAACAAGCTGAAAGTCCCCAATTTTCCTATGTCAGAGGCATCTTTTCTGATATGGTCGCTTGACCAACGGGAAGATTGGGCCACCATTGTCTGCCTCGTGGGCGGAGGACAAGAGATTCATACGGGTGAAGCGGGGATATCCGAGTGGATCAAGGCTCTCAATGAGACATTCACCCACTGGAAGGTCTTCATCTCGCCTCAGTTAACTGAGGCAGAGTATGCAGAAGGGGAAGTGAACGACCTTCTGCGGGACAACGGAAACGTTACGTATTCTGAAAGCTTGCATCTGAGTGTGTCGCTCCGGTCGTTCAGGGCAGAAAAGCTCTCAGCATTTATCCATGCCCTGCTTGAGCTGGATCCAAGTGCTGCTGAGATTTATGCGGAAATAAAGGACCGCTATCCCATTGTTCTCACAAGAAGTATGGAGACTGCGAAGGAATGGCTTCATGCCAAGGTGCGAGGAACAGAACGAACCGGTGTGCTCATAACCAAGGAATCGGCGCGATATAAGCCGCTGGGAATTCACGTGTTGCCATCAGGCGATGAAGACGCTGTTCACTGGTTCCTCGAAGACAAAATCGACACGCGATCTTCCAACTACCTGGAAGATGCGGCGACGGAAATCCAAGTGCAAGGGCTTGAGCTGGACTACACCTGTCTGCTGTGGGATGCAGACATGCGCTTCGAAAACGGAAAGTGGCACTTCTACAAGTTCAATGGAAAAACTGAGTGGCGAGAGCTGGTCGATTCTTCTGAGGACAAGCGCGAGCAGATGAAGTACATGCTCAACGCCTATCGGGTCCTGTTGACCAGGGCGCGTTCGGGGATGGTCATTTGCGTTCCCGAAGGCAACGACAACCGAACGGTGAACGGTTTTCCCGAAGACGGCACTCGCCTTCCTGAGTTCTACGACGGCACTTTCAGCTATCTGAGAGGCCTTGGTTTGGAACTAATCTAATTGCGGTGGTTTTCCGAGCGACTACTACTTCCATAATAAGCAGCGACAGGTCAAGCGAAGGGCCGTCTTCAGCGTGCGGGGCCAAACATCGACTCCAGATTGGACGATGGTCTTTCCTTATTGTGAAACCATAGTGGCAACTACAGCGCCACCAGCTGATATCGGTACGACCCCTTCGCCCGCCCGCGCAAGTATTCCCTCAACCCCGGATCGGTCGCATACACGTAGCAACCCTTCATGCCACGCGTCATCAGGGTGCGATAGGTGTTCTTGATGATTTCGTCGGCCAGCTGATGAGCGGCCTTGGGATCATCCTCTTCCATCTTCTTCAGGCCCTTTATCGACTGGTCAGTTTTCGCGCGCTTCGTGTAGTCCGTCACAAGGCGGCCATCTTCGTAGCGCAAATCGTCGCCGATGATGACGCCGACGTATTCGAACTCGAGGCCCTGTGTGGTGTGAATGCAGCCTGCCTCGTTGATCGACGTCGGACTTATAGCAAACGCTTCGCCTTCGTCGAGGTTCCAGCTGATTTCGAAGTTGCCAATCTTGATGTCGTGCACGTTCGTATCGCCGCGTCCGGCTTTCGGCCAGTTCCAGCAATAGCCAGCGAGGATGCGCGACTTGTTCGTCTCAGCATTGCGTTTGACGACCCGTTCGCACATCTCCTGGGGCGTGTCCAAGACGACGAACTCGTAGTTGATGTCATCCAGATCGTAGTTGGCTGTTTGCCTGATTCCAAGCACGTCGTCGAGCCACGCTAGGTAACCGTCGGAACCGTTACAGCGGAACTGCGACGCAAGTTCCTCTTCGAAAACCTCTGCGCCGTTTTTGGCCGCCCAGTACTTTATCTCGCTGACGCCGCCGATATCCTTCACGGTGACGCGCTGGCTTTCGTCGATGAAGAACACGCTGAGTCTGGATGCGTGGATGATTTCGTGAATCTGGTTAATGCCCTGGTTGCCGTAGAGGCCCGACTTCTCGTTGAGGCGGTGCGCTTCGTCGGCTAGTACTACGCCGATTGCGCTTTCGGGAGCGTCGACGTACGCGCCGGAGCCTTTGAACATGTTGTCGATGCTGCTCTTGGTTCTATGGCCTTTGAGCTTTCGCGCGTACACCGTGCGTGGGGCGCTGTTCTTCGAACAATACTGGGCAAAGACGCCTTCCTGCGTAAGGCGTGCAAGCAGGTTAATGGCGATGACGGTTTTACCCGTGCCAGGCCCGCCGGCTGCGATGAGCGTGCGCTTCTTGCCGTCCTTTTCGCATTGTCGCGACAGCTCCATGATGCGCTCGAACACAACCTTCTGGTCGTCGATGAGGTTGAACTCGGGGTTGTTTTCGAGCATGCCGACGATGGCGTCTTGCAGGCTCTTCGAGGGCTTGATGCGGCCGTTGTCGATTTCGTAGAGGATCTCGTTGTCGTCGCCGGTTTTCACGACGCGCTTGATGAAGGCGCGCAGCTGCTTGACGTCGCCTTTCGTGAAGGCGGGCGCGTCGTCGAGGTACTCGGCGTAGATGGGGTCGTCCAGCGGGTCGTCTTCGATGCGCAGGTAGTTGTGCAAGTACGCGCACGGCCACAGTTGAACGGCCGAGTTCTGCGCGTACTCGTTGTAGTCGCTGATCATCTGCGCGTAGCTCCATGCTTGGTAGGACGGGTGCACGACGCGTCGGTTGGCACCGCCCGTGAAGGTTTCGACCAGCCCGTCCAGGCCTTCGACCTTCTTCAGCTTTTCCCACTGCTTCAGTTCGATGATGACAACGTTCGGCACGCTGAACTCGTCGTAACCCGAAATGAGGAAATCAACGCGCTTGGCCGTGTTCGGCAGGTTGTATTCGATGGCGATGCCCGAGTCGTTGGGGATTTCGTTATCGTTCAGGACCTTGTACATGTATTCGAGCGAGTTCACCCACGAGCGAAATTCGGCGTCGCCCGTCGTGCGGTGCATCTTCGCGAGGATGCTGTCGCGGATGCTGTACGCGATGGTGTCTTCCTCGACCTCGTTCATGAAGTCGGTTTTGCTTCCGCTGTAGACGATCATTGTCGGGGCTCCGGTTCCTTGGGGTGGTTCTATCTTACTTGATACTTCTCGATTTGCGATGAATGCGAAGCCGGCGATGGTCGTGAAGCAAATAGCCAAGATGCAAGAAGAGCCCGACGCATCGGGCTCTCCCAGGTGTCGGCCGAAGCCTTTCACCGCTATTGCCTGTATTTTATCACGCGCGCCAAGCCTCAAAGCCCGCGTCTACCCGTTGCTCACAAACTGTCGGAGGGCGGTTAACTTACTCCGCGCAGTAGTCATGATGATTCGCGAGTAGACGTTGATGGGAAGCTCTGCTCGGAAATGCTCAATTATTGTCTCGTAGCCAGCGATGAGCTGCTTGCACTCTGTCTTCGTGAAGCCCATGCGGCGCATGAGATAGACCAGCAGGACTACATAGTCAGTTATATCGGTGAAGTCTATCTTGCCCACGCCAGTCTCCTGTTTGAGCAGCTGTGAGACACCAGTGTTGATGGAGCCGGACTGGAAGCGCACGTCAAGCACTACGCCGTTGTGGGCTATGGCATTACGGAAATCCTTGAGCGCGAACACGATTTCCTTGAGGCGCAGTTCAGAGTCCAGATTAGTAGGCATGCCGAGATCGCGCACGATAACCGTCTTCACACGCCTGTCGAGGCAATCGTAGAACGAGCCGAAGTTGCCAAGTGTCATGACTTCGAAGATAGCCCAGATGGGGATATCCTTGTCAGCATCGCGGAAGTGGCCGATGACGTCACGTCTTTTGTGACCGTAGATAATGCTATCAATTTCGCTACGCAGACGTTGGCGCGTCTCCCACGCTTTACGGTACGTCCTGCCGGTATAGCTGCGATAGTCGGTGAGACTCCTGCGCCAGATATCTTCGAAGATTGCCGAGTTAGCATCCCCCAGAACGGCTTCGAGTGTGTAGTTCTTCAGCGCGGTTTCGATTGACATGATGCGTGGATAGAATAGCGCCTTGAGCTGTGTATCAAAGTCGTAAAGGGCCGCGACCTGCGAAAGTTAGTGAGGGGAAGTCTGTTCGAGGCGTTTCCAGCGAAGCGGTAGCCCTTGTATCCGTGATAATAGCCGATGTTTTTCAATCGGCGCTTTTGCGTCGAGCCACCGATAGCGATGCCGCCGTCTCGGAGGTGTTTCATAAGGGAGTTCAGTGTCTTGGGCAATTCATGCTCCTGGAAGCTCGTTGTTCAATCGCACCATTCTACCGCAGGATATTCGGAGTGATGACACGTTCTTTCTATTTGTCGTATCTACTGGATTTGGCTCATCGAATAATTTTGTATGCGATGGTTGCGATTGGCGCGGTCGCAGTTGGCGGAGCGATTTGAAACTACGTGCTCTGTCCCGTTTGATGTACTCACTCGGCTACCATCCCAGGTGACAATGCCCTTGTCCCGCCGAAGAGTAGAGCGGGAAGGGAGAAGGGTGGCATTCATGAGAAGACGAGTACCCAAAATCAGAGTGGCGATGTGTGCGGTGGCGGCAAGTATGGCATTGGCGCTCACGGCATGCGGCGGCGTATCGCAGGCAGACTACGACAAGGCGGTCGCCGAGAGAGATGCTGCAGTCGAAGAGCTCGCCGACCTGCAGGATGAGTACGATGCGTACAAAGAAAAGATGAAGCCTTACGAGGAGATGACCGAAGCGCAGGCGGCTGCCGAGAAGGCGAAGGCCGAACAAGAAGCCAAGGCCATCGCCGAGCAGGAAGCGGCCGAGAAGGCCGCGGCTGAAGCAGAGGCAGCTGCTGCGAAAGCGGCCGAGGAAGCCGCTGGTTACGAGACCGGCATTACCTACGATCAGCTTGCGCGCACGCCTGATGACTTCAAGGGCAAGAAGGTTAAGTTTTACGGCAAGGTCATCCAGGTCATCGATTCGGGCGATTCGGTTCAGATCCGCTTGGCCGTTGACGATAACTACGACACGGTGTTGCTTGGAGAGTACGAGTCGAAGATTGTTTCTTCGCGCGTGCTCGAGGACGATTACATTACGATTTACGGTGTGTCGGCTGGCGTCATTACCTATCAGTCGACCATGGGCGGCAACATCACGATTCCCGGCGTGCTGATCGAGCGGATTGATCAGTAACTAAGAGCAAAGCGGGTGCTTGGCGAAACTGTCAGGCACCCATCATTTCCGTTAGCCCGAAGAGACACGCTCTCTTTGGGCTATACCACTTTTCGCGCATGGGACATCGGGGCGAGCTTCGGTCTGTTACGCGCGTGCGCGCGCTTAACTCGCGCGGTTAAGCGCGCGAGAAACGAGTCTCTGAGTACCGATACGAGGACTCGGAGCGAAAGTCGCCTGGTTATAGTGATGCCCAAGAAGCAACCCTCGACGGCCATTCGGCCGGGAAAGGAATGGGGCGCCATGGGCGAGAAGAACGACCTGTACGCGCACGTAGCATTCGGCGACACGAATCGCGCGGACAGCGTTCCCGATTGCCCTGAACCTGGCGAAGGCCCCGTGTACCTCGAGGGCAGGCTCGTGTTGTCGCTGTCGTTTCAGGGCGGCCCTGCGGACGTGCATACGGAGGATGCGGGAGAGCTGGTCGAGCGGTACCGGTTGTGGGACGACTTCGCGGAGGCATGGTACGGCGGCCTAGAGGTGCTGCGCTTCGAATGGACGGACGCCGTGGTGTGCCTGAGCCCCAAGCCGGCCGTCCTTTGGCAGGGCTCGGTCGACACGCGTGCGCGCGTCGTGCCAGTGCACGACCTAAATTCGGCAGGCATGGCAGCTAACCAAAAATGCGACCTGCGTTGGAAGCGCGTCTAGGCTCTCGCCGCCAGCTCCTGCAGCCAGTCGCGGTACTCCTCGGTTAGCGCCTTCGGCCCAGCTATGGTGACGGCCCCGTTCATGCCGGCGACCCATCCGAAGAATTGCGCGGTTTTCCGCACGGTCACGGAGACCTCGGCGCCGCCGTCCTTGCGGGGCTTCACGGGCAAGTCCGTGCCGAAGCGGTCGGAGACGATGTCCATGGCGTCGGGGGCCACGCGCAGCTTCGCGCGCACGGGCTTCCCGTCGTACATGCCGAAGGCCTGGTAGGCGAAGTCCTCGAAGGCGTAGTTGGCGATTTCCTGGTTGCGGGTCGCCTTCTCATCGGTCACCTGAACGAGTCTCATGCGGTCGATGCGGAAGCGCACGAAGTCATCGTGGGCGTCGGACCAGCCGATGAGGTAGTAGTAGCCGTTCGCGAACACGATGTGCACCGGCGTCTGCACGTAGGGCTTGCCACCGTGCTGCACCGCGGGTTTCAGCTGCGCGTCGTACTTGTAGTAGAGGAACGTGATCTTGCGCTTGCGCCGCATGGCTTCGTGGATTGTGTCGACGTTGTAGAAGACCGAGTCGGACTGGCTCTTCACACGGCCGTCGACGTGCACGCGGCCCTTCAGCGCCGCGCGCTCGTGGACGCTGGCGAGTGCCGAGAGCTTCTTCACCAGGCGCTGCGCAGTGCGCTCGGTGAGAAAGCGACTCGATTGAACCGCGTCGACGAGCAGCGTGAGCTCGGCCAGGTCGAGGCCCGTCTTGCTCATGGTGTACTCGACGGGCATGTGCTGGATGGTGTCGATGGTGCAGCCGAACTCGCGCAGGACGTTGAGGTCGTTGTAGATGCCCTTGCGTTCGGCTGAGATGCCGAGCTCGGCGAGGTTCTCCAGGATTTGGGCCATCGAGAGGCCGTGTTCTGCGTCGGTCTGCTCGTCGAGCATCTTGTACAGGTAGAGGAGCTTCAGCTTCTGCTTGCCGTTCGCGGCCATGATTGCCTCCTCGGGGCGCGGGATTGCCTGATGCGGCCACTGTATCACAAAAGGACGAGCTAGTCCCGTTTGATGGACACGGGTCATGCGGCCGATTCCGTAGCATGGGACATGCAGGAAATCGGAGGAGCGAGGACGGGAGAAGATCATGTACGAGCCTTCGAGGATCATGAGCACGTTTCACATCGCCGGGTTCCAGTACCATGACGGCGCCCTCGTGCTGGACAAGCTGAAGCCGGGCAAGAAGCTGAAAATGGTCGGCGAGCCCGACAACCCTTACGACCCCAACGCCATCGAGCTGCGCTAC